>JBAYWJ010000206.1:0-6874 GCA_041674125.1 Kiritimatiellia bacterium
AAATTCTTACGCAAGCATTAAAATATCCCATTTTTTCCAGATCGGATTCTTGGGCAGGCTGAGTTAATCGCAAAACCCCGGAAAGTTTGCCACGCGCAACGCGTGGCGAGCCCGGCGTTAGCCCGCATTTTTCTTAACGCTGCCCAGGAGGGCCGCAACCAAGGTAAAAGAATGAAAAACCACGGATTACACCGATTACACGGATGATAGATTCTGATTATCAGTGACATCCGCGGTAAAATCCTGTCAGTAAAACAAGAAATTACCGGACAGTAGTACACTTAGCGTGTGCAATGCGGATTAGCTCTTCAATAAGATTATAACACGCTCAGCGTATACGAACCAAGCAACTGGGCGTATCCCAAAGTGGAAAACGGAGATACCAATCTGAGCCCACGATAACGATCAGATCAGCAAATCCGTCGCCGTCAAGATCACCGGCGGCGGGCAGGCCGTGAATGCCAAGCCCGCAGGGTTTGATGCGCTGGGTATAACCGTGAGATGCAGTCCTGACATGCCAGCTTGTCCCCACAACGCTGATTAGATCAGCCTGGCCGATCCGGGCATAATTGACAGCAAGATAAATGGTGCGTATGGTTCTCCGCCAATAATTATTCCATGGCAGGTCCATACACTTTGGCGCAGTAAGCGACTTGCCCACTTAAATATTGCCGACATCCGGGACTTCGCGGACCGAGGGGGGAACTTCAAAGAAGCCAAGGGGCTTGAAGCCGAAGAGCGCGGCGACGATGTTGCTCGGGAATCTCTCGCACCGGTTGCGGAAGTCCCTGATATTCCCGTTGAAAAACCTGCGGGCCGCCTGGATGCGGTCCTCGGTGTTGATCAGCTCCTTCTGCAGCTCCAGGAAATGCCTGTCCGCCTTGAGGTCGGGATATTTTTCCACGACGGCCATGAGCTGTTTCATGGCGTTCACCAGCTGCACCTCGTCCACGGCCTGCTCCTGCGGCGTGCCGTTGTTGGCCACGCAGCGCGCGCGTATCTCCGTGACGCGCTCCAGCGCCGCCCGTTCATGGGCCGCGTAACCCTTAACCATCGCCACAAGGTTCGGGATCAGGTCATAGCGGCGCTTGAGCTCGGTGTCAATATTGCTCCACGATTCGCTTATGTAGTTCTTGAGGCTCACCAGCGCGTTGAACGTAACGACGGCGAAAACCAGCGGGATAAGAATTACGATAACTCCGATGATTACGGACGGTTCCACGGTCAGGCCCTTTCAAAAAGAAAATTCGGCAGGCGCGCGCGTATCTCCAGCAGGCGCGCCAGGTTTAATTCGATTTTATCGATTACCAGATGCGAATTAAACACCATGGCGAGCGCGTTCCGCTCTATTTCGAAGGAGAGGTCCCTGTTTTCAAGCAGGTAATCCATCATCCTGGCGTTGCAGACGTCGTAGGCGAACTTCCTGTCGGGCGAGCGCACGCAGAAAGAGCGCGAAAACTCTGCGGACTCAAAGTCTATGTCATCATGGCCGAAAGCCTGGGCGATCTTTGAAAGCAGGCCCTCGCGCGCGACGGTAAGCTCGGGAAAGGTTGCCGGCAGCTGAAGCGAGAACAGCGACAGGTAGCCATGCTGCGTCCTTGGCTGGCCTTTCGGGCCGCTGGTTTGTATCTCAAAGTGGTAATCCGAGACGAGGACCTGATGCCCGCGATAATAGCCGGACAGGGTGTTGAAGAGATACCTGTTACCGCCCCGGGCAAGCCTGTTCAGAAAACCGTATTGTTCCGCCAAATTATAATTGTGAGATTCGTCAAAAGTCAATCCCAGCCTGGAAGCCATGGCCCTGAAGGCGGCCATGCGCCTTTGTTTGTTAATGTAGATGGCTATCCCGATTCCAATTATCAGGACGATTACTATTATTACCAGCGGTGTAAAATCAAAATCCATGTAAGTCAGTCTACTGCAGTTTATTCCCTCATGCAAGCCGCTTGCCATGTGGATTCCGCGCGCAGGTTCTGCCCGAATCTGCATCAAACCGGATCAGGCCAGCAATCCGGCTTCCAGCGGGCAACTCCCATATGGTAGCGGTCGTGCCACGGCAGGCCGCCGCCGGGCTGTTTCGGCCCGAAATAATACGCCGTCACGATCGTGCGATCCGGCAGCTGCACGCTGGAGGGATAGCCGCAATCCGTGACCAGCCAGTCCCGCGCCGGGATTGATATCAGCACCACGGGCAGCGACCAGGTTTGCCCCTCATCCCGGCTCATGCGATATACGACCCCGAACAGGCCCGGGATCCGGCTGGTAAAGGAATAGAGGAGACGCCCGTCATGCAGCTCAAGCAAATGCGCGTTTTCCTGGCCCTGGGGCGACACGGGCCTGCCCTTATCCCACGTGCGGCCTTCGTCACCGGAGCGGAACAACCGTTCGCCGGAGCCATGAGGCAAAGAGTTATCGAGCGGGTCCCGGACCGCCATCCGGCAGGAAGCCAGCCATGAACCACTCCGCAAACGCAACAGATACGTTTCATTGGCGTTATCCGCCAAAGGGGCGCGCAATGCCCATGACTGGCCGCCATCGCGGCTTTCAAATATTTCAACTGATTGCTTCCTCATCCCATTGGCACAGGCAGTTACGCGGTAGAACGGGCATGCCAGCATCCCGTCGGGCAGGCACAATATGCGGCCATATGGAATGCGATCCTGCAAGTCCGGCAGGCAATGACGCTGCCAGGTCAATCCCGAGTCCGGCGAAACACAGCACTGCAAAGGCAGCAACGGCTTGCGCTGGCCTTCCTGGTATCCGCTCACCAGCACGACCGGCTCGCCGCGCGCGTTCAACCCCGCGGCATGATTCATGCGGATTGCTGCCGGGTCGTCATCATGGGAAGAAACTCGGCTGCGGAGCTGCCAGTTAACGCCGCCGTCGGCGCTGGTCCACATTTCGATATCGCTGTTACTCCCGTATCCATGGCTGGGGTGGTTGTAAATGAAGGCGCCTATATCGCCTCCCGGCAACAGGAAAAGATTAGGCCAGAGCCCCTTGTTATCAATCGCCACATGAAATGCGGCACCTGGCATTAGCTGACAACCTTGCATGGTTTTCATTCCCATCCTGCCGCCCGCGGTCAAATCCCCGGCAGACCGGTTAAAACAATCTCGCCATACCCGCTGGAAGAAAGCCTGGCTTTCAAGGTGCCGCTCCGGACCTGCCAGGCAGCAGGATCAGCTTTGGCATCCCCGTCATAATCCGCCGGAACGGGCGTCCATCCGGGACCGCCAAGGTACGGGCTCAGCGTTAACGATGCGTAGCCGCCGCCGGAAAGCAGTATGGTCCAGTAAGCGTCGTTACTTCCCTCTTCTGTGCTCCCAAGGGCCTGGTAAAGGGCGGGGTCGGCCTTGCGGTCGCCATCGTAATCAGCCGGCGCGGCCAGCTGGGCCGGGCCTCCCGCCCATTGCTCCAGCAAGATTACCGCATAGCCGGAGGAAGAAAGCCGGATGCTCCAAGTTCCAGAGGCTGCCTCGTATACGGCCGGGTCAGCCTTGGCATCGCCGTCATAATCCGCCGGCACCGGAGATCCGAGCGCGAAGCTCGCAAGATTAACAAGCGCGTATCCGGCGGAGGACAAGCGCAACTCCCATTCGCCTGTTGCCCGGTTGTACAAGCCGTAATCCCCCAGCCCGTCGCCGTCGTAATCCGCCGAGGCCGGGTTCCATCCCGCCGCCCCGGTGAAATTGCTCACGGTTCCGGCCTCATAGTTACGCCCGGAATATTTTATCATCCATGTCCCTGAAACGGGCTTACACAATGAGGGGTCGGAAAGCCGGTCGCCGTCGTAATCCGCCACGGCGCCGGCGGCAACAGGAACCTCGGCCAGGGAACAACCGAGCGCCTTGAAGCAAAAATTGACGGAGGCATCGTAATCGGTAACGTCATACCAGTAATTAGTGCCGTCAAAAGACATATAGCTCTGCCCCGGCGAGGCGGCCGCCCGGCTGCTGAAGCCGGCCACGGCCATTTCCCCGGGCAGCGGCCAAAGGCAACCGGGCGCATACATGCCAACCACAACCGAAAAGCGGGTATCACGTGACAAGGCCACCTGGGAATCCAGGGCAATTGTGTGGTAACCGGCCAGCGGCAATTCAACCGTTTGTACGGCCTGCAGCAGTCCGCTGCGGGGCACACCGGGAACCACATCGGAATAAAGCAATATCTGGCATTGTGTATTGGCTGATGGCGTATACAACCCCACCGCGCGGATTGCAACAGCGGAGGTGGTGGTGAATATATTGGCCCCCCAGGCGGCATTATTGCTGTATCCGAATGAAGTGACCCAGCCGAGGGGGTCATACTGGTAATTGACATTCAGATTGCTCGGGTTTTCAGTTCCGTAAAACGCCACGCCGCCCCAGAAAGTCGGCTCATAATAACTCATGTAGAAATAACCGCTTTCAGCCCAGTTGGTGCCCCAGCTGTTCTTTATGATAAACGCCCCATCGCCCGGCGCTTGCGGTGAAAAATTCGTCCGGCCGAACGCGTCATCCCAGCCTGCCATGGCAACAGCATGGTTCTGGGACCGGTTCGTGCCGGAATAATAATAAGATTTCGTGGCATTGTTATATCCGGATTCATCCCAGTAAAAGGCGACATACACCGCCCCGTAATCCATGACCGCCTGCTTCAGCAAAGAATCGTCAAGGGTGCCGGTGCGGGGAATGCAGTAAACGGCGTTGATGTGTTTTTGAACTTCTATGCCAGGAGGGTCGAACCCGGGATTTGGATATGGGTCATCAGCCTCGTCCGCCGGTCCGTCCCAGCGGGCCAGGTAGGCCGCTGACATCGTCCATCCCCCGCCATCATCATAGCCGTAATCGAACCCATGGCGGTTGGCCAGGTTATTGACCGAGAAATAACGGCTCTCGGCCGGCATAAGGCAGGACTCCAGCGACCCATATGAGGCGAAGGCCCAGCATGTGCCGAACGGCGACTGGCTGCGGACCGGAGTTACACGGCCCGCCTCGCGCAGGTTATAATGCGCCGGCAAGGTTTCCGTAGAATTTTTCGGATGCGGTTTTGCGCGGAATGCGGCAGTGGCATCGAGCGGGGCCGGCGCCAAGCCCAGGCAGCGCCCTCCCAAGGCACGGGCGCGTTCCTCTCCCCCGTTCTTCACGTTCATAAAATCCACAAAGGCGGAATTGAGCGGCGCCGCCGACGGGCGACTGCAATCATCCGCGCAGATTTCCGCGCAAATACCCGAAAGAAGCGAACACAAAACGGCGCCGCGCATGAACTGACCATGAAAAGTTTTCATTGCCGCATGGTATCAGAATGACTCGCCGACAAACAGCACCATAATGATCGGGCCTGTGTGGTAAACTGATCAGGTTATTTCAGAATGCCAGACCGACCGCGCCGCCGGATTCTTATTTCACACACCGGTACACGAAGGCCGGTGGAAGATTCATCCAGACCGTGCGGGAGACGGACACGCGTTGAAAATATCTGGGCAACATCTTTTTGAACCGGCGTCCGTCAGAAAGCCACGGCCCGCCCAGATAGGAAAAGGTTGAAAACTCTCCGCCCGGCTCCAATACGCCGGCGATGGCGGACATTAAATCCTCCTGCAGGCGCTCGTCAAACAGCCCCCAGGGCATCCCGCAGATGATGCAGTCGCAGGTCGCGCGCCCGTGGTTGCGCAGGCAGGCCTGCGTGTTTTTGGCGCTGTCGTGGTATATTTGCACCCCGTTTGCAAAGCGAGCCTTGAGCAGACTGGCAAAAGAGGCGTTGGCCTCCACCGCCAGGAAAAGCGCGTCGGGGTGCTTCTGCTCAAGAATGCGGCCCGTGAACGCGCCCGTGCCAGGCCCGATCTCCACCACGGCCCGGGCGCGTTTCAAAACCGGTGTGTCCGTAATGAGATGCGCCAACCTCCGCGAAGATGGCGCGATGGCGCCGATTTCCCTGGGATTGCGCACCCATTGGGATAGAAAATGTTTAATTGTGCGCCCTTTTATCATGCTGTTTAAGATTAAAACATCTACCTTGTCGTAGCGCTGAAATCAAGAAAGATTTTTTTCCACCGCACGCTGTGCGGCTGCGGGCGGCGGTAATGGCGCTTGACAACACCGTTATTTATGCAATTCTAAAGCTCAATTCCTTTCGCAAATACAAGAAAGTTATGTATTTTTACCAGTCAATAACAGCGGCTTTGATGATTTTATACGTTGTCCTCCTGCTGATTTTGACGGCATATTCGATTCACGCTTACCTGATGGTTTTCCTCCACAGGAAATGCCGAAGCGGCGCGGTGGCGGCTGTGACGCCGCCGCCGGAATGGCCGGCCGTGACGGTCCAGCTGCCTGTTTTCAATGAAAAATACGTGGTCGAACGCCTGATCCAATGCGTGTGCGCCCTGGATTATCCGCGCGACAAGCTTGAAATCCAGGTGCTGGACGATTCAACCGATGAAACCCGTGAAATCGCCGCCGGCTGCGCGGCCAAGTTCAGGAAGGAAGGCATTGCGATCAGCCACATCCACCGCGCCGACCGGCGCGGCTTCAAGGCCGGAGCATTGAAAAACGGGCTGGAGTCCGCCCGGGGCGAGTTCATCGCCATCTTCGACGCCGACTTCATGCCCCGGCCGGACTTCCTGAAAAAAATGATTCCCTATTTCAACGCTCCTGAAATCGGGATGGTGCAGGCGCGCTGGGGGCATTTGAACGGCAATTATTCGCTGCTCACCAGGAGCCAGGCGATCTGCCTTGACGCCCATTTCGTGCTCGAGCACGGCGCGCGCAACGCCAGGGGGATTTTTATAAACTTCAACGGCACGGCCGGCATCTGGCGCAGGGAAACCATCATCAGCGCCGGCAACTGGCAGGACGACACCCTGACCGAGGATATTGACATATCCTACCGC
>JBAYWJ010000207.1:0-6796 GCA_041674125.1 Kiritimatiellia bacterium
CGCCGAATGCGCGCATGATTGCCGCGGTCCGCGGGTCGCGCGGATTCGCAGCTTCGAACTTAAGGCAGGCAAAATCATTCATTTTTTCAACCACGCGCGGGTCGCTGAAGGTGTTCCTGTTCATGGCATGGCAGCTCTTGCACCACTGTGCCCAAAAATACACCAGCACCGGCTTGCCGGGCGCGGCGGGCATTGTGCCGGTGAACGGCGCCCACGCACCGGCGCCTGAGCCGGCTTCCGCCTCGCCAGACGCGCGGCTTGATCCGTGAAGCATCCTGGCGCCGGCATAGCCGTAATACAGGGCGGCAAGAATGATTATGCCTGCGAACACGTGCTTGATGTTGACCATCCACTTGCCGGGTTTCGGTAAAAACGAAAGCCCGGCGCCGGCAAAGGGCCATGGAAGCGCCATGCCCAGGCCGAGCACAAACGGCAGGAACAGGCCCACAACCTGCCCCTTCAGGTAGAGATCGGATGAAAGCAGCAGAACGGCGATCACCACCGGCGCGACGCACGCTCCGGCCAGCAGCGCCGAAACCGCCCCGGGAATGATCACGAAAAAGACCCCCTTGCCTTCCAGATTAAGGCGCCCCTGGAAGCGCGAGAAATCGACCGAAATCAGGTCGAACAACGCAAGCCCCAGCACAAGGAAGAGCGCCGCCACGCCGAGGTTGAACCACGGCGAAGAGTTGATGGCGCCGAACTGCGCGCCCGTCAGGGCCGCCGCCAGGCCCAGAGCGCCGTATGCCAGCACGATGCCCAGGCCGTAAAGTCCGCCGAGCAGGAACCCGCGGCCCGGCGAAACCGCCCGCGCGCCGGCGCCGATGATTGCCAGGTTGACCGGGATTAGGGGCAGGACGCACGGCGTGAGATTCAAAGCCAGCCCGCCCAGCAGCATGACGAGCAGGCTCAGCCAGACCTTGCCTGACTGCCATATGCCCTGCACCGAAAGGGGCTCTGAGGAGCGCCCGCGCGATACGTCGAGGAATTGCATGAAGCCTTCCGCATCCATGTAGCCCGGCCGGGCTGCCGCAACGGAATAGTCATTGTTCAGCTGCGCAAGCAGTCTGGCAATTTCCGGATCCGCATCGGGCGCCGATGAGGGGGCGCCTCCCCGCCCGACCCCGCCGGCCGCGCCTGCGAACGGAAGCTTGAATTCCCTCTCCTCCGGCAGGAAGCAGGTGGTCTTGTCGCAGCCCTGGTAGCTGACCTTGAAAGCCAGCTGCGCTCCGGCCGGATCGACGACCTGGTACACCGCTGAAAAGGACTGGTCGTAGAACAGCTTTTCACCGCCCGAAAAAGCGTCTTTTTTTTTCCGGGGCACCGGCAGTGCAGAAGGCGCCAGCACGCCGCCTTCCGCGGCTTCAACCTTGAAGTCGTCGGCATAGAGCAAATGCCCGTCCGGAATAGCGACGCGCACGACCAGCTGCACCGGGCCGCCCGGCTCAGCATTCAGCGCCGCGGATATGTCGAAAGGACCGGCGCCGGCCGCCGCCAGGCCGGAGCTGAAAAGCAGAAGCATGCCGAGCTTGCATTTCATGTCAAAACTCCCCACCGCGCAGGCCGGAGTACCGCGCTTTGAATTAAGACCGCGACAGCGATGACGGGCCCGACGGCAGCTTCCGGCGCGGGAATGTCACCAGTTCTCGCCCAGCAGCTCGCAGTAGGACTGCGGATGGGCGCAGGCCGGGCAGCTGGCCGGGGCTTCCGTGCCGGTGTGCAGGTAGCCGCAGTTGCGGCAGCGCCACACAACCGGCTTTTGCCGTTTGAACACCACGCCTTTTTCAATATTGGCCGCCAGGTCGAGGAAGCGCTTCTCGTGCTGCTTTTCGGCCACCGCAATGGCTTCGAATATTTTGGCGATGTCTTCAAAACCCTCCTTGCGGGCCACGGCGGCAAACCCCGGGTACATCGAGGTCCACTCATCGTGCTCGCCTCCGGCGGCTTCCTTCAGGTTCTGCACGGTTGCCGCAACCACGCCGGCCGGGAACTTCGCCGCAACTTCAACCTCGCCCCCCTTCAGGAGCTTGAACAGGCGATGCGCGTGTTCCTTTTCCTGGTTTGCGGTTTCCTCGAAGATGTCCATTATCTGCATGAAACCTTCCTTGCGCGCCTGGCCGGCAAAGAAGGTATAGCGGTTCCTGGCCTGGGATTCCCCGGTAAACGCCGTAAGGATGTTTTTCTCGGTCTGGCTGCCTTTGAATTCCATGTCGATGCTCCTTTTTGATTATATTTCCGGGCCCGTCAGCGACGGTCCGGCACGCAAGCTGTTTTGTCTTTTTTATTCCTCGGCTTTAAATTCATCTTTTCCGACCCCGCATTCGGGACAAGTCCACGAATCGGGGATATCCTTGAAATCCGTTCCGGGCTTGACGCCGTGGTCCGGATCGCCGAGCTTCGGATCGTATACGTAGCCGCAGACGTTGCATATGTATCTTTTCATGTTATTCCCTCCGGTTTTACAGAACCATTCTTGTGAGTTTAATTTTTATCGTCAACGCAAGCCGTAATCAAGCTATTTTGAACCGAAAAAATACTTGAAATGCCGCTCGAGGTGTTGGAACAGTTCCGCCTGGTACTCGACGAAATTATCGCGCAGAACTTTTTCAATCCGGCCGGCAAACAGCGGCTTGCCTTCGCCGCCGCGCGCCGTCAGGATCGAGCCGTAGGTGACGTGCAGGACCTGGCGCAGGTTGTCATCCCCCGCCCCTGACTGCAGCAGGCGGGCTATTTCCGCCCCGGAAAGTTTCTGCAGATCGGGTATGTCTTCCGGCTTGGCGCTGAGCTCGTAGGTGGCCCGGTCGCGGGCAAACTGGGCTGACGAATGAGCGTATATCTCGAGGAACAGCCCCAGGTCATGGCGCGCGACTATTTTCAAATCTTCCAGGTAATAAGTGCCGGCCGTTTTCAGGTGGAAATTCTTCTTGAGGATCTCCGCCACGATCGGGTAAATGGAAAACTTGTCGCTGCCGGAATGAATGCAAACGCGGAAGTGATGCGCGGCGGCCGACTCGGCCAGCTGCTTCAGGTAGATCTCAAAATCGGCCGTGTCTCTGATATGCCTGCCGTCTTTTATCTCGCGATAATAATCAATTGCCTTCTCAAAATAACCCGGGAAACGCGGGGCGATTTCATCCACGACGACCTGCTTATCCTTCAGCACCGCCAGGAGCCGGGCCACTTCCTCCAGGGAGGTGGTGGCTTCGCCCTCGTCGAGGGAGATTTCGGTCGTGAACTTCCGTCCATCCTTGACCTGGTGTGTCAGCCCGTTGAGTTTCACCACCTTTTCCACGACGGCGTCAAAGCCCTCCTTCAGGTCTGCGGTGACGTCGTAGGTGAAATGAGTGCAGCCCGCCCGGGCCGCGGCGGTGACCTCGCTCTCATTGCGCAGGTGGTCGCCGTCGGCGCCCCAGGGTATCTCCAGCGGGCCTTCAAAGGCGCTGGTGCTGGCGCTATCAATGACGTCCTGGAAGGAGCGGCCGGTCCGCTCGATCTCGCGGGCCGACTGCTGCGCCAGCATCACCCTGAGCCCGTGCCTCGCGGCGAAACGGGCCTGGCACACGTTTCCGAGCCGCCAGGGAGGGCGGTAACCGAGGCCAATGATCGGCCCGGCGCTCAGGACGGAAGGGCGCGTGAAGGGATGTTTTTCCCTCAATTCGACTGCATTCTGTTTCATGTTATCTTCCTTTGCCTTATGACTGATTTAACCAAGCGGCATGTTTTATTTCAAGTCCCTCATGGAGCGCAATGCGGCCGGGTTTACGCTGTATGCGACAGTCCGCACCGCGTCACCTCCGCACTCGTTCCGCACCGCGGCCAGGATCCCGCCGGCGGCATAGCGCTTTATTTCCGAGAGCCACGCCGACGAATCAACATATACATAAAGAACATGGTCTGCAAGCTTCGCCGGAAGCGAATGCGCCGCCGCTTGCGCCCCCGCGAGCACCTTCCACCGGGCGGCTATCCGCGCCAGCGGGGAAGCGGCCTGCGCATCAACGTTTTGCAGGATGCGGCATATGGCCGGGCGCAAGGCCAGTTCGGCTTCCTTCGGCGAAGGCTCCGCATCCGGCAGCGCCAAGCGCTCCCTTTGAATCTTCCACCGGCTCGGATCGGTTTTAGGTCGCGATGCCATGACGCTACTTTGTCTGCCCGGGCTTCGCGTCCTTGCCAGAACCTGTTTTTTTGATTGCGGCCGCTCCGCCCAGATCACCCAGGCGCGCTTTTTCCAGGTCGGTCCAGAGCGTGCCCTCGCCCGAGTGGAGGATGGTGATTTGAAGCTCGTCATCCAGACGCGAGGCAAGCTCCCAGAGGCTGTAGGCAACCGGGTCATTGAAGGCCTGGGCCTTGAGCAGCTGGCCGTTGGCCTTTTCCCCCTCGACCATCTGGACGATTTTGGCCTCGGCTTCGCCCAGCTTGCGCGTTTTTTGCGCGCGCACGGTCGCGGTTTCCTTTTCTATTTCCGAAACCTTTTTCAGGGCCTGGGCGCGGGTTTCCGCCACCTGTTTTTCCTGGTCGGCCTTCGTTTCCGCCTTGATTTTTTCGGTTTCCTGGATAACCTGCCCCTGCTTCTGCTCGATCAGCCCGAGCTCGGTGTTCAATTCGGCCTGCTTGCGGGCGGTGTTCTGCATTTCCTTGTTCGTCAAATCCTGCTCCACGGCGATGCTTGACTGCTGGATCGGGTCGAGGATCTCCATCGGCACGGACACGTGGCGGATGAGCGCCTCGTGGATGATGATGTCGCGCTCCTCGAGGGTGGAGGCGAGCGACTTGGTCAGGTCGTTCTGGAACTTTTCTCGGCCTTCGCCAACGATGAAATCCTTGGCGCCGTAGGCCGATCCCTTCAGGCGCGAAACCGAGAGAATCTGGGGCAGGATGATCTTGTCCACCACCGCGGGCAGGTCGCCGAACGTCTTGAAAACCATGGCGATCGCCTCGGGCAGCAGCTCGAACTCAACCGTCATGTCCAGGCTGATGTCGAAGCCGTCCCGCGAAGGGAATTCGACAAACTGGGAAATGACAAAGGTCGCCAGGCTGTCCTTGTCCAGCGCCTTCTGAGGCAGGGGCGCCTGGGCCATCTTGCCGGCGGCAGGGCCCGGCGCCTGCTGTTTATCCTGCTTCCGTGATTCCATGCTGGAGGAATCCAGCAGCGACACCGAGCGCGCGATATACTTTTCGCGCCTCTGGCGCTGTTCATTCAGGACGTTGCTCTGGAGCTCGTCCGTGGCCTTGTTTTGCGTTGCAATCCTTCGCTTGGTGACAATCTCACTGCCCTTTTCGCCGAGCAATGACACCTGGTTCAAGCCCACTTCCAGCATGTCCACGGTGTATTCCTTGGGGTTGATGTAATAGAGCCCCGGCTGGAGAATGTCGCGCCGCACGCCTTTCTGGTTGTCGCCTGCAAATTCTCCATCGGGCGCTTTTTCGCCAGAAAGCGAGGTGATAACCCCGATGTAGCCGGCCGGGACGCTGACGGCGTCGATCACGTCGATTTTAAATCCGTAGGGGTTGATGCGGTACTTGCCCGGCCCGAGCACGGCGCGCCGTATGCCCTTCTGCCCCTGCCCCGCCAGGAATTCACCGGGCGGCAAATCGCTGCCTATTTTGGAAGTGACCAGGCCAACCTTGGAGGGCGGGATCTGAGTCACCGGCATTATTTCCCAGTCGTATAATACCGGGTTGAGAAAATGCCTGCCCTCGCCGAGCACGTCCTCGCGAATGCCCTTTTGACCCTCTTTGGCCAGGATTTGCCCCGGAGGCAGATTGGCGCCTGTTTTGGAGGTGATGACAGCCATGTGGTTCAGGGGAATGTAAAATCTGCAGAAAAACCAGGTCCAAACACCCCAGGCGGCCAGGGCGGTGAAGACAACAACGGAAATCAGCTTAACAATGTATTTCATGGTAATCCCTTTCAAGCTCACCTTGCGGGCAGAAAAGGCGCAAAAAGCGTTCCGAGCCCGCCGGGCTGGTCGCCGCTCAGCACCGTTTTGACCTTGGGTCCAACGCTCTGGTAAAAGACAAACTTGGCATAGTTAAGGCCGGAGCCGAAGGCCCTGACCTGCTCGGCAAAGACATCGGCCTGCGCCTTGTTGGTGAGGCGGATCACGTCGCGCTCGGCCTCGGCCCTGGAAAGCATGGCCTGGGCCTGGAAGGTGGCGGCCTCGTTTTCAAGCTTGGCCACCTCCAGCTCGCGGGCAGCATCAACCGTCCTGACCGCCAGGTTCTGCTTGGCCTCGATCACGGCGCGGATGAGGACTGTTTCGGCAGCCACCTTTTCGCGGTTCTGCACCGCCAGCATTTCCTGGCGGGTAAGCTCGGCTTTCGATTTCGCCTGCGCGATCTGCTGCTCGTATTTTTTCGCGATCTGCACGGCGATTTCGCGGTCGCGGATGATGCTCGCGATCTGCTCCGGAACGATGATGTTGCGGACGAGCGCGGACTTGATGGCGACGCCCCAGGGCATGCATTTTTCCTTGAGGTGGGCCTCAAGGCTGTCCTGGAATTTCTGCCTCGTCTCTCCGACGATGTAGTTGATGGCCGGGCTCTTGCTGCCCTCCAGGCGGCTGAAGCCGCGCGCGCGCGGCAGGATGATTTTCTTGATGATGTCCTCCATGTCGCCGACGCGGTGGGTCAGGAGCGCGGCCGAGTCGCGCTCGATGGCAAACTCCAGCGTCCCCTCGACGTTGACCGTGAAGCCGTCCATGGTAAGGAACGAGATCGCGTCATCTCCGCTCATAACGAAGCGCTGGCTTTGGAGGTTCACCTCGACCACGTTGAAGATGTATGGATTAAGGTAATA
>JBAYWJ010000208.1:0-6768 GCA_041674125.1 Kiritimatiellia bacterium
AGCACCGGGCCGCCGCTGTTGCCGGGATTGATGGCCGCGTCAACCTGCATGGCCAGGTGCCAGTCCGCGCCGCTGTGGGAGTAGGGGATGTAATCAATGCGCGAGACCACGCCCTTGGTGAGCGATATGCGCTCTCCGCCCATGGGGTAGCCCAGGACGATGACCTCGTCGTTGAGCTTGGGCAAATCCGCGCCCATGGCCAGCGGCCGGGTGCGTTCAAAAAAAGATTCGTCCGGGACGGTCAGCACCGCCAGGTCGCAGTCGTGGCCGGCAAACTGGACGACGGCCTGGTACTTTTTCGGGTCGCCTTCGCGCTGGATTTCGATGAAGCGCGCATCCGAAACCACGTGCGCGTTGGTCAGGATGCGCTTTTTGGATATGATCAGGCCGGAGCCGTTCCCGGAGAAGGCGCCCCCCGGCTGCCAGGGCGCCTTGAAATCCTCGCGCTGGGCCGTGACGTAAATCTTTACAATCGAATCCTGGAACTTTACCGCGGCCCGGCATGTCCGGGAATCAATAAACATCAGCGCAAGTAAAACCAGGAGATATGAATATTTCATGCCGGCCATTATTTTTCGCTTATAATCCAGGCATCCGGATTTTGTATAAGAATAAAATTAAAACCCGATCTTAACGTGAGCCTGAATCAAAATTCAAGGTTGAAAGTTGAGCGTTCAATGTTTACGGCACATTATTGTGGCATGCTCAGCCCAAATCCCGCACCGCTCTGGCTATGGCCCGGATATGTTCCGGGGTGGTGCCGCAGCACCCGCCGATTATGTTCGCGCCGGCCGCCATGAGCGCCGGTACAAACCCGGCCGCCATCTCCGGTGTTTCCGGAAAAACCGTTGCCCCGCCGCGCTGGAAGGGCATGCCGGCGTTGGCGTTGATGATGAGCGGCTTGCCCGGCACAGCCTTCCTGATCTCCGCGGCGATGTCCGGCATTTGCTCGAACCCGTTCCCGCAATTTGACCCGATTATGTCCGCCCCGGCCTCGGCGCAGGCAACGGCCATTTCAGAAGGCGAAACTCCCATCATGGTGCGGTATTCGCCCTGCGCGTTCTTTTCAAACGTGAAAGTGCAGATTATTTCAAGATCAGTGTTTTCCTTTACCGCCTCGATCGCCAGGCGCGCCTCGGCCAGGTCGGACATTGTTTCGATGCAGACCGCGTCCGCGCCGCCCTGCGCAAGGGCAGCGGCCTGGGCGGCAAAGGCCTGCTTGAGCTGGTCCTCGGTCACGTCGCCCATCAGGAGCATCTTGCCGGTCGGTCCCATGGAGGCGATCACGTGTTTTTCCTGCCCGGCGGCTTCGCGCGAAATGGCCGCGGCTGCCATGTTGATTTCGCCGGCTTTTTCTGACAGCCCGTAAAAATCCAGCTTGAACGCGGTTCCGCCGAAGCTGTTGGTCTTGATCATGTCGGCCCCGGCCGCGATATACCCGCGCGCTATTTCAAGGACTTCGGCGCGGTGCGTCAGGCACCACAGCTCCGGGCATTCGCCCGGCTTGAGGCCCTTTTTCTGGAGCAGGGTGCCCCAGGCGCCGTCAGAAACAAGTCTCCTGCCGGCCGCTATTTCTGCCGATATTTTTTCCATGTCCCTTTTCCCGTTCCTGATTCAGGGCAATATGGTCTATGCCCCGGGCGAAATGTCAAGCATTGACTTGCGGGCGCAATTTCTTAATCATTAAACCATGTTGTTAAGCGATGAACAATTTCACGGGAAGATGTCCGACCAGCCAAAACCTTTTTTGCAGCATCTTGAGGACCTGCGCTGGACCATACTCTGGTCGTTCGCGGCCCTGGCGGCCGCCGCGCTCGTCTGCCTGCCGCTGGTGCCGGTCATTTTCAGGCTGCTCTGCGCGCCCCTGGACTCGGTGACCTCCGACCCCGGATTGTTCCTGCGCTCGCTTGATATCACCGGGGCTTTTTCCATTGCCCTCCAGATCACGCTCGGCAGCGCGCTCCTGCTGGGCGCGCCCGCGGTAGTCTGGCTGGCCGCCAGGTTCGTTTTCCCGGGCCTGACTGGGCGGGAGCGCCGTGCGGCGCGGATGGCCTGCCTGGCCGGCTTTTGCCTTTTTTTCATGGGCGCGGCGCTGGGCTACTTTCTCACACTGCCGATAGCCCTTAAAATATTCTTTTCAATCCACGCATGGCTGGGGATCCGCGCCGAATGGACCGCCACGAGCTACATGGCTTTCTGCCTGCGCCTGCTGCTGCTCTTCGGCCTGGCCTTCCAGCTGCCGGTGATCATCGTGGGGTTGGGGTATTGCGGTGTCGTTAATTCGGCCCAGCTTAAATCCAAACGCCGGCACGCCGCGGTGGCCATCCTGGTCCTGGCCGCCCTGCTCACGCCAGGGCCGGACATGTTTTCGCAGGTAATCATGGCCCTGCCCATGTATGTTCTCTACGAGGCCTGCATCTGGATCGTCCGGATTGCGGAAAGGCGTGCCCCGGCGCGTGATGGCGGTGAAATAAACGATTGAACGGCGCATGGCGGAAGGCTATAATGGCGGCGATGAAACCAAATAGCGCAAATCACGTTCGCAACGCGCCGGAAGCGCGCCGCGGAGCGCTTGTGTTCGCAGCCGTTTTGCTGGCGGCCTGCGCCGCCGCGGCCTCGGCCGCAACAGCCGGCTACGATTTCGCGCGCTACCAGGTCATCTTGGACAAAAAGCCATTCGGCGAGGTTGCGCCATCCGAGAGCGCCCCGGCCCAGGCGGCGCTCGGGGAAATTATCGCCAGGGACCTTGAAATGAAATCCATCATTGATGAAGGCAGCGTCATCCGCGTGGGGATACTGGATAAAAAGGTCAATAAGAACTTCTCGATCGGAGTGGGCGAAAATTACGAAGGCATCCAGCTCGTGTCCGTCAATTACGACAACGAGGAAGCGGTCATAAAGAAGGGAACCGAAACGGCTGTGCTGAAACTGCGCCCGGACAAGGACAAGGAAAAAGCCGCGGCGCCCGGGCCTCTTTTCCCAGTCGCCGGCGCGGGAGCTGCGGCCGCTCCCGCCGGTCCGCCGGTGAATCCGTTCGCGGCGGCAATCCAGGAGGCCACCGCCGGGGGGCGCAAGCCGTTTTTCACTGATTTGAAAAAGCGCAGAACTTCGCCGTTCCAGCCCATGGGCACCAACAACATCCCTTTCCAGGCAAAGCCGCTTGATTCATTTTTTAAAGTGAGCACCGGAGCCTTTCCCCAGGCCCGCTCGCCTTTCGGGCCATTCCAGGCGCCCCAGGGAAGCGCTCCGCCCGGCGGCTTCCAGCCGCTTATGACTGCGAGCGGCGCGCCAAACCCGTTTGTCACAGTAACCCCGCCGGCTCCCGGCGAAAACGCAGAGGGCAGGGGCGCCACGATCAACCAGTTTATCCAGGAACAGGCCGTTCCGCCCCAGCCGGATGCCCTGGCGCCTGTCGAGGAAATCGTGCAGTGAATGCCACGCGTTTTCCACTCGAAATTGAACATTTGCAACCGGGAGTGAAGAACCCTGCGGTCCCGACTCGAAGAGGTCGGGACAGGGCATCTTTGGTAGGGCGACGGCCTCCGGGCCTACTCCGCCGTAGTAAAGCCCTTGGCTACGAAGGCTGGACCGTGCCGCGGCAGGGCGGGACGCCCTTGCCCTACCTTGGCATTCATCCCTGTGGCAAGCCACAGGGTATTCAGCCTGATATTTTGATAATTCATAAACAGAAAATAAACAGGAAAACCTGATTTCCAGTTTCTAATTTCATTTTCACTTCAACGTTTTCCAAAAAGCGATGAATACAACCGGCGAATCCACCCATCAAAAGCTGACCGGCGGTATTTCCGTCATAATCCCCTGCCTGAACGAGGAAGATTCAATCGCCACGGTGATTGACATGGCCCGCAAGGGCATCGCCCGGCTTGGACTGGAAGAGGAAATCGTGGTCGTGGACAACGGCTCCACCGACCGCTCGGCCCAGATCGCGCGCGAAAAGGGCGCCCGCGTTGTCACGGAGCCCCATCGCGGCTACGGATCGGCCCTGCGGGCCGGATTCCGGAGCGCGCGTTTCGGAATCATCGTCATGGGCGATGCCGACATGACCTATGATTTCACCGCGCTGGACGACCTCGTGCGCCCCATCCTCGACGGCAAGGCCGACTTTGTCATCGGGAACCGCATGAAGAGCATCCGGCCGGGCGCCATGCCCAGGCTGCACCGCTATATCGGCAACCCGCTCCTGTCTTTCGCGCTGAGGGTGATGTTTCACTCAAACCTGGTGCACGACGCCCACTGCGGCCTGCGCGCCATAACCGCCGAAGCCTACCGCCAGCTGCGCTGCGTGACCACCGGCATGGAGTTTGCCAGCGAAATGGTTGTGAGGGCCATCCGCTGCCAGCTGAGAATCACAGAGCGGGACATTGTCTACCATCCCCGCCAGGGACAGTCGAAGCTGCATTCATTCCGCGACGGCTGGCGCCACCTGCGCTTCATGATGCTCCACAGCCCCACGACAATGATGCTTGCGCCGGGCATTTTTTTCTGGCTGCTGGGCCTGGTGATCACTCTGCCGCTGGCCTTCGGCCCGATTATAATCGGCGGACGCGCCGTTGATATCCACTGCATGCTGGCCGGAGGAGTCCTCAACATCCTCAGCATACAGATCATAACCATCGGCCTGCTGGCCAAGGCCTACGGGCATCTCTCCGGGCTGCACGATGACCCCGTCGTGGCGTGGTTCTACCGCTGGTTCACCTTCGAGAGGGCGTGCGTGGTGTCCGGGGCGATCATACTGCTCGGCATCATCCTGGCGGCGGGGGTCGTGACGGAATGGATTTCCTCCGGATTCGGTGCGCTCAACCAGCAGCGCCTGCTATTCTTCGCGCTCATCTGCCTGGTGAACGGCGTCCAGGTCGGCGCGGCCTCATTCCTTTTCAGCATCATGGCCCTGCCGCGCCACATCGACCAGATGACCCCGGAGGCCGAAAAGACCGGCATTGCCGACACGTGATAGCGATGTTCAGATGACTATTTCTGGAAGGGGAAACATTCAACATCCAACGTTCAAGAAAATAGAAAATCTAAATACTTCTCCGCCTTTGCGGATCCGTTTAGGACGGAAAAGTTGAACGTTGGAAGCTGGACGTTTGCTTCATTCACAATCGATACTTTCCCTTAGTAAAATGCATACGCGTGGCCTTGAAACAACGAAACAATTTAGAGTGTCCGTGGTCATCCCGGTCCTCAACGCCGCCGCGCTCCTGCCGGCGCTGCTGGATGCCATTCTTGCCCAGAAGCCCGCTCCGCCAAAAGAAATCATCCTGATCGACTCCAGTTCGACCGACCGCACCACCGAGATCGGAAAATCCTGCCCCGCGGTCAAGGTCATTCCAATCGAAAAATTCTCCCACGGCCGCGCAAGGAACATGGGCGCCGCGGCCGCCGCGGGCGATATCGTCGTTTTTTTAACCCAGGACGCCCTCCCGCGCAACGCCTTCTGGCTTGAGAGCCTCATCGCGCCCTTCGCGGACGGGCGGGTGGGGGCGGTTTACTCGCGCCAGGTTCCAAGGGATGACGCCCCGCCCACGGAGAAATATTTTCTCAATTACCATTTCCCCCCCGGGGACCAGGTCCGCCGCGAAAAAAAAGGCGCCGCGGACCTGGCCTTCAAGGATGTATTTTTTTCGAACGTAAGCGCCGCGATCCGGAAAGACCTCGTCCTCAAATACCCGTTTGACGAGCGCCTGATCATGAGCGAGGACCAGCAGTTTGCCCGCGACCTGCTCAACGCCGGCTACGCCACCGTCTACCAGCCCGCTTCCGCCGTGATCCACTCGCACGCCTACACCCTTAAAATGGCCTTCCGGCGCTACTTTGACAGCGTTTATTCGCTGACCGTGATTTTCCCCGGCCACGGCATGGGCGCCAGCGCCGCGATCGGGATAAATTATCTGCGGGGCGAATTCAAATACATCCTTAAAAACCACCCGCTTTACCTGCCTTACTATTTCCTGTACACCCTCGCAAAAACCGGAGGGACCATCTGCGGCCATTTTGCCGAGCGCCTGCCGGAACCGCTCCTGAAAAAGCTCAGCCTGCACAGCTACCACTGGCGGCGCACCGCTTCCCGCCCTGACGCCGGAAAGTAGGGCCAGCGCTTGCCTGCCCTGCGCAGCCTTTTCAGCAAAGAAGGGCCGCGCGGCCCGGTTCAATTCATTACCTGCCGGGCGTTCTTGTTTGTACCGTTTCAGGATCGCCCTGCCAAACGCTTGCCGCAGGCCTTCATGGCGCCGGCGCGGTTGAGGGCCAGAAACTGCCGGGGGCTGATTTTCATCACCGCGCGGAACTGGCGCGAGAAATAGTTGCTGTCGTTGAAGCCGACCTGCATGGCTGTTTCCGTTACGTTGAACCTCCCCTGGCGGAGCAGCTCGGCCCCGCGCATGACGCGCCGGCGGATCAGGTATTCCTTGGGCGCGAAGCCAGTAGCCGCCTTGAAATCGCGGTGCAGGCTGCTCAGCGACATTTTGGCCGCCGCGGCCAGGGCGCCGAGTCTGATAGCGCCGGCGTATCCGGCTTCGGTAAGCGCGATGGCGCTGGCGATCCTTGTCAGGGAAGGCCTGGCCTGGAGCTGCTGGTCAGAATAGCAGCGTGAAAGCGCACAAATGATTTGCATGAAAAACGCCTTGGCCATGAAGGTGTAGCCGGGCTCCTTCCGGTCGAGATTCATCGCCAGGGCCGACAGCAGGCCTTCAACCTGCGTCAGCTGCTTTAAATCCAGGCGCAGGCGGCTCCTGAATCCCACGCGCG
>JBAYWJ010000209.1:0-6760 GCA_041674125.1 Kiritimatiellia bacterium
CGCAAAACTTGTCTAAAACGTGCGTTTTTAAACGAATATTTGAGCGGTAATCCCGCTAAATCAGATTATTTTGGACAGCAGTGTAACAAAAACTAAATTTCCGGCGGCCGCACAGGCTGTGCGGCCCTGCCATATTTTGACAATACTTTTATGCCCTGACCTGGCCGTTGCCGGTGACGATATATTTATAGGTGGTCAGCTCCTCGAGCCCCATCGGGCCGCGGGCGTGGAGCTTGTCGGTGGAGATGCCTATTTCCGCGCCCATGCCGAACTCGCCGCCGTCGGTAAAACGCGTCGAGGCGTTTTCATAGACAACCGCCGAGTCAACCTCGCGCGTGAATATTCTGCGCGCCTTGGCCGATTCCGCGATGATCGCGTCGGAATGGTGCGAGCCGTAACGGTTGATGTGCCCGGCCGCCTCTTTGACAGACTTAACAACCTTGACGGCAAGGATAAGGTCGAGGTATTCGGCCAGCCAGTCTTCTTCGCCGGCCGGCTTGATGGCGGGGACAATGGCGCGGCTGGCTTCGTCGCCGCGCAGTTCAACCCCGCGCGCGGCCAGCTTCTCCGCCATAGCCGGCAGGAACGAGGCGGCGACCTTCTCATGCACCAGGAGTTTTTCCACCGCGTTGCACACCGCCGGACGCTGGCACTTGGCGTTCTCGACGATCTTGAGCGCCATTTCCATGCTGGCGCTTTCATCCACGTATATGTGGCAGACGCCCTTGTAATGCTTGATGACTGGCACTTTCGCGTTTTCCATCACCGCCCGGATAAGCTGTTCGCCCCCGCGCGGCATGACCAGGTCCACCAGGCCCTCGAGGGCAACCAGCTCCCTGACCGCCTCGCGGTCGGTGGTTGTCACAAGCTGGATCGCATCTGCGGGTAACCCCTTACTCCCGCCGCCCGCCCGCATGGCTTCCGCGATGGCCCGGTTGGAATTGAGTGCTTCCTTGCCCCCGCGCAGTATGACGGCATTGGCGGTTTTGATGCAAAGCCCCGCCGCATCGGCGGTCACGTTCGGCCGCGACTCATAGATGATGGCAATGACGCCGATCGGCACGCGGCGCTTGATGATTTTAAGCCCGTTCGGCCTGGCCCATTTGCGGATAGTTCTTCCCACCGGGTCCCTGAGGGCGCAGATTTCACGCAATCCCTGGGCCATGGCCTTGATGCGCGCCTCGGTCAGCTCCAGGCGCTCGAGCATCGGGGCGGTAAGCCCGGACTGCCGGGCCGCCTCCAGGTCGCTGGCATTGGCCGCCCTGATGGCATCTTTGCCAGCCTCAATGGCTCCGGCCATGGCCTCAAGAATGGCGTTTTTTTTCCTGGCGCTCAGCAATGCCAGCTTGCGCGAAGCCGCCACTGCTTTCTCGCCTATAGAAACCATTTCATCGTGCAAGGTCATTGATTTACTCCCCATTCAGACAAAGAAACATTCAACATTAAACTTCAAATCCGGCTTCAACGCAGCCGGCTACAAAATATACTAGAGGCATTTTCACTGTAGCCGGGGTCGTTGACCCCGAAAATTCTATTGAACGTTTCCGGTTATTTATTCATCTCCAAATCCATCAGCACCAAATCATCGCGGTGAATAACCTCGTCTTCCCTCTTGCTGCCCAGTTTTGAAGCAATATCCTCCGTCCGGCAGCCTTTGATAATTTGTATTTCCCGGCTGGAATAAATCGTAAGCCCGCGGGCGACCAGGCGGCCTTCGGACGATTTGACATCCACCATGGCGCCCTGGCTGAAAACACCCTCAACCTTTTTAACGCCTATGGGCAGAAGGCTTTTGCCGCCCTGCTCGATGGCGCGGCAGGCGCCTTCGTCAATAATCAGGGCGCCCTTGGGCTTGTGAAAAAACGCAATCCAGCCCTTGCGCCCGCCGATTTCGCGCGCCCCGCCCTTGCGCGCCGGGATGATGAGCGTGCCGGTATCCTCGCCTCTCATAATCTTCCGGATAATGCCCGGCTCGCGCCCGTCGGCAATGACCACCATGGCGCCGGCGGTCTCCGCCGCCATGCGCGCCGACTCAAGCTTGCTGGCCATGCCGCCGGTTGAAATCTCGCCCCCCTTGCCGTGCGCGTATTTCAGGACTTCCCCCGTAATGCCGCGCAGGCAGGAGACCCGCTCCGATTTGTCTTCGCCCAGCGGCTTGCGCAGGCCGTCCGTGGTGGTGAGCATCACCAGCAGGTCGGCCCGGATGAGGTGGACCGCGAGCGAGGCGAGGAGGTCGTTGTCGCCGAACCTGATTTCATCAACGGCCACGACGTCGTTTTCGTTTATGACCGGGATCACGCCCGAACGCAGCATGGTCAGTATCGTGTTTTTGGCGTTAAGGTGGCGCTCGCGGTGCTTGAGGTCGTCGTGCGTCAGCAGCACCTGCCCGATGATTTTCCCCTCGGCGCCAAAGAGCTGGTCGTAAGTGTTCATGAGCCGGCTCTGGCCCACGGCCGCCGCCATCTGGAGCTCCGGCAGACTTGCGGGGCGGCGGCGCATATCGAGCGCCTGCATGCCGGTGCCGATTGCGCCGGAAGTGACGATGACAAACTCATGCTTCTGCCCGCTCAAACCCGATAATTCTTTAACCAGCGCTTTCAGCTGCTGAGTTTCGGGCTTGCCGGAAGCCTGCACCAGAACCCTGCTGCCGATTTTAACGACTATGCGCCTTGCATTCCCGAGGGCCAGGCGGGCCTCCTGTTCCGTGAGTTCATGAGTCTTCATGCGGGCACTTTAACATGAAACCTGTAAAATGTGAAGCACCGCCTGGCTTGTGTCCTGCGGCACCCCCCGAAGTGCCGCGCAACTGTGCAAAAGAATTGATTATAGCCGCCGGCGGCGTATGATCATGCATAACCGGATTCTTAGCTGCAAATATGCGCAAGAAACTACACGATTATATCATGGGACTGAAGGCGGTGGATGCGCACGAGCACCTCCTGCCGGAGGAGAAACGGCTTACCGTAAAGCCGGACGTTATCTGGCTTTTTTACCAGTATGCCGCCAGCGACCTGCGCAGCGCCGGCATGAGCGCAAAGGACGCCAAAACCGTGATGGATCCGGATGCATCCCTCGATAAAAGGTGGCGGCTCTTCCGGCCTTATTATGAATTCATCAAAAATACCGGCTTCGCGCAGGGCGTAAGGCGCGCCCTGAAGGACCTTTACGGATGCAATGAGCTCAATGACAAAACCTACGGACCCGCCTCGGAAAAAATTGCCAGCCAAAACAAGCCGGGCATTACCGACCGGTTCCTGGGTAAGAAAGGCAGGATCGGCCTGATCCTTAACAATAATTATCTTTACAAGCAGCCGGTGTCCTACGCTTTTCCAATCGTCAGGTTAAACCTGCTCTGGGAAGAGGAATTCCATGAGCGGCTCATGGACCTCGAAACACAATACAAATTCAAGGTGACCTGCCTGGATTCCTTCCTGGAATTAATGACGATTGTTTTCAAGGATTACCGCCGCCACAACGTGATTGGCGTAAAGATGGTGGCCACCCCGCCCGCCGCCATAATCGGCAAAAGCCGGGCTGCCAGGTATTTTATGAAAATGCTCCGGCGCAAAAAAATGGCGGGCGAGGAATGCGCGGCCCTGTTCTTCTCCTTCTTACAGGACAAGGCCATAGAACTCGCCGCGCGCTCAAACCTGACCATCGCGGTGCATTGCGGGTACGGGACCAACTGCTACGACTTTACGCAAGCGCGCATAACGCACATGATCCCCCTGCTGCAGCGGCATCCCGAAGCCCGCTTTGACCTCTTTCATCTCGGGTATCCTTGGATCGGGGAGGCGATCGCCATCGCCAAGGCCTTTGACAACTGCAGCCTGAACCTGTGCTGGTCCCATGCCATCAACCTGGCGGCATACGAGCGCGCGGTTGTCGAAATAGCCTCTTCCGTGCCAGCTAACAAAATCCTGGCCATGGGCGGCGACACCTGGCGCCTGCCGGACGTCTCCTACGGCTTCCTGAAACTGGCGCGCGCCGGGCTGGCGCGCGCGCTATCCGGCTGCATCCATGACGGGCGCCTTTCATTCGATGAAGCCCGCGACCTGGCCGAACGCTGGCTCTATTCCAATGCATTTTCCGTATACCCGCAACTCAAACTTCACGCCACGGTTAAAGAGTGAATAACCGGAATCATGAACAAATATTAAGGCGGTTTGCATGAAAACTATCCGTCTCCTGACCATTGGCAACAGTTTTGCCGAGAATGCGCTCACATACCTTGAGGACATTGCGAACAGCACCGATAAGCTCCGTTTTGAGGTGATGCGGGCCAACCTCGGGGGCTGCTCGCTTGAAAAGCACTGGAACCTGGCGGAATACACCTGCCGCCACCCCAAATACAAAACCTACAACCTGCGGGCCGCGCCGGACGGCAAACCGGCCGGGGGCTCGCTCCAGGAAGCCCTGAAAGCCGCCCCGTGGGATTACGTTACCCTGCAGCAGGTCAGCAGCTTGAGCTGGCGGCCCGAAACCTTCCAGCCGCACCTGGGTTTGCTGCTCAAACTCGTGCGCCGGCTCGCGCCCCGCGCCAAGCTCCTCCTGCACCAGACCTGGGCCTACCGGGCGGACTCGCCTTTTTTGCCGCAGAACGGCCTGACCCAGGAGCTCATGTTCAAGCGCATCCGCGCAGCCTACGCCCACTATGCCGCCAAGTTCAACTGCGGCCTGCTGCCCTCCGGCGAGGCGATCCAGAGGGCGCGCCGCGCGCCCGGGCGGAAGTTCTCCTGGCCCGATCCGGGCTTTGACTACCAGAACGCGCGCGCCCCCGCCCTGCCCCGCCAAAACCACTCGCTGACAGTCGGGTGGCATTGGGCCATCAACAACTCCTCAAAAGGCATCCCGGAGCTGCGCCTGGACGCCGGCCACCTGAACGCGCACGGATGCTACCTGGCCGGGTGCGTCTGGTTCGAGCGCATGGCGGGGCTGGACGCGCGCTCGGTTGAATTCCGTCCGGATGAAATCAGGGCGAATGCCGCCTCTTTCCTGCGCGCCGCGGCACATGCCGCCTGCCGTTCCTGCGCCGGAAGATGACAATCATCATCATCAACCTTGACAATCAAAGTTTTTTTGTTAGCCTCCTTTAAGAATTGCATTTGTTCTTTGCATGTTTTCGTTCGTGGAAAGATAAATGGAAGCCCGTGAGAACCGGGCGCGGTTGCGCCGCTGTAACCGGCAATAAATCTCAAAGCCACTGTTTTGGTTGTTAATATCGAAACGGGAAGGCCCGAGAACAGCCTGCCTTGAGCTAGTCCGAAAAATATTTTTGGACGAGCCGAAAGGGAATGCCGGGAGCCAGAAAACATTGCTTTCCACGCTCATCGCGGCGCATTCGGCCTTCAAGGGCCCGGTTGCGGGTTTAGGATTGCTAGTTCATGGTTATTTAACCGTAAACTGCGAGCCTTTGAACTTTTAACCGAAAAAAGGCGCCAAACTCTTTCGCAGGTGGAGAGGATGGGGGTTCATAAACCAGCCTTCCTTCTTCTCCTCCGGGAAAGAATTTCATGCAAATGCAACCCGGGCAAAGCAGGAAGGTTTTTTTATGAAAAATATGATCGGCAGCAGCGTTATTTCGGCCGGCCTGCACGGCCTCCTGCTGGCCTGCTGCCTCGCCGTCCCCGCTCAAAAACTCATCCCCATGTTCCAGTCCGGGAATTCAGCCCTGACCCTGACCGCGCTTTCCGTTTCCGCCCCGGCCGATGAAGCCTCCCAATCCAGCCGGGCACCCGACCGCAAAGAAGAGCCCGAACCTGCGCCGGAAGCCGACCTTGTCGTGCACGATGAATCCGACCTGGAATCCATGCTCGAGGATGCGCCCGAAGATTTTCCCGCCATCCCGCAAAAAATGTTCGAACCAGCGGCGGAACCTAAATCTGAAAAAAAGAATATGTCCGCCGATGCCGACTCGAACCTGAAGGGCGTGAGCGGCATATCGGCCGAGTCCGCCGGGATACGGCCCTTCTATCCCCTGGCCGCGCGCCTGCGCGGCGAGGAGGGCGTGGTGAAAGTTGAGGTGTGCGTGGGAACAAAAGGCCAGGTGCTTGAGTGCGCGCTGGCAAAATCGAGCGGGTTTTCGGCGCTTGACAAAGCAGCCCTCAAGGCCGTCAAGGGCGCGCATTTCATCTCCGCCAACGCCCTTCCCATCAGGCAAGCCGGCAAGACCCTGCTCACCTTCCGCTTCGACCTGGTGGATTGATGTCTAAAATATTGCCTTCAGGCCCCCCATGACGCTTGCGCCGGGCATGGGATAGCCGTTCACCAGCTGGTACTGTCTGTTGAGGATATTGTCCCCGCGCGCGAATATTTCCACGCCCTTGCACAGGGTCTGGGCCGCGTAAGCGCCCAGGGTGAAAAAGCCGCCCAGCTCCTGCGTATTGTCCCGGTCGGTGTAAACCCGGCCGGTATAATCGGCATTGAAGTTGAGCTTGAAGCCACACGCAGCCTGATAGCCCAGCGATGCGCCGATCTTGTTTTTGGGGCGGTAAATGAGCGCCTCGCCGTCGTATTCCCCGCTCGAGTCGCGGGCGTCGAGCAGTGTGTAATTGAGCGCGCCCGAGATCTGGTCGGTGAACCAAACGTTCAATTCCGCCTCCAGGCCCTGGATGAAAGCGTCGTTGACGTTCTCCGCCTTGTAGATGCCCTCGCCGTTGTCAAACCAGGAAATCAGCTTTTTCACGTGGCTCTGGAAAAGGCCCACGCCGATCGTGCTGCGTTTGCCGATATCCTGCTGGATGCCGGCGTCGTAGCTGAA
>JBAYWJ010000210.1:0-6645 GCA_041674125.1 Kiritimatiellia bacterium
ACCTGATATCTTTAGGCTGCCCGGCGGCGTCGTAGAGCGCCTGCACCGCCGAAACCGGCAGAAGCTCGTCATGGAGCGTGTTCTGGAAAAGCAGCGGGCGGGGCGCTATCCGGCCGACGTGCAGGAGCGGATCGAAGGGCCGGAATATTTCCGCAATCAGCGGCGCCGCCGCCTTTTCCCAGGAAAAAATGCTTTTTTTCCTGATGTAGGGCGAGTCGCGCACGATGCGCTGCAAATCGCCGGCCGCAACGGTAAAGACGGCCGCCTTGAAGCGCTGGTCGTAGGCCATGGCCGGGCAGCCGGTCATGGCGCCAAAGCTCGCGCCCCAGAGGTAAATGCGCTCCGGGTCCACCCCGGGCAGGCCGGCCAGCTCGTCCGCCAGCCGCCGTGTTTCCAGGATAGTCAGCACGATTCTCCGGCGCACGTCGAGGAACTTTTCCACGCCCTTGGGCCTGGCCCCGGCGCGCTCGCCGCGGCCGTACTGCTCCGGGATGACCAGCGCGAATCCGGCGCGCGTCACCGCCTCGGAAACCTCGTCGTAGAGCTTCATTTTCATGCCGATCCCATAGAGGAAAATAATAGCCGGATGCCGGCGGCCGTCCGCGGCGGGCAGCACCGCCGTTACGGGCACCTTTTGGCCCGGCGCAGATTCAAAGCTGAATTTTTGGATCACGTAAGCGCCGCGTTTTTCGGGCGGATCCATTTTCAGTCCCGCGGCGGCCTGCGGCGCGCGCGCGCGTATTTCCCGCAGCACCAGGTAGTCCGCGCCGCGCTTCGCGCCGAAAATAATCAAAACGGCCGCGCCGGCGCACAGCGCGGCTTTGAACGCGCGCCGTTTGCCTGAAGGCCGCGCGGCGGAACGATCCGGGGCATGCGGGGCGGCATTCAAGGGAAAAGCTCCTTCCATTCGTAAACCGCCGGGGGCATGTCGCAGGCCGGAATTTTACGGCCGGCGTCAAACACCGTGAGCCGCAAGTGCTGCGGCTCGAAAATCGCATCGTGCAGGTTGGAGCGCATTGAAACCGGCCGCCGGATGATATCCTGCAGCATTTTGGCGTCAATCCGCCCGTAGCTTTCGCGCACGCGCCTGACCAGGTGCTTGTAGCGCTCGCCGCCGGAAAGGAGCACCGCGTCCGGCACGGCCTCCGGCAGGCGCTCGACAGCCTGGCCGGGCTGCAGGACGTTAAAGAGCTCCGGCGTGGCCTCCACGCCAACTGCGCCGGTAATTTTGCCGTCGCTGATGACGTAGTAATATTCGCAGGTGCGCTTTCGATCGCGCATGTAGGCCAGCGCTTCCTCAAGGGTGGAAGAGTGTTCCAGCGCGCCGCGCAAAAGGAAGCTCATCGGGGTGCCGTCCCAGAGGCCCTCGCCGCGCCCGCCCATTTCGCCGATGGCGATCTGTTCCTCGTTCATCCCCGTGACGGAACCGGCAAAGCCGGCATAGCCCACGTTGACCCAGCGCAGGGCGCCGGCACGTTGCACGGCGATAACGACCGCCTCGTCCTGCAAGCCCACCTCGGTCATGTAATCCAGCACGCGCGCGTGGAGCAGCCTGCCGCCGGCGGTGGCCCGGCCGAAGAGCGCCGCACCGCTGCAGTGAAAAAACTCGGGGAATATGTTGGCGCGCCGGATGTCCGCCAATGGCACCCCGGCCCCTTCCGCCAGGCCGCGCATTTCTTCCATGTAATCCGGATCAATCCAGGGATCCTGCCGCTCGCAGAGCTTAAGCGCCTCCTCCGGAAACCACTGCCCCTTTTCAAGGGAATAATAGAGGCCTGCCCCGTAAACTATCCGGTTCACCAGCCGCCGGACGTTCGGCGCCAGCAGGCTGCCGTGCTGATAGCCTATTTCATGGGCGGTGCCCTCGATGTGCAGCAGGCGCCTTCCGTCCTTGATCCGCAGCCAGCCTTGACCGGAACGCGCGAATCGGTCCGGCTCAGGGATAACCGGGGTGAACTGCAGGCTCAGTATCCGCAGACTCTCGGCCACCGCCCGATCAATTTCAGCCGGCGGCACCTGCCTGACCGCAGGCGACGGCGGGCAAAAGGCAGCGTCTTCCGGCAGGTTGTCAATCCGGGCGGCGAGGCGCCATGTTTGCGACCGGGAAGGGATGGCAAGGTCCAGAGCGAGAAAGAGACCGTCCTCGCCGGCGAGCACCGATCCGTGCCGGAATTTGATGCGCCAGCACAGGCGTCCATTGTGACGTCCCCACCCTGCGATAAAAGGGTGTTCCCAGGCTATTATGGCCAGTTTTTGCGCCGCGCTAAATGCCGCCAGTCTTGCTGCCGCCTCCCGCAGGGCTTGCCTGGATTCCGGGAAACCGGCCGGCGGACCGGCGAATTGAAACCCCTTGACGGGATTGCCGATATAGGTTGCATCGCCCCCGGCCAGCTCGAACCCGTGTTTGTCGAAACGGACGCGGGCGCGGAAGCGATTGGTGTCAATGAGCAGCTCGGCGTTTCCCTGTGAGCCGATGCTGCCGTCCTGCTTGCGGGCGGAAACATCCAGGACGATTTTACCTCTTGCAACGGGCCAGCGGCCCTGATCGAGCGCAGTAATTATTTTGTCGACGTTGCCGCCCAGAAACCAGCCGGCCGCCGCCCAATTGACCGCCGCCAGCAAGAGCACTATCCCCGCCGTTATCCCGAGGCGCCGGAAAAATAATCGCATGTTTACAGCATTCCGATTAAACTATTTGAAACTGGACTAAAAATTACATTCCGGCAACCGCGCTTACAAGAAGATTCTGGTATGATGTGACCGGCAACCAGCAGTGAAAAACATGGTTTGAATCCAGCGGAAGAAAGCGCTAAATTGCCGGCAACGCATGATGAAAAAGTGGATCAAGCTTAACGGCGTTGTCGAGCGCGGGCACGGGGTGGCGGCGGGCTTTATCCCGGACAACCGCTACCCGCACGGCACGCTCGCGCTCCAAATACCCATCTTCAAGGCGCGTGGGCTAGACCTTGGCGAATATCATCGGGGCACTCTCAACATCTCTCTCAAGCCCTTTGTTTTTGAGATGATAAATCCGCAATACACTTTCCGGAAGGTGGCATGGACTGACCATCATCCGCCGGAAGATTTTTCATTTTCGCGCTGCGCCCTGGTTTTCAGCGGCAAACGCTATGATGCCTGGGTTTATTACCCCCACCCCGAGACAAAAAAGGATCATTTCCAGGACCCGGCGATGGTAGAGGTCATTACAAAACACATTACCGGCATTGAATACGGCCGTGCGGTCGAACTCCTGCTTAATCCCGATGAAGTGAATGTTAAACGGCCGGCAGAATGATTTTCAGGCAGATTAGTGTCCATTATTGTCTTTTGCGCGTAAAATGGAGCAATGTTCCGGCAAAGATCGGCAGGACAAATGCCAGGCAGGCCAGCGCGAAGAGGTCGCCGCGGCGGGTGTAAAATGTGAGCGGCATGTCGTCCGGCGCAAATTCAACTTCGGCGAACATAACCCGCGGGCCTTCCGGCTTTGCTTGCACCGGCGGAATGGAAGCGCAAACTTCTCCGCGCCGGTCAATGTGGCATGTCAGGCCGGTATTGGCGGAGCGCAGGCACGCTACGCGGTTTTCCACGCAGCGGAAAACGCAGTGCGTCATGTGCTGGCGGGAAGCCCGGAGCGGATCGAACCAGGCATCGTTGGTCTGGTTGACCAGGAGCCGTGCCCCTGCCCTGACGCAGTCGCGGGCCAGATACGGAAAAATATCCTCGAAGCAGATCAAGGCCGAAAATTTGCCGCAGCCGGACAAATTGAAAACCACTATTTCATGGCCGGGGACAAAATCCTCGTAAACCCCGGCGATGGATCGCAGAAAAGGAAACAAGTTTCCAAGCGGAACATACTCGCCGAAAGGCACCAGGTGGCGCTTGGCGTACACAATGGGCTCGTTCCGCCCGGGCAGAAAAAGGAACGAGCTGTTGTAATAATTGGTTTTGCCCGGCATTTCCTCGAAATGCATGGAGCCGGCCAGGAGCGGCGCGCCGTGGCTTCGCACCTGCTCCACCACCTCGCGGCTCTGGGCGCTGGACTGCAGGAAGTCCGGCAGGGCGGTTTCGGGCCAGACAAGCAGATCTGGTTTACGGCGGCGGCAGGCTTCGTCCGAGGAATGCCTGAGGCGTTCATAAATCTCCGCGGCCCAGTCCTGGGACCACTTCAGCTGCTGGGGCACATTGGGTTGTACGGAAACTGTTTGCATTGAACATCCATTCGGTCCCATGGCCGCGATCCGGTGGCGGCCGTAAATAAAAGTTGCAGCCAGGACAAGCATAAAGCACACGGCGGGAACCATGGGCCGCAAAGCAAGGCGCCGGCTTTCCCTTAGCAGCATCAGGGCGGCGGTGTTGCCCATAGCAACCAGGAAGGAAACGGCATACACCCCGCCGAGGTCCGCGCACTGGATAAGCGCAAGGTTCCCGTGCTGGCTTATTCCAAGCTGGTTCCACGGAAAACCGGTCATGAGGTGCGCCCGGGCGTATTCGAGCGCCACCCACAGGGCCGGGAAACCGAGGAGAACGCTCAATCCGCCGGAGGCGTTCCCGGTGCGCCGGCCGCGCAGCATATAAAACCAGGAGGCCGCCATTGAAAAAAATGCAGTGTAAAGCGCGCAATAGAGGCTGATGCCAATCCAGCCGATAAACGTCACGCGCGTGAGCCAGAATATCGAAAGCAGCCAGAATACCGCGCCCGAGAGGAGTCCGCAGGCAAAGGCCTCTCCCGGGGCGGATTCAGTTACCGCCCAAAAGAGGGGGATGAGCGCGATCCAGGCCAGGAAGGAATATTCAAGCGGTGGAAAAGCGGTGAAAAGCATGAGCCCGCTCAGTACCGCGGCGGATTTTTTCAGCAAACTGTTTCCCGTGAAGCGTATCCCGTTAAGCATCAGGAATGAAGGATCTCTCGTGAAACGTAAGTTATCATCCACGGTTTGCCTTTGCCCTTACCCCCTGCGCCATGGTCAAGAAGCCCCGCAGCATTTCTTGTATTTTTTGCCGCTGCCGCAGGGGCAAGCGTCGTTCCGGCCTACCTTGGCGGCTTCGCGCTTTACGGTAACCGGGGCGTGGGCGGCGCGCGCGCCGCCCGGAGCAGAAGCCGCATTCAGGGCCGCCGCACCCCCGCCCAGGGCGGTCACTTCCTGGTGAACGAGGCGGTGGGGTATCGAAACCACAAGCTTCTGGTAGGCCGGCAGTGAAGTCGTGGCGCGGAACATGCGCATGACCATGTCGCTTTTGATTTCATCCATCAGGGTGGCAAACATGTTGTAGGCCTCGCGCTTGAACTCGACCAGCGGGTCCTGCTGGCCGTAGGCGCGCAGTCCGATCGAGTGGCGCAGGCCGTCAATGGCGCGCAGGTAATCCTGCCAGTGGGAATCAATGGAGTGCAGGACGATGTAGCGCTCGAGCTCCGGCAGGCTTTTCTGGTCCTCGATTTCAATCTTGAGGTCATAGGCGCGCTTCACACGATCGAAAAGCAGTTCGTAGGCCTCCTTTGGGGCGGCGTCGGCGCGCAGTTCGCCGTCGCGGATGCCGACCGGGAAAGTGGTATTGGCCCAGCTGATGAAATCCCTGAGCATGTCCTCCTCGGGCTCGTCGAAAGCCTCCTGGGCGTGCACCTCGATCACGTCGGAGACCACGTCGAACAGGTGCTCGCGGACGTTCTCCGCCCGGACCACGGCGCTGCGGAAAGCGTAAATGATTTCGCGCTGCTTGTTCATGACGTCGTCATACTCGAGCGTCCGGCGCCGGATGGAATAGTTGTGCTGCTCCACCCTGCGCTGGGCGGTTTCGATCGAGCGGTTCAGCCAGGGATGCTCGAGCTGCTGGCCCTCCTCGATGCCCATGCGGCTCATAATGTTGGCGATCCTTTCGGAGCCGAAGAGCCGCATGAGGTCGTCCTCGAGCGAGACGTAAAAGCGGGAAGAGCCCGGGTCGCCCTGGCGCGCGCAGCGCCCGCGCAGCTGGCGGTCTATGCGCCGCGCCTCGTGGCGCTCGGAGCCGATCACGTGCAGGCCGCATGGCTTTTCGCGCAGGATATCGCCGAGCTTCCGGCCTTCATGCTTTGCATCGAGTGAAATTTTGGATTCAATCACGTTCTTGGGCAGGTAAACCACGCCCGGGCCGAGCTTGATGTCCGTTCCCCGTCCGGCCATGTTGGTGGCTATGGTCACGGCCCCGGCGTGGCCGGCGCGCGCGACGATGTCGGCCTCGCGCTCGTGATTCTTGGCGTTGAGCACGTTGTGCGGGATGCCGTCGTGCTTGAGCATGCGACTCAAGAGCTCGGAGGTCTCGACCGAGATCGTCCCCAGGAGCACTGGCTGGCCTTTGGCGTGGCAGTCGGCGACCTCGTCTATGATGGCCTTGAACTTTTCGCGGCGCGAGCGGTAGACGAGGTCGTTGGTGTCCACCCGGCGCACGGGGCGGTTGGTGGGAATGACGATCACGTCGAGCTTGTAGATGTCGCGGAACTCGTTGGCCTCGGTCACGGCCGTGCCGGTCATGCCGGAGAGCTTCTTGTACATGCGGAAGTAATTCTGGATGGTGATCGTGGCCAGGGTCTGGGTCTCGCGCTCGATGGCCACGCCCTCCTTGGCCTCCACGGCCTGGTGCAGCCCGTCGCTCCAGCGGCGGCCGGGCAGGATG
>JBAYWJ010000211.1:0-6601 GCA_041674125.1 Kiritimatiellia bacterium
CTGGATTTTATTTTCGAGCAGGAGCTGCCTGACCTCGCGCGGCAGGCCCAGCAGGCGCAGGCAGTTGGCCACGGTGGCGCGCGCCTTGCCGACCCTTTCGGCGATTTCGTCCTGGCTGAGGTTGAACTTGGCCGCCAGGACCTGGTAGCCATCCGCTTCTTCGATAACGTTCAGGTTGGAGCGCTGGAGGTTTTCAATGAGCGCGAGTTCGAGCGCCTCGGCTTCGCCGACATCCCTGATCCTGACCGGGATGGATTCGAGCCCCGCATGGCGCGCGGCGCGCCAGCGCCTTTCGCCGGTTATCAGCTCGTACTGGCCGCCCTTGCGTCGCACAAGGACCGGCTGCAGCACGCCGTGCTTTTTGATCGATCCGGCCAGCTCCTCGAGTTCGGCGGGGGAAAACTGCTGGCGCGGCTGGTATGGATTGGGCAGGATGCGGTCCACGGGCACGTTTTCCTCCTCCCCGGCGCGCGGTTCTTCATGCCCGGCCGGCGGCGGCGGCGTTTCCTTGAGCAGCGCGTTCAATCCTCTTCCGAGTCCGTGCTTGGCCATGTTTCACCCTTTCATGGAAGAACATATCTCAAAATCCGCCTGGACGTGCCGATTTTCAAGACAGGTTCAAGGCTTGGTATGCTGTATGGAAGATAACGCATCCCAACAAGGCGGTCAAGCGCGCTTTTGCCGCTGCCGTCCCCGGGCATGCCCCCACGGCTTTGTCCCGGGCAAAGGGAGGAATGGCGGCGCAGGTATGGGAAACAAGCGGTGCGGATTGGGAAAAACGGATCACGCATGATCCTGGCCCGTCTGCCTCGTTGTTTCATTCGGCACAAGATTGATCCGATAACCTTCGTTCCCATGGACCTGCCTCCACACCTCCGCGATTCCGGAAAAGAATTGCGCTTTATTTCATTTTTTGTATATTTCGGCTTTTGAACAAAACCTGCCCCCGGGGCGGGAAAAGCGAGGCGACGGCATGAAAAAAAAATTATCCGCCGAAGAGCTTGCGGAACAGACTGAAAACATATTCTCGCGTTTCGCAGGCCAGATGTTTTCCGCCGACCGCAACTACCTCGCGCGCGGCATCATAAACCTGCCGCAGGTCATGGTTCTCAGGCAGGTCGCCGGATCCGGCCCCAGCCCGATGCAGTCGCTGGCGCGCGCCCTGGCCATCAAGGCCTCCACCCTGACCGGAATCGTCGACCGGCTCATCACGCTCGGCCTGCTCAAACGCCACACTCCGCCCAGCGACCGGCGCAAGGTCATCGCGGAAACCACGCCCAAGGGCCGCCGGATACTGGAGCACATCAGCGCGGAAAGAAAACGGCGCTTCGCCGGCATGTTCAGAACGATCAGCCCCTCCGAGCGCGGCGCCTACCTGGCCATTATAGAAAAAATAGCCGCCGGGACAACACCTCCCTCCGCTCACGGATCACCATGAAACGCATCCTGTTATTCATTCTGGGCGCGCTGGCCGCCGCCCCGGCGCGGCCGGCCGGCACCAACGGCATCGAGGGCATCATCGGCCACCCGGGGCCTTCGGCTTTCATCGGCTCCGCCCTCTCCAACCGCGTGCTTCGCATCGGCATGGTGGACTGCGTTGCCTGGACGCTCCAGAACAACTCTGAAATCATCATAAAGAAAATCGAGCCCATGCTGAGGGAGGACGACGAAAAAATCGCGCGCGCGGCCTTCGAGCCCAACTTCTACGCCTCCCTCCAGAAAAGGGTTGCCAACAGCCCCGTGCCGCTGCCGATGAACGCCTACAGCTCCGTCGTTGACCGGGCGGTGGAGGCGGGCGCCGGCATTGCCGGCAGGCTGACCTCCGGCGCGCGCTACCAGCTGGACCTGCTCGGGTCGCGCAACGACGACGACCCGGCCACCATGCCCGTGAACCCGGTTTATTACGCGGAGCCGAAGATCACCGTCATCCAGCCGCTTTTCAAAGGCGCCGGGTTCGAGGTCAACCGCGCCGAAATCGTCATCGCCGCCAACTTCCGGCAAATGGCCTCGAAGGACCTGCGAAGCACGGCCATGCTGAGCGTCAGCCGCGCCATCATAGCCTATAACAACTTCTGCTACTCCATGGAATTCCAGACCATCGCCGCGGCCTCGCTGAAACGCGCGCAGGACCTGCTGGCCATAAACACCGAGCGGCACGCCAAGGGCATCATCAGCTCGGTGGAACTGCTGGAAACCGAGACGGCCGTGGCCGAAAGGGAAAAGGCGGTCATCGTGGCCGAGGCGCTCGTTGCGAAGACCGAGGACGAGCTCAAGCTGGTGACCAACCTCGTTGACGACCCGGAGCTGTGGAACGCGCGCCTGGAGCTGATTGACCGGCCCAGGGTCGAGCTGCGGCAGACCGACCTGGCGCGAAGCCTGCGCGCCGCCTTTGAGTTCCGTCCCGATTACCAGATCAAGATGATCGAACTCCGGAACCGCGACATCGCCGTCATGCTGGCCAAAGACAGCAAGCTCCCCACGGTCGACCTGTTCGGCAGCTACGGCATGAACGGCTGGGGCGCCGATTTCGGCGGCGCCCTGGAAACGATCGAGCCGGACAACAGCGACTGGGTGGTCGGCCTCAAATTCGCAAAGCCCTGGGGCGGCGCCGAAAGCGCCCGCTACGACCAGAGAAAGCGCGAAAAAATGCGGGCCTTGCTCGAAGCCAAGCGGCTGGAGCAGAACATTATCCTTGACGTCCGCAACCGCATCAGGGAAGTTGAAACCCAGCGGCGCCAGATGGACGCCGCCGCCCATGCTAAAAACATGCAGGCGAAAAACTACGAGGCCCAGCAGGAGCGCTATGCCGCCGGGCAGACGAGCACCCATGACATGCTCGATTACCAGGAGCGCGTGGCGACTTCCGAAACCGACTATTTGAAAGCCGTGGTTGAATACCAGACCGCCCTCGTGGCGCTTGACAATGCGGAAGGCGTCACCCTGGCAAAACACAACATCGCGCTGGAGGATTGATTGTTATGATGAAGCCAGCCGTCAGCAGCCAGAAGCCAGAAGCCTGGAATTTGACTAGAACCTATCTCAAAATTCGCTTGGGCATGGCAGAAGGCATTTTTGCGTCTGGCAAGGCGGGCGCGCGGGCGGGTATACCTGAAAGGTATATCTCCCGCACGCTCAACGCCGCCAGGCGCAAAAATGACTCTGTTCCAATGGAATGCGGCGGCGCATCTGGCAGAGCGGCGTTCTGCAAGCGGAGACATAGCGGATGCTATGCCACCCGCTTGCACGCCTTGCTCTGCCAGCGTGACGCTCGCACCATGCTCAATGCCAATTTTGAGATAGGTTCTAAAGATTCGCTAATTGCGCATGTCGCGATCTGCCTCATAGCAGGCGCCACGCTGCTGGCGCTGTGCGGGTGCGGGGAAAAGGCGGAAAAAAAAGCGGAGCGGGAAGCCGTTCCGGTGCGAGCGCTGCGCGTCGAAGCGCGTGATCTCAAGCGCACCCTTGACTACGCCTCAAGCATCAGGGCCCAGGACGACGCCATGGTCTACCCGAAAGTTACCGGGAAAATCATTGAAAAGCTGAAAGAGGAAGGCGCCGCCGTTGAAAAAGGCGAAACCATCGCCTTTATCGACCGCGATGAAATCGGGTTTAAATTTGAAAAATCCCCGGCAGACTCACCCCTTGCCGGAATCATCGGCTCGGTCTACGTCGACAAGGGGGACAGCGTCTCGCCCCAGACCGCGATCGCCTTCGTGGTGGATATAGACAACGTGCGCGTCGCCCTGGACGTCCCCGAAAAATACCTGCCCCTCATCGCGCTTGGCCAGGAAGCCGGCATCGCGGTGGACGCTTTCCCCAACGAGATCTTCAACGGCAAAGTATCCAAGATAAGCCCCATCGTGGACCTGCAAACCCGGACCGCGCCCGTTGAAATATTCATCGCCAACGCCGGGCACAAGCTGACGCCGGGCATGTTCGCGCGCGTCAAGCTCGTGCTGGAGGAAAAAAAGAAAGCAATCCTGATCCCGAAGGAAGCGGTCATAGGCAAGGATTCCGACACGATCGTCTACACCCTGGCGGGCAGGACCGCGCGCCAGCGCGCGGTCAAAACCGGCATGCGCTACGGCGGCGAAATCGAGATTGAAAACGGACTGACCCCGGGCGACACGGTCGTTATCATGGGCCAGCAAAGACTGCGCGATGGCGCAGAGGTCGTTATGGAGGCCGAAAGAACTCCCGGCCGCAAGGCTGCCGGGGAATAATCTGCCCGGCGCCAAATCCGGCCGGGCGGCAATACTTAAAACAAGGCCGCGCCGCAGGCGCGGCGGCGGGGCAAGGACACACGATGAATCTGCCTGCATTCGGGGTGAAAAAACCGGTAACGAACCTGATGATTTTTATCGGGATAATCATCATCTCCATTTACAGCATGACCAGGCTCGGCATAGACCAGATGCCGGAAATCGAGCCGCCCTCAATCTCGGTCATATCCTCCTACCCCGGCGCCAACCCCGAGGACGTTGAAATAAGGGTCACGGAGCCCCTGGAAAACCAGCTGGCCAGCACGCCCGGCCTTGAAAAAATCACCTCGCGCTCCATGGAGGGCGTGTCGGCCATTACCCTCAAGTTCATCTGGGGCATCAACCTGGACGAGGCCTCCAATGACATCCGCGACCGGATAGACCGCACCAAGCGTTTATTGCCGGACATCCCCGACGAGATGGACAACCCCTTTATTTTCAAATTCAACACCTCCATGATGCCCATCATGTACGTGGGCGTGACCGCACAGCAGACCTACCCAATCCTCTACGACATGATTGACCGGCGGGTCGCCGACCCGCTGCGCCAGATACCGGGCGTGGGCACGGTCCAGCTCGGAGGCGGCCTGCAGCGCCAGATCAACGTCTGGATAGACCGCAGCCGGCTCGACATCTACGGCCTTTCCATCCTGGACGTTCAGAACGCCATCGCGCGCGAAAACATCACCCAGCCGGTGGGCAACATCAAGTCCGGCCTCACCGACTACCTCGTGCGCCTGCCGGGCGAATTCTCGGACCCGGAGGAGGTCAAGACCATCATTCTCGGGCGCCACCAGGACCGCCTGGTATACCTGCGCGACGTGGCGCGGATTGAGGACGGGTTCATGGAGGTGACGCGCATCTCGCGCATCAACCGGAACCGCGGCATGGTGATGATGGTCCAGAAACAAACCGGGGTCAACACGGTCCAGGTGGCCGACAAGGTCAGGAAAAAGATGGAGGAGCTCCAGAAAGAATTGCCGCCGGACGTCAGGCTCCACGTCATCATGGACGGCTCGGAAGACATCAGGCACGCGCTGGGCACGCTCCGGGAAACGGCCTGGATCGCGGTCCTGCTTGTGGTCTGTGTGACCTGGTTTTTCATGCGGCGTTTCAAACCCAGCATCATAATCGCGCTCACCATCCCGTTTTCGCTCCTGATCGCATTCATCTACCTGTTTATCAGCGACCGGACCATCAACGTGATCGGCCTGACCGCGATCATCATCGCCATCGGCATGGTGGTAGACGACGCCATCGTGGTTCTCGACAACGTCACGCGCCACCTGGATGCGGGCGAGCGGCCGCAGGAAGCGGCCATATTCGGCACGCGTGAAATTTTTATGGCGGTGGCGGCCTCGACCGCCACCACCGTGGTCGTGTTCATGCCGCTGCTGTTTGTCAGCGGACTGGTGGGCATCATCTTCAAGGAGCTGGCCGCAATCATCTGCATAACGCTTGTCGCCTCCCTCTTCACGGCCACGACCTTCACGCCAATGCTCTGCTCAAGGTGGCTGACGAAATCAGACCCTCCTTCGGCGGCGGAGCGCGACGGGCCCGGCCGCAGGCTTACGCAGGGAATATACGCCGTTTCTGAACGCGGCTTCACCGCGCTCGAGACGGCCTACGCCCGGGCCCTGGGCTGGAGTTTGCGCCACCGCTGGCTGGTGATCCTCGCTTTCATGGCGGCCTTCCTGGGCAGCCTGGCGCTGACGCCCTTCATCGGCAGCGAATTCATACCGGAAGAAGACTCCGGCAGCCTGAACGTAAGCGCAGAACTGCCCGTCGGGACGAGAATCGAGGAAACCGACCTTACGGCCGCCGCGATCGAGAAAATCATCGAGCAGGACGTGCCGGAAAGGACCGCCATCATGGTCAGGTTCGGGCAGGGAGGAGGCGTCGGGGCCGTGTTCGGCGGCCGCTCAGGCAGCCACGTGGTTTCCGGGGGCATCAGGCTGGTCCGCAAGGAAAAGCGAAAGCGCTCGGCCAAAGAAATTGCCCAGGCCGTGCGCAGCAAGCTGAAAAAACTTCCCGGCGTCCTGAGAACCGACATCGTCGCCGGCAATCCGCTCTCGCGCCTGATATCCGGCACGGGCGGCAAAGCGATCCAGGTCGAGATTATCGGCCATGATTTTGATGATACGGACGAAGTTGCCTCAAAGATCAAAGCGATCATGGACGTCGTCAAGGGCGCGGTCGACGTGAGCATCTCGCGCGACCGGCGCAAGCCGGAAATCATCATTGAGGTCGATCGCGAAAAAGCCTCCGCGCTCGGGCTGAATATGCAGACGATCGCCAACACCATGAAGACCGCCATCGAGGGTTCCACCGCCACAAAA
>JBAYWJ010000212.1:0-6573 GCA_041674125.1 Kiritimatiellia bacterium
CGGTCATCAGGTTTGGCCCCCGCGCCGCCCGGGACTCGAATTCAACGCCGTTTCTCATGAGGATGACCCGGGCGTAATCCGCGCCGTGCAGCGTGAAGCACAGGCGTATCTGCCGCTTCTGCCGCAATGATGAGTCGGCTTTAATCTCCTGGCCCATACCGGCGCCGCCTATCCCGAACTCCAGGAGGGAGAGGTCTTGCGTGGTGGCGTAAACGCTGCGCCGCATAATGGCTTCAAATAGATCTTTTCTCGTCAGGGCCGGGCAGCGGATGGCCGCCAGGCCCTTGTGCGCGAAGCCGTTCAAGTCCGGTTCGCGGAAGGGCAACAGTCGGAAATGGTGGACGCTGCCGGGCAGGGTGGCGTGGTCGTCGCTGGAAGCGATCACGCCAAACCGCGCGCCGGCCCTGAGGGCGTCGACGAAATACGATGGCGCATCGTTGTTGCCGCCGCTGATGGGAAGGCGGCAGTGGCGCATCTCGGACGATCCCCAGCTGGAATATATCTCGAAAATCGGCTCGCGCCGGGCATCGAGCGATCCTCGTCCCAGGACCTGAACTTGCGCGCCCGCCCGGTGTGGTGCGGTACCGTAAAATAAGGTTTTTTGTTACGGTCCATTTGCTGCCAGAGATCGCGGAGGTGAACCTGCGGGGACCCGCCGCGCATGTCTTCCCGCTCTACCCAGAAATGCGGGGCGTCGTCGCCCAGGAAGTAAACGTTGTTGTCGCCGCCGTATCCCTGGGCGTGGGAGCTTTCGAAGGCGAGGAAGCTCACAAACCTGCGGGGCTCGTTGTAAAGGCGCGCGAGTTCCTGGAGCCGCGGCCAGCGCGCCGGGTCGGAGGCAATGCCGCGCAAGTGGTCGGCGGCGGCGGCAAAGTCTAGAAATGAAACGTCGCGCGCGTACTGGTAACCCCATTCCGGGTCGAGGCAGCGCCAGGCCGAGCAGTTGGAGTACCTGGTGTGGATGTGCAGGTCGCCCCAGAAAAGCCTCACGGCCGGGTCCTTGCTGATCCAGGCGGGATTGGAATAAACGACGGCGGGCTTCGGAGCCTGCGGCGCGTCAACCCGCGCGCTTGCCAGGGCAACCCCGGCCCGGGTCGCCTTCAGCCCCTTGATTGAAGCGGCGCTCTGCGATGGATCAAACCTGAAAGTTGGCGGCAGGCCGGCGATGCCGATGCTTTTTTCGAAATGCAGGTCATATGCGAACCCTTCAACCGGCATTGCGTCAGGGCCGGTCACGCCCATTTTCAGCTCGAATTCCTCTCCCTCGGCCAGGATGGAGGGCAGGCGGAGGTGAAGCCGCTGGCCGATCACCTGCGCCAGGCGGCGCGCCTCCGTCAGAAGTTCCTTGTTCATTGATCTCCTTTTTTGCCCTTGGTTTTAATTTGTTTCCGGTTGTGCGCGGATGCCCGGAGACCGCAAGGAATTTTTGTCCTGAAGTAACCCCGACGCCTGTTTTTGGTGACCTGGTCCCACCTGAAGCAGCGGCCGTTCATGGCAACAAACACGCCGGGCGGAAGAACCTGCGCCAGGGCAATCGCCGCGCCGAGGTTGAACATGCCGTCCGAGCTGCCGAAGCGGTAGGGAACCATCGCCCCCGTAAGAACAATAGTCTTGTTGTTGATTTTCGGACCCAGGAACCGGGCGGTTTTTTCCATCGTATCGGTGCCGTGGGTGATGACGATCCTTGATTCGGGCGCGTTCCGGCAGGCGCGGAGAATTCTTTGCCGGTCATTAGCGTTCATTGCAAGGCTGTCCTTCATCATGACAGCATGCAGGCGGGTTTTTACGCGGCACCGGCCCAGGGAGAGCATTTCCGGGACGTGGGTGCGCCTGAAATGGAGCCGGCCGGTGAGCTTGTTGTATTCCTTGTCAAATGTTCCGCCGGTCACGAGTATAGCCAGCTTCATTTATCATCCCTTTCCAAAATAAAATCCGACAGCTGAAGTGAATAGCCCCGGATCTGGCCCTTGGGCGCGTCGTCCACGATATAGTTCACAATATAAATCCCTCCGTCGTCAAACTGAACCCAGCCCGAGTAGCCGGTATCGCTTTCAGGGGAACGGTCAAAGTCAATCGGCAGGATTCGCGTGTGGGCTTCAGCGCGGGTTGCCGCTAGTGCAGATTCCATGTCCGTCAGGGCGGTGAAAAAGTTCTGGGTCCACCAGCCTGCCCAGCCTTTTCCTCCCTGCATGAAGCGGTAGGTGATCAGGATGCGGCCGTCCTTTAGCCGGCCGGCCACCGGGCGGTGGCAGCCCGGTAATGGGAAGGGAATGACCTCGCCCCAGGTTTCACCGCGGTCCAGGGAAATGGCTTTCTGGCAGTCCCAGCCCTGGCCGGAATTTTCGCGCATGAAGGCCACGAGCGCGTCGCCGGCGGGAAGGATGGAAACCTCGCAAAGATTCAGGCCTTTTTTGCGTGCGACAATAACCGGCCCTTGCCAGGAAGCGCTCTGGTTGTCCGAATACCACAGGCGCTGCGCGAGAGTGCCGGTTGTGCCGTCCATTTCATGGCAGGAAATAAGCCAGCGGCCCCCGGCGAGCTCCAGGAGCTTGTCGGGCACTATGCCCCTGGCGGGCGTCTCTACGGGCAAGCTCCATGTTTGCCCCTCATCCTCGCTGAAGAAAAGGTAATTGTGCCCGCCGCCTTCCGATTTCTCAAAAATTTTATCAACCAGCACGGCGATGCGCCCGTCGCGCAGTGTCATGATGCGCGCGCAGTTCCAATAGGGAATGCCGCGCGAGGCTTCGGTGAGGGGGCGCTTGGGCGTCCAGGTGCGCCCGCGGTCGCTGGAATCCGCGAGCATTACGCGGGTATAGGAGCGGTCGCGGTGGTGAGTGCATTCCGAGAAAACGCAGACAAGTTTTCCCGATGGAGTCAGGGTGACGTCGGGCCATGCCTCGTAAAGACCATCGTCGCGGCTAATGCTGTATTTCCGGATCATCAATAAAAAAACCGGCCCCGCGGGCCGTCTGGCAACCGAGGGGCCGGCTGTGAGCGATTATTTTTTAGACTTTTCTTCTTTCTTTTCAGCGGCGCCTTCAGCCTTGGCGGAGACCGATTTTGCGGTCATCGTGTACATGACGGTCACCTTGTCCCCGACCTTTACGTCCTCGCATTTCGTGTCGGCGGTGCGGCTGATTTCCCACTTGTCGCCGTCGGGCTTCTCGACAACGATCTTGGCGTCAGTCATTTCAACAACCTTGCCTGTCACCTGGTATGACTTGGCCGCCGGGGCGGCGTGGCTGAACATTGCGCCGCATGCGATCAAAGAGACGACGAGCGCTGCCGTTTTGAGTTTATGCATGTTTCTGTCCTCCTGTGTTTGCGCTTTCCCATGGCCATTTGTGTCACGCAGGTTGCTTGCGGCTGACTCGCGTTGTTCAGCGCCAAGCACCCCTGCATATGTATAGCCTAAACAGCCCGGGCGGAGTGTCAAGCACCGAAGTGACGGTTGGAACCGGCGGGCGCAGGGCAGAATTTTTATGGTACTATCAGCGCGCCATCCTTTTCCCGATTCTCAAACAGATATGGTCAAGCCTCCCGTGGCGTGCTTTTTCTTTGCGCATGATTTGTACGGAGGGAGCCGCTTTTCATGGCAAATTGCTGTGGCGGCGGAACGTTGATAAAATATAATTTAATCTGTAAGGATTTCCGTAAACGCTAGACCATTGAATATTGAAGAAAAGTCAGACGATCTATCGTGCTTGACATGCCTTTTTACGTATGCCACAGTTTTTGAACAGAAAAGATTTGCCCTCTATTACTCGCGTTGAGATAAGAACCACCAGATTTCGCGGCATGATGCCGCGCTTTTTAACACAAGGGGCTTAAGAAATCATGAGTTTCGGTTTCGAAATAATCGTTATTATTCTGATGCTGTTTATTAACGCAGTTTTTGCAGCCTACGAGATGGCTCTGGCATCCATTTCCCGCGCGCGTCTTTCAACTCTCTGCCAACAGAAGAAACGGGGCGCTGCGGAAGCCGCCTTCATGAAGGACAGAATGGAAGCAAGCCTGGCCGTGGTCCAACTTGGCATAACACTGGCCGGCGCTATTGCCGCAGCAACGGGAGGAGCCAGCGCTCAGGAATCCTTTACCCCGTTTTTTACAAAACTGGGTATTCCTGACTTTTATGCTGAGATATTATCCCTGGTAGGCATCGTCATACCTTTAAGTGTGTTCACGATCATATTCGCGGAATTGGTGCCGAAAATGTTTGCCTTGGATAACCGGGAATCGGTTTGCCTTGCGCTGTCGCCGATAATGAAGGTAATCGCCCGGATTGCCGGCCCGGTGATTTCTTTCTTTGAGACAACAGTAAAAAAACTCAGAGGGATGGGTGCAAAAAAAACCACGAATGACACTGCGGAAGACAAGCAGAGCCTGCATGAGTTGAAAGCCGCGGCCGCTCTTGCCAGGGCTTCACGGCTCATCGGCGCTCATGAAGAGAAAATCGTTCTTGCCGCGGCACAGCTGTCGCAACGGAAGGTTGCCGATATTATGCTGGCCGCCGATTTTATTTCCATGATTCCGGTGTCAGAAAGTCTTTCAGATGCCCTGGTAAGAGCGCATCTTGACATGCACACGCGTTTCCCCGTTTGCGAGAAGACAGGAGATCCGCAAACAATTATCGGCTATCTTAATTTCAAAGATCTTGTCAATCTCTTAAAAATGAGTCCTAAAAATCCATCCATTCAAGGCATAACCAGGCCGGTCAGGAAGCTTCCTGCAGAGATGCTGCTGTCCCGGGCATTGGCAGAAATGATGCGCGAAAAGACGCATATTGCCATGGTTGTTTCCAAAGAACAGGAAGTGGTTGGAATGATTGCCCTGGAAGATATTATTGAAGAGCTTGTTGGTGAAATTGAAGACGAATATGACCGGATTCCTGCCCACTGTAATCCTTGCGGTGTCGGCTGGATCATGGGCGGAGCAGTGTCAATGAAAGTCGTAGCTTCAACGCTGGGCGTGGAACTGCCGATCGATATGAAAAATGAACGGGTGGAAACACTGGCGGAATGGGTTTCGCGCAAGTTGGGCAGAGAAATCAAGGGAGCCGAGGTGTTGTCGTTCGATAATATATCTGTTGCGGTTAGAAAACTTCGTCGCAGAAAACTTGCCGAAGCGTTCGTGTCCAGAAAAATTGCCTGACCGCCTGGTAAAGTATTTTCCGCCGCTAGTGTCGAGCGCGATCAATTAATGGGCGCCTTATTCGGGCAGCGCAGGTAAAGCAGCAAAATGCACATTGCCGGCCGGGCTTGTTCATCCTTACGATTCATTGTTGATAAGATTATTAAATCTTGTTTTCTGGAACAATTGCGTCATGTTGTTTCAAAATTGCGCGCAGGTCATCCATGGGGACATCCTTGATGTCGATGTTTTTGCGGGCCGCAAGGGCCGCGGCCGCGCCGGCGGCCTGGCCCATGGCCATGCAGCTGGCTTCGACGCGGTAGGCCGAATTGGCCTCCTGGTCGCCCGCCACGCACCTGCCGGCCACAATCAGGTGTTCGCTCCCTTCCGGCAGCATGGCGCCGAGCGGGATGGTGGGGTAAATCCCGCTCGGGATATCGCGGTCGTTAAGGCCCTCGGCGAGGTGGACGTCAACCTTGTAAAACGAATAACAGACGGCGTCCTTCCAGGCAAAACCGCTTTCGTAGTCCTTGATTGTTATGGTTTTCATGCCCTGGATGGTGACGGTTTCGCGGATGCCGCACTCGGCGGCGCAGGATGTTACGGTCAGGTCTTCCAGTCCCGGCTGCTTGCGAAAAAAGCGTACGAGCCGCATCATGGTTTTGCGCGCCTCAATCTCAGCCATGGTCTTGCCCTCACTGGTGTGGGCACCCGGCATCGGGACGTGAATGCAATTGCCGCCGTAGCCCTTGAGCAGGGGATCAATGCGCCCGTGCCACCAGCCCGGGTCTGAGCGTTTCAGCCGGCCCGCGGCCGTTTCCGCGTCAAAGGCCCCCTGGATGGTGGCATAATCAAGTTTCTGCGCGTCATAACCCTCCAGGCGCAAAACCAGCGTACCCGGCTGCGGCTCGGGATTGCGGTTGGTCTTAAACCCGGCCAGTTCGACGACATTGGCGTCGCCGGTGCAATCGACAATATTTACGGCGCGAAAATCCCGCAGACCTTTCTTGGTGCATACCGCCATTTTCCATCCGGAGTCTTCGCGGGCGACCACGGCCGGCATGGCGTGAAACAGCAAATCCGCCCCGCACTCGGCAAGCATTTCGTCGGCAATGGCCGCGAAGATAGCGGGGTTTACATAAAGCGAAAACCGACCTCCCTTTTGCCGGGCCGAAGCCTGCCGGTCGTCCGGGCCCAGTCCCACCTCCTTGAGGGCCCGGCAGCAAAGCTCCCAGCCGATGCCCTTGATGATTTGCCTGCCGTAGGCATGGAAGCTGGCCGGGCAGGGGATGGCGCCCGTCACCATGGTGCCGCCGAGAATGCCGTTTTTTTCCAGGAGCAGCGTGCGCGCCCCGGCGCGGGCGGCCTGGATTGCCGCGATGATCCCGGCGGTGCCGCCCCCTGTCACGATGACGTCATATTTTTTGTCCATTATTTTATTAG
>JBAYWJ010000213.1:0-6542 GCA_041674125.1 Kiritimatiellia bacterium
GAGGGAATATAGTACTATAACCACACAAAATCGTTATAATAGAACTCAAAAACCGTTGGTGGTGGTTAAGAAATCCGAAATTCTAAGCACGAAACTCGAAACAATTTAAAAAATAAAATGTTTAATATCCGAAACACAGACAGTTTGCTAAGTTTTCATTGATGTTTTGATGATTCGGATTTTGGATTTGTTTCGAATTTCGGAATTAGGATTTCGAGATTTGATTGCGGCTATATGCCGCCTTAGGAGGAAATCATATATGACTACTCGAATAATCAAACTGACGGCGCTCTCATGCGGCATCGCCGCCGCGCTTTCATCCTGCACGCTCATCGACTCTCTCTCCGTGAAGGAGCTCCCGCTCGCCACTGACGGCAAGACCGATTACGCGATCGTCACCCTCAACAAAACGCCCAAAGACATGTGGAATGCGCGCTTCCTCGCCTGGTTCCTGAAGGAAAAGACCGGCGCGGATTTCCCAATCGTCACGGCCGACAAGGCGGATTCCACAAAGCCCGCCATCCGCATCGGCGCGGCGAATAAATCAATGCTCAAGGGAATGAAGGACCTGGACCACGTCGTGAAAAGCCGCGGAAAAGACATCCTGCTTTACGGCCAGGGATACGACGCTGACTTTTACGCCATCATGGATTTCCTCGACCGCGAGTTCGGCTTCCGCTGCTACTGGAATTTCCCGAAGATCGAAAAGCAGCCGGCGGTTGTGCTCAAGCCGATGAACCGGAAGATGGGCTACGCTTTCAAGTGGCGCCAGCAGCAAGGGTCGTTCGTCGACTACCTCCGCGGCGAAAACGGCTATTTCCCGAGCCGCAACGCCCTGGACGCCATGAACAAGAAAGTCCCGCCGATGACGAATACAATCGCGCTCGCCGCCCCGCCGGGATCCTATCCGGAAATCAAGCCGCAGCAGATCCAGGTCAACCTCTGCCATACCGAGTTCGGATACATCCCATGCGCCTGCGGCGACCCGGTTTACAAGGGCTACGAGTTCGTCGAGAACCAGGACTACTCCAAAACCAACCCGGAATTCTTCGGCATGAACAAGGCCGGCGTCCGCTCGCCCAAAAACATGCACCTGTGCTTCAGCAACAGGGACATGCGCAAAGAATTCACGAAGAACATCGAAAAGCACATGGCATTCCTCGGCACCGACGCCGTGGAGATCTGCGTCCACTACACCGACGACGCCGGCAAGGCCTGTTACTGCAAGGAGTGCGAGGCGCTGGAAAAGAAGTACGGCACGCCGGGCGGGCCCGTGTTCGATTACATCATCGAGATTGCGCGGGAGTTCAAGGGAAAACACCCGCAAACGACCATCATGACCCTCCTCTACCGCGAGAACCAGACCCAGTTCCCGCCGGTTATGGAAGACGGATGGAAGTTCCCGGACAACGTCCGCTTCTGCTACGCCGGCATTTCTTTCAAGACCAACCGCAAGATCAGCCACCCGGACAACACCAAGGCGTACGAGGATCTCAAGCGCTGGAGCGCCCTGAGCGACCGCATTTTTACCTGGGTTTACCACGCCCATTACGGCGCGATGATCCACCTGCCCTACGCGGCCGACTATATCCTGGTGGATTACATCCGCGAGGCGCACAAGCTCGGGATTGAGGGCATGTTCTACGAGTTTGCCACCTATTCAGCTTTTCCCTCGGACGAGAAGAAATGCACCGGGCTGGCCCCGCGCAACTTCGCCATGCTGGACAAGTACCTCTTCTACCGCTTCACGAAAAACCCGGACCTGGACTACGAAACGGAAGTCACCGACTACATGAACCACGCCTATGGCCCCGCCGCCCGGTTCGCGAAGCAGTATCACGACGAGCTGCAGAAGGCCGGCACGGTGGATAACCCGTATCCCATGGTCCTCTCCGGCATCAATTTCAACAAGGAGCTGGCTTACCTTTCCCCGGATAATTTATACCGATGGGAGAAGCTCTGCGATGAAATGGAAAAGAGCCTGGGCGACGGCCACCCTGACATCATGAAAAAAGTCCGGCTGCTGCGCAGACCGCTTGACACGGCGGTTTACGGGCGCTGGTTTGACTGCGCCAAAAAATATCCCGATTACTTTTCGGACCCGGCGGCAATCCGGAAACGCATCGGATCGCCCTCCAGCCATCCTTTCGCGGTCGGGTTGAAAAACTTTCTTGCCAGGGCCGATCTTGCGATCCAGTACGGCGGCAAGGGCAAGCCGCTGCCGGCAGAGTTCGCGGGCATCTCCGAGGACAACATCCGCCGCCTGGTGCCCGTGAACGGCGCCAACGGTTCATATGCCGATCCTGTACAGAAATTTTTCGAGGATCCCGAGGCGGCCTTCGGCTACGCCATCTCGATCGACCGCCCGGACTATCCTTTTTCGTTCGGCTTTTACCAGACCGACCTGAAACAGCACGGCGCAAGGGTCAAGCTGGAAGAGAAGGACTACGAGCCGGGCAAGTTCAAGATTTACAAGCTCGGCGAAATCCAGCCGACGCCGCAATCCACGATCTGGTTTTCATCCAAAAGCTGGTGCACCGCCGTCGACACGGGCAGCCTCTATGACCTGAAGGACACCAACCAGAAATGGGATGCCTGGGTCTCGCTTAAATTCCCCCGGGATTACAAGGGCCAGACAAATTCCGCCGTCCTCTGCGACCAGGTCATATTCGTGAAGAAATAATTAACGGTTTGGAAGGTCCCGTTAAACCAGCTTGCGTTTTAAGGAAGAAGGCATGGCAAAGCTTAGGCACAGCGGAGGCTACCGGGATACCGCCAGCTTTCAGACCGCCACGCTCATCTACGACGCTACTTACTGGTTTTGCGAGAAGTTCCTCGATTCGCGCTCGCGCACCGTGGACCAGATGGTGCAGGCTGCGCGCTCCGGCCGCCAGAACATCGCCGAGGGCAGCCGCGCCGCGGCAACCTCCTCGCAAACAGAGCTGCGCCTCCTGAACACCGCCCGCGCCAGCCTGGAGGAACTCCTGCTCGACTTCGAAGATTTCCTCCGCCACCGCCATCTAGCGCTTTGGGCGCCCGATTCGCCTGAAGCCGCGGCGGTGCGCCATGTGCCCCGGCGCTATAAACAAGAACATCTGAATCAGGCTGATCGGTCCGATCAGTCTGATCTGACCGATCTATCGGATAGTGAACGTCGGGCGCTTTATGCCCCCTGGCTGGAGCATGCCGACCCGGCCATCCGGGCCAACGCACTCATCTGCCTGATCAACCAAGCGAACTACCTGCTCGACCGGCAAATTGCCGCGCTTGAAAAAGCATTTGTCGAGAAAGGCGGATATAGCGAACAACTCGCCTCCGCCCGGCTTGCTGAACGGGAACGCCTCAAACGAGACCGGGCGGAACGGCACGATGAACCTTCTGCTCGCATTCCCGCCTGCCCGCTATGCGGCAAAGCCATGGTTCTGCGCACCGCCCAAAAAGGCAAAAAAGCCGGCCAACAGTTCTGGGGCTGCTCCGCCTATCCGGATTGCAAGGGCGTCGTGGAAATTTGATAATTTCAGACTCGCGCTATTTTTCAACCGCATGTCAATCCATTTGTCGTTTGTCGAGATACGATCCCTATTAGATCCGGTTAGATAGAGGGTAAAGCCGGTGTTTCAGCCTGAAGCTGATCCGCTAAGGCGGAAAACCGGCTCTACCGCCGACTTGCCACCACGTAACTGAAGGGTTACATTATGCGGCGGATGCTTTCCGCGGGCAGGTTTTATTCTTCTTTGTGGCTGCGTTTTAAACCGCCTCAAATATCTGGCTTGAAGAGGATGTCGCCCGGGTCGCCGGCAACGCCGCATTTTTTCAGGAGCGCAAGGTGCGGGGTGAATTCGCCGATTTCGTAGAGGTTGTGGGCGTCGCTGCCCAGGGCCAGTTTCACCCCGCCTTCCAGGCAGCGCCGGTAGAATTCCGGGTCCGGGTTCTGGGTGTGGAAATTAACCTCCGCCGCCACTTTGGCAACGCGCAGCATCTTCACCAGCGGGTCATAAAGCGATTGCGGGGCTTCCATCGATTTCCGGCTGAAAACCCGGAACGGGTGCGCGAGGACGTCAACGCCAGAGCGCACGAGCTTTCCGGCCAGGGCCAGGAATTCCGCTTCGGCTTCCTTCATCGCCGGCTCCGGATTCTGCAGGGAAGCAAGCGCATGAATGGAGCCGAGCAGGTATTTAGCTTTTCTGATATGCTTTTGAAGCGCGAGCAGGCTTCCATCATAGCAGCAGTCCACCTCAAGCCCCCGGTTAAAAGGCCGGCAGCGGGCTTTTTTCAAGAGCGCAAAATACTTTTCCATGCGCTCATGGCTTTTCCTGGCCGCCTTGATCCCGCCCTTGAGGCAGGTTTTGCTCCAGTATGTTTCTTTGTCGAAATAGAGCTGGCCGGAATGCTCGGCAAACGTCAGGCCGGACAGGCCGAAGCTTTCAGCCAGGCCCAGGCTTTTGACGACATCCATGTTTTCCGAGCAATAGGCCAGCGGGGTGTGGACGTGCATGTCCCATAGCTTCAGCTTTTCCGGCATACGCAAATCATGCCGCGCCACGGCAATCTTCTTACCATCCAGCTCAATTTCAAGGAATGAAAAGGGCGGCCGGCACAGGGCCGGGGCCGCCAGGAAACTGCAGCCCCCTTTGCGGATAAGGTCAAATCCCTCGTGGTAATGCCCGCTGATGGCGAGGCCAATACCGCTGCGGCGCATTTCCGCGATGATTTCCCGGGCATTGACGTAATTATACGGGCAAGCCGAACTGCCCGGCGGAAAGAGGGGCACGTGCTGGAGCGTCACAACAGGCCCGCGCCAGCGCGAGCGCGCGGCGCGCAGGCGCTCCAGGTCCCGCCCCGACCGGCTGGCATTGAAGCCCGGCTCCTCCCGGTCCAGGAAACTTACAAAGCGCACCCCGTTCAAGTCAAAAACCGCCGGCGGGCGGGGAAAGACGGAATAAAACTTTCCGGGAGGGGCGTCGTGGTTGCCGGGGATTGCGAGCCAGGGCGACTTGATCAGATCCGCCGTCGCGCGCAGGCGCGCCAGGTTTTCTTTCCATTGCGACGAGCGGCCGCCATCCTGGACATCGCCCAGGATGAGGGTCAGGTCCGGCTTGATGAAGCGGTTGATGCGGCGGACGGCGCGCAGGAAAAGGATATCGGCTATATCGCCCCGGCGCGAGGGGACTAACTTGTTCCCCGTCCCGCCAAGATGGGTATCGGTGATAACGGCAATTTTAATTTTCATCTTGCAACCCGGATGCATTCCTCTTTGTTTCTTAACACACCCGGATGCAGGAAGCAAATGCCGTTCGCATTCAAAATAAATGCAAAACGCGGTAGATTATATCGTGATAATATGATATGAATAACAACAAAAAAATTCCCACCAATACCATGAAAAAAACAAACCTGAAATACACGGACAGCGGCCGCCTGGCCCTGGAAATCGGCAACGTCAAGTTCCGCAACAATTTCATCGTGGCCTCCGGCCCGACCGTTAAATGGAAGGAGCAGCTCGTGCTGGCCGAGGAATCCGGCTGGGCCGGCGTGAGCCTTAAGCTGGCCTTCGAGCCCGAGCCCTACATCAGCCTGCCGCCCCGCTACCGCTGGTTCAAGGAGCAGGAATACCACGCCTTCACCGCCGAAAAGCGCCTTTCGTTCGACCAGTGCCTGAAGCTCCTCGAGGAAGGCCGCAAGTGCGCGCCGGATCTTTTGCTCTTCGCCAACATCACCTACGTGGGCGACAAGCCCGGCGTGACCGGCTGGGAGGACATGGCGCGCAAGTCCGAGGCCGCCGGCGCGCACATCATCGAGCTCAACATGTGCTGCCCGAACATGTCGTTCAACGTTTCGCTCTCCGAGAAGGAGCGCACCGCCCAGACCGGCGCCAGCATGGGCCAGAACGCGGCCGTGGTGAGCGCCATCGCCGAGGCGGTAAAGAAAGCGGTCAAAATCCCGGTCTTCGTGAAAATCACCCCCGAAGGCGGCCGGATCGCCGAGGTCGCCAAGGCCTGCTTTGACAAGGGCATCCCCTGCGCGGTTTCGGTCGCCAACCGGCTGGCCGTGGCCGACTTCGACATTGAAAACGTCAACCAGGGCCCCTACCGCCTCCAGGATGAGCCCACCCTCGCCTGCTTCTCCGGCCCCTGGATCAAGCCCCTGGCCCTGCGCGACGTCTACGAAATCCGCAAGAAGGCCGGCCCGGCGCCCTTCATCCTCGGCACGGGCGGCATCGCCTCGGCCCGGGACGCCATCCAGTTCATCATGTGCGGGTCCGACCTGATCGGCGTCTGCACCGAAACCATGCTGAGGGGCTTCGATTTCCTGCCGAAATGGATCAGGCAGATCGAGGAATTCATGGACCGGCACGGCTACAAGAGCTACCGCGATTTCCGCGACGCGGCCGTGGGCAAATTCACCTCCGCCGACAAGCTCACCCTCCATGGCGGCTACGCCGAGGTTGACCTCGCAAAGTGCAACGGCTGCGGGCTCTGCGAGAAAGTCGGGCACTGCAACGCGATCGCCGTGGTTGATAAAAAGAGCCGCATCGACCGTGA
>JBAYWJ010000214.1:0-6541 GCA_041674125.1 Kiritimatiellia bacterium
GAGGGTCAAGGCCCTTCAGGCATTGCTCCCTCGCCAGCGCCTTGCGGATTTATCAAAACACACGATGTCGTGGTCAAAGTAATTTACGGATAAGCTCTTAACCACCAGAAACCGTGATATAAAATCCAGTCGGATCCGGACGGAAAAGAAAACTATTGGCGGTGGTTAAGAAATCCGAAATTCGAAATACGAAATACGACCTGTCCTGCGTAGTTCGCAGAACGAAGAAGGAAACAATCATGAAATTCTCTGCCACATGCGAATCCGCTTAAGACAGAAAATGATCAAAATCCGAAGAAAAGATGTTTTCTGTATTTTATTGTAATGTTTCGGATTTGTTTCGGATTTAGGATTTAGGATTTTGAATTTGGGTTACGGCTATGTGCCGCTTTGGATAATACAGTACTTCTTCCGGAAAACGGACATGAGCCCGCGCCATGCCGCAATCAGGTGAGCTCGTGCAAGGGCGGCGGAATGATCGGATCGAAGAAATGGCGCAGGGGCGCCAGGTCGAAGAACAGAAGCGCGGCGCACACTAAGAAAGCCAGGGCAACCAGCAGCATGAGCTTGCGCTCGCGGTAAAGGCTTTCCGGGTACTGGACCAGGCTGTGCGGCCGGAAGCCGATGTGCAGGTAATAGGCCAGGCAGGCGGCCACGAGGGGGGTGGCCAGCACCAGCTCGATGCGGTAGCGGATGATGAAGATCCCGGAGGTCATCCCGAAAAAGGCCGCATAGAAAAGAATGCTCACCAGCAGCCGCTCCACGGTGTACCAGCCGAACGAGCGGCGGTAGGCCGCCGCCCTCTGCCGGTCGCCTATTTCGCGCAGCTCCGCCAGCCGCTTGACCGCCATCAGGAACGACCCGAACATCCAGTAGGCAACGATCATCGAAAGCGGCGGCGGCGCAAGGAGCCCCGTCGAAAACCAGCCCAGCGCCAGGCGGATGGGATTGTTGACGGCCTCGCTGAGCACGTCCAGGTAGGGCCATTCCTTGAGGCGCACCGGGCGGACGTTGTAAAGGACCCCCATCACCCAGAGCGCGAGGGCCGAGAAACCGAACTGCCGGTTGACGGCAAACGACGCCACCAGCCCGAGGATTGACAGCGCCGCCCAGAGCCAGTATGCGGCGGCAACATTCGCCTGCCCGCTCGGGATCGGGCGGGCGCGCTTGACCGGGTGCAGGCGGTCGGTCGGGGCATCCAAAATTTCGTTGAGAACGTAATTGCTGGAGGCAACCAGGCAGGCGCAGACAAAACCGGCAACAATCCCGGCCAGGCCGGCCGCGGAAAATAAGCCGGGCGAAAAATAATACGCCAGCAGGATGCCCGGCAGGATGAACACGTTCTTGAACCAGTTATCCGGGCGCGCGATGCGGATGTAAGGCATCAAATTCATTGCGGCAATTTAAGGAAAGAGTTGCGGCTTGTCAAAACATTACGGCTTTTCAACCGGGATGAACTCAACGCTGTCCAGCCAAAGCGGAACTTTGCCCCCGCCCACCTGCACCTCGATGCGCCTGTCGGCGCCGACCTCGAACGGAAGGTCCTGGCAAAGGTATTCGTGCGGGCCGCGGCCGCTGACCGACACGAATGATTCCGCCAGCGGCCGCCCGTTGGGAAATTCCACCACGCGCAGCAGGCCGGTGTTTTTCTCATCTTTGTTTTCGGGCTGACCCGCGGCCAGCCGGAACCGCGCCAGGTAATGTCCCGGCGCAATGCGCATATCACAGCCGAAGGCGACAAGGACCGGCAATTTGTGGCTTTTGGCGTCCCAATGGCGCACAATCCGGCCATCGCGCGTTTTGACGTTGCGCCCCGCCTGGCGCACTGTGGCGGCCAGGTGAAGCCGGTCGGCCCGCTTGTCCCTCAGCTCCAGGACGGTTATGAAATCCTGCCGCGGAGGGCACCAGCGCGTGTAAGGGAAATTTTTCATCACGCGGTGATCTTCAATCATGCCGAAAGTGATCTTAAATTCATCGTCTTCTACCCACCACCATGACCTGCGGTTGTCGCCGGAATAGGCCGGATCGAACAGGTGCCAGCCGCCGAATTCAAAGCCGCCGTCAACCCTTGAGTGAGGAATCTTGTGCTCGACGCAGAGCCAGTGCGCCGCGTTCCAGCGCGCGCGGTTCCAGGCCAGGTAGTCATGGGTGCCGGCCACGGCGAAGATGGCCGAGCCCATTATGAATGCGGCCGCGCCCAATTTCTGCCAGCGCCGGGCCGGCAGGCCGGGGGCGGCGGCCACGGCCGCCGCGCCCACGATGAGCCCGGGCACGCAGGAAAGGAGATAGCGGTCAAAAGGGAACTTGATGGCCAGCGGCAGCAAAATAATCAGCGCCGACCCGAACCCGAACACCACCGCGGCCGCTACGAACCGGTCTCCGCGCCCCCGGAAGACCCAAGCCAGCGCGCCCCGGGCGGCAATCGTTGCGTAACGCAGCAACCAGAAGGCGCCCACGCAGCCGAGCAAGGTCAGTAAAAAAAGCAGAAATTCAGGGGCCTTGTAAAGATTGTCCCTCTGCAGATGAAAAACATCCCTGAGGAGCGTGGGACCAAGCGCAAAATTCGTGAAAATGCCCTTCGGCAGGAGCGGCATGAGCCGCTCCTGGTGGTGCAGCCAAAGAGCCAGCCCCAGGCCGGCCAGGGCGGACAGGCCGGAAACAATTTTATCAACCCGCGACTTACGCGGCAGCCAGACCAGGAGCGCCGGGAACATGAAGAGGCCCAGGTAAACCATGCAGATCATCAGCATTTCGGAGGTGTTTGTGATGAGGGGAACCAGCCCGGCGGATATTTTCTGCCACACGTCCGCCTCGTAAGTGCGGTAAACGGCCGGCAGGCCGACCGTCACCTCCATCCAGCGCTCGTAGGCGGCGAGGGCGCCGTAAACGAAAATCACCGCCCCCGCCCCGCGCATCCACGCCCGCAGCCCGAACCGCTCCCGGACAAGCACGGCCAGCGCAAAGCCTACGGGCAGCAGCAGCCCGACCTGGCGGATCAGGACGGCCGCCGCGGCGGCCAGCGTGCCCAGGGCCAGCCAGCCCAGCCCGCCGCCGCGCAGGGCGCGCAGGTAGAAATACATCGCGAGGGCTTGCCAGAAAAAGAAGGGCACGTCGGTCATGAAGGTGAAGGAAAGGCTGAAATAAATCGCGTTGAAGCCCACGGCCAGCGCGCCGAGCGTGGAAGCTTCCCCGTCGCCGGTAATCTCATGTATCATTTTGCGGGTCACAAGCATACCCGCAAGGCCGAGCAGCGCCACCGAGATGCGGAGCGCGGTGAACGAAAACCCGCAGATAGCGGCAACCGCCCACCCCCAGCCGATGTGGGCGATCAGGCTCATGACCGGCCACTCGCTCATTTCGAGGCGGTTTTCATCGCAGAGGGTTTTGACCGGGCGGGAAAAGGCCCAGTCGTCGTTGAGGGGAAACTCGCCGCGCGGGTCCACGAGCAGCGCCGCCAAAAACCATAGCAGGACGATCAGCAGCGCCGGGCGGTGCCGGCCGCAAAACGCCTTGATGTTTCCGGTTATATCTGTTTTTCGCATCCTGGCACGCAGGCCTTACTGGATAACTAACCGGCCTTTTCAAAAATAGCCGGTTGCGCCAGGCCCATTTTCGCCAGGCGGAACTTGAGCGCGGTGGCGACGCATCCCATGCCGTAGGTGACGCTGCGCCTGAAATTGATGGAGGAGGCCTCGCGAAAATATTTTGTCGGGCAGGTTATTTCGGCAATGTCCACCCCGAGCCAGACAATCTGCGCGAGGACCTGGTTGTCAAAGACAAAATCGTCAGAATTCCGCTCCAGCGGCAGGCGCCGCAGCAGGCGCGCGGAAAAAGCGCGGTAGCCGGTGTGGTATTCGGAAAGCTTGGCCCCCATGAGGATGTTCGAAAAGAGCGTCAGGAAGCGGTTGGCGGCGTATTTCCAGAGCGGCATGCCGCCCTTGAGGGCGTAGCCGCCCAGGATGCGCGAGCCCAGCACGCAATCGTAAAGGCCGTTGCCGATGAGGCAGACCATGGCCGGGATGAGCTTCGGGGTATACTGGTAGTCGGGGTGGATCATGATCACGATGCCGGCGCCGGCCTCCAGGGCAAGGCGGTAGCAGGTCTTCTGGTTCGCGCCGTAGCCGGAATTGCGGTCGTGGACGTGCACCTTCACGCGCGGCAGCGCACGCGCCAGGCCGACCGTGCCATCGCGGCTGGCGTCGTCAACGAGGATGATCTCGTCCACCTCGACGTTTTCCATGACCTCTTCGTAAGTCCGCCGCAAAGTTTTCTCGGCGTTGTAGGCCGGCATCACCACGACCACTTTTTGATCATTGAACATGGTTGACTAATATAAAAACGCGATTACATTATCGAGTATAAATTCCTCGAACAAGTATGCCTTATTGCCCTCCGGCGGGCCAGAAAAATTTCTTATGCAAATCAGGAAGCCGCCTCTCGCCGCTTTTTTTATTATCCTGGCGCTCCTGGCTGCGGGCTTGCGGCTGGCTTTCTTCGGCATCAGCGTGAATTGCGTGCCGGAATCATCGGACGAGGCCCTTTCCCCGCTCCAGGCCGGGATGATCGTTGACGAACACCGCACCCCCCTGCTGGTCATGGCAAACCCCTACCAGTTCCCGGCGGAGTCATACCTGCACGTCCCTTTTATAAAGATGTTGCCGCGCAACGCCTTCGGGGCGCGGATCGTTCCCTTTGCCCTGAACCTCCTTGCAACCCTGCTCTTCATCGCCATCCTCTTCCGGATCGCGCCGCTCAAATCCAACTGGCCGGCTTTGCTCCTGTTGCTTTTCCCCTCCGCCTACGTGCTCATGGCGGGTTCGGCCTACTTCATTCCCCAGCACAGCTCCTTCACCCTGCTGGCGGCGGGGGCGCTTTACCTTGTCATGCGCATGCGCGAAGGGAGGCCGCACCCGGCCGCGGCGCCCGCGGCCGGATTTTGCGCGGGGCTCGCATTCAGCAACCACATGCTGGCCGTCCCAATCGTGGCGGTGGCCTGCGCCTACGCGCTCGCCGGACCGCGGATTGAAAAGCCTTTGCGGGCGCTGGCGCTCTTCGCCCTTGGGCTTTTCGCCGGCCTGGCGCCTTACCTGCTGGCCATCTGGCTCATCCCAGGCTCCTACGGTTCAGTATCCGGTGTGATTTCACCCGGCGAGGCCCTGCGCCGTTTCTGGGGCATGGCCCTCAAGAGCGCCCTCGCCGGAGCAATGGGCATCACCCCATGCCTGTTCCCGGACAATAAACATCTTTTGCGGCTCATTCCCGGCGCAGAGCAGGTATTTGCGGCGGCATGGCTTTTAATCATGGCCGCGGCAACTATCCTGCGCGCCCGGCGACTGTGCCTGGAGTGCATCGCTTCCCGGCGCCTCGCGCTGGAAGCCTGCGACATTTTCATCGGGCTGTCCTGGATCGGATTCATCACATTCCTTTTCAGCGCCCGCGCCCTCTCGCACACCTACCGCTACCTTTTGCCGGTGGCCTGGGCCTTTCCTTTCCTGGTCGGCTGCCTTTATTCCCGCGCGCCCAAAGCCGGACGCATCCTGACAGGCGCGCTCGCGGTTCTGCTGGCCTGTTTCAATATTGCCGCATCCGCCGCCCTGATGCGGGAATGGGCCAGGCCGGGCTTCGCGGCCAGGGAAGCCAGCCTGTTCAACCTTGCGCCTGCCATTGCCTGCCTGGAAAAATGCGGCATCCGGCACGCCTATGCCTCCTACTGGCTGAACTACCGCGTCACTTATGAGTCCGGCGGCAAAATCACATGCAGCCAGCCGATCAACGAGCGCTACCCGGGCTGGCCGCTGCCCTACAAAAAAGATGTGGATGCGGCCGCCAAGGCCGCCTACATCATGGCCCCCGGCATGAAGTTCGATCCCAGGCGCTTTGAAAAAGACTTGCAGACCATGCAGGTGCACTGCGACAGGGAAACCTTCGGCCAGGTAACCATCTACCACGATTTTATCTCCCGCGCGCCCGCCTCTGCCCGGCCGCTGCCGCCCTCCTCCCTCCGCGCCTCGGCCAGCCACAACGGACGGGATGCGCCCCTCATGACCGACGGCAATCCGCGGACTTTCTGGAGGGTTGATGACACGGCGCTCAAGGACCTCAGGTAGAGGTTGACCTCTCGGGGCAGGAAACAATCACGGGGGTCGTAATCAACCACTCCGGATTCCCGGATGAATTCGTCGGCTTGCGCGGCATCATGGTCATGGCTGAAAGCGGATGGGTGGGCGCCGTAACGCAGGATATCTCCATGGCCCGCGCCCCCTTCGAGTTTCTGAACGGCCGCCCGGTCTACAGCGACGAGCGCATCGCATGGCATTTCCCCCCCGCGCGCGCCCGCGCCCTGCGGCTCCTGCTGCACGCGCCCACCGTGAACTGCGCGCGCACGATCTCCGAGATAACAGTTTTCTGCAACGGCCGGGAATGATCCCGGCTTGGGAACCGCGGCGCGCGCCAGCTCCGGGCTGCGAGGGTGTAGGACAATAATTTGTGTAGTTGGCAGTATACAGATACAAATTTTACCCACCCTGCCCGTTGGGCACCC
>JBAYWJ010000215.1:0-6535 GCA_041674125.1 Kiritimatiellia bacterium
CTTATTCAGGTCGAAATACAAGTCGGCCGTGAAGGGAAAGACGATATTGACTTCCACCCCGCCCTGCCGCTGGCGGTAATAAAGCCCCTCTACGGTCTGCGCGTAAGGATATTCCGCTTTTGCATACGCGCCCAGCGCCACGCCCGCGTGTGAATGGGCGTCTATCACCTTCCCGGCCAGGTCCTTTCTGCTCAATCGCGGATAGCTCATGCATTCACCTCTTCGGGAATTTGAACGGCATCGAGCGCGCGCCGCTTTCCTCCGTTATATCAGCGGCCACCGCCCCGGACAATATCAATTCCGACCTGAGGATTTGCAGGATGCTGGCGGGCACCATGGGCGTGACCGGCCCGTGGGCGGCCAGGCGCGTGATGAAGCGCTGCCAGACTGCGTCGCCGAACCGGAGGCTGTCCCAGAAGCTCACCCGCTTGGACCCGGCCAGCTCGCGCGGACCGATGGTGGCGGCCTTAGGGGGATGCCAGGACCAGTCGCCGGAAGAACCGGCGTCCGGGAAAAGTACGTTCTGGCAGATGGTTATCGGGTGCAGGTCAACAATCCGCGCCCCGGCCTGCAGGTAGGCCTTGATATCATCGCCAAATTCCGCCCCAAGGTGCGGCTCGAAGAAGGCGATGTGTCCGCTCCAGCCTATGCCGCCGTAGCAGACATCGGCCCCGCCCAAATCCTCAATCATACGGCTGTAATGATTGACGTTTTCGGTCAATGGAAAATGGATCTGTTTTTCCGGCATGCGCAGCTTGGGATCAATCCGGCTGAAAAAGTCCTTCCACATGTAATACTGGAAACCGCCGCGCCAGTCGGCCGGGGCAGTCCGGCCGTTTTCATCGGCGTATTCATCCATATTGAAGGTGTGCACGTGCTGGCACGGTATCCGCAGGCGGTTGATCATCTCTGCCGCCCAGGCGTAATAAGGATTGGTGGCCGGGAGGATCATGACGTAGGATTTTTTCCCCTCGTCCAGGCTACGCTTGATGCCGGTGACAATGTCGAGCAGGAAGGCAAAGCCGAAGGCGTCGTCCTGCTCGATGACGTCGATCCGGAAATTTTTATTGGGGTGCTTGCAGATATCTGCGCGCCTGATCTTGCGCACCCTTTCGCACACGGCCTTGTCTTTGAATGGAAGAAATTCTGCCAGGTCATAATTGAATTTTGTCATCGAATGTCTCCTCCATGATGATTGTCTGCTTCTTCGTCCGTTTTTTTCATGCGGCTCGAATTTGGCTCGCAGAAGGCGGAGCATCAACCAGCTTCTCCTCCTGCTTTTATTTCAGGACAAATATACTCTCCCTGGCGCATTGATACAAATTACCTTTTCTGCTATTAGTTTGCCATTTGTGCGGTTTGCAGCCGGCGGTTTACAGGATTTATCCGCATGTCACTTAACCGGGAAAATAGTTTCATCGACAAGGATGCCCTGGAAATCCTGTCGAACCCGTGCCGCTGGAGGGTAATTTCGCCATTGCAGGGCACAATGGAAAGCGGGAAAGTTCCGGGTGAAAAAGCATTCGCGCGCTGGATGAAGCGCCATCACCACTCCCACCCCTTTTACGAAGTCATGATGGCGGTGAAGGGAACCTCATTATACGGGATTGGCAGGACCATATTCCGCTGCCGGCCGGGGGCGCTGGCGCTGATACCGCCCGACCAGCCCCACGCCTCAAAATACACGCCCGCCGACAATCATCTTTTCCATGTCTGGGTAAGCTTTATCACACCCCAGGAAGCCTTTCTTCAATTCGTCCTGGTCGAGCGTGGCCGCCTGCGATGGCTGCATGACGAAAGAAGCCTGATTTCAGTGGATGCTCCCGTCCGGTTGCTGCACATGCTCGCCAGCCTTGACTCCGCCGGATCGCCCGCAAAGTCCTGCCAGGCACGGCTGCTGCTGCACGCCTTTTTTGCCGAATTGATCAACCGGGTGATCGAGTCAGTCTACCATCCCGCCGGCATGATTGACCGGGAGCTGATGCCGCAAAAGAAAATCGAGCTGGTCTGCGCCGGGCTGCGGGAGGAAGGGGGACTCAACACAACCCTGGCCGCCACCGCCGCGGCCGCCGGCTACAGCCCGAGCCACTTTGCGCGCCTCTTCAGGCATGTCACCGGGCACACTTTCCATGAGCACATAGACGCCTGCCGCCTCGAGCGTGCCAAAAAAATGATGAACGGCAACATGCCGCACAAGGCCATTGCCAAACAGCTTGGATTTGCGGGCATATCAACCTTTTCGCGCTGGCTCGGGAAATACAGGCGGGCGCTTTAGCCGGATACTGCCGCCAGATTGATGCCGCAGCCCATTAAAGTCATGGGACGCGTTTCTATTTCAATGAAAGCGTTTTAAGTTGCATGCTTCCGGCGCTTAGGCTAACTTTCCCTGCTGGGCCGGATAACACGACATGATTGATCTTCATCTCCATTCTACATTTTCCGACGGATCATTTACGCCGGAACAACTGGCGCGCGAGGCGGCGAAGGCGGGGCTTTCCGCGGCCGCCCTCACCGACCACGACAGCATCGAGGGTGTAGGCCTCTTCCTCAAGGCCTGCGAAAAGGAATCCATCCGCGGCGTGACCGGGGTGGAAATCAGCGTGGATTACCCGCGCGGCACCATGCACATCCTCGGCTATTTCATCGACTGCAACTCAAAAAAGCTGAACGAGCATATCGACAAGCTTAAGGCCGGCCGTGCGGCGCGAAATACCGACATACTTAAGAAGATCAACAACCTCGGAATGCCGCTCAAAATGGCCGAGGTGGCTTCTTTCGCCGGCGAGGGCAACATCGGGCGGCTGCACTTCGCCCAGGCCCTCGTGGCGCGGGGTTACGTGAACTGCAACCAGGAGGCGTTCGACCGCTACCTGGCCAAGGGCAAGTCAGGCTATGTCGAACGCGACCGCCTGACACCCGGCGGCGGGGTGGCAATGATCGTGGATGCCGGGGGATTACCAGTCCTCTCCCATCCCTTCACCCTGGAGCTCTCGCCTCCGGAGCTGGAGAAACAGGTCGCAGAACTGGCTGCGGCCGGGCTGCAGGGTATCGAGGTGTATTATCCCCAGCACAATCCTAACCTGGTCAGAAAATACCTGGCGCTGGCGCAAAAGTTCAATCTGGTCGCCACGGGCGGGACCGATTTCCACGGAAAGCCCATGCCGGACATCAAGATCGGGCGCGGGTTCGGCTCGCTCAACGTGCCCGACAGCGTCCTGGCCGAGCTCGATGCGCGAAGAAAACAACATTGAGACGGCGCGGCGGTGACGCCGCCGCCCTACCTTTCCATGCGTTAAGCATGGTTGAACTGAATCTATTTCCTGTGGTAGGGCGAGAGCGTCCACGCTCCGCCGTGCATAAATGCATGGGATTCAACCAAACATTCATCAATAAATTCAAAAATGTCACCGGGCTCTATGTCCATGTCCCCTTCTGTGACGGCAAATGCTTTTACTGCGCCTTCTACTCCGTCCCCTACCGGGGCGGGTGGGCGGCAAAATACCTCAGAGCCCTTGAAACTGAACTGAAGCAATACCCCCCCCTTGAGGTCGAGACGGTTTATATCGGTGGCGGAACGCCTTCAGCGCTTGATCCCGATGAGCTCAAAAACCTTTTTGCCTTGATTAAAAACCATATCCGCGCCGACCTGGTCAAGGAGTGGACGGTTGAATGCAACCCCGGCTCCCTGACGCCGGGAAAGCTTGCCATCCTGGCGCAGAACGGTGTGAACCGCATCAGCCTCGGGGCGCAGTCTTTTGATGATGACGCATTGAAATGGCTCGGACGCAGGCACAGCGCCGCCGATATTTTCGACGCGGTTGAAATGATCAAGGCCGCTGGATTTGATAACTTCGGCCTGGATTTGATCGCATGCATACCGGGATTCAAGCAGGATGTTTGGCGCAAAACCCTGTCCGCTGCCATCGCGCTCGAACCAATGCATATCTCCGTCTACGCCCTGACAAGGGAGGAGGGCTCGCGCCTGGCGCGGGAGACTGGGGAAAAACAAAACAGTACACTGCCAGACAAAAACTGTAGCCGGCCTCGTCGAGGCCGGTCCGGGGTCATCCCGCTTCGTCCCAACCGCTTAGCCCAAGGCTTTGCCGGGGCGAAAAGACGGGACTACGCAGGACAAGCCGCCCCCGGCTACAATCCTGCATCTCATAATCAAATTGAACTCCTCTCCGAAGACGAGGAAATCGAGGCCCTTGACCTTGCCGAAAATATCCTGACAGCGGAAGGTTATATGCATTACGAAATATCGAACTACGCCTTGCCCGGTTTCGAATGCCGGCATAACCTCGACTGCTGGCGCGGCGGGGAATATATCGGGCTCGGGCCGGCGGCCTCCTCCCACGCCGGCCTCATGCGCTGGACCAGCCTGCCCGATTTGGTTAAATACACGGAAGCGCTCGAACGGGATCTTAACCCTCCGCGCGAGGTCGACCCATTGGACCCGGAGCTCAAGCAGCTTGAAATGATCGTGTTCGGCCTGCGCCTTGCCGAGGGCATCAGCAAAGCCACCGGCAGAATCCGTGAGGAAAAGCTGCGCGAGCTGTGCCGCGAAGGGTTGGTCGCGGACACGGGCGATGGATGGCGCCTGAGCAGGCGCGGTTTTTACCTGGCGGATTACGTCGGCCGCGAGCTGCTTGCCGGAAGAAATGCAGAATGAAGAAGTCAGAACGCAGAATACAGCACAAGCTGCAATCTCAATTTTGATATTGTTTCTTCATTCTACATTCTGCATTCTACATTTTTTAAAGCGGGTGAGATAATGAAACTGATATTCATGGGATCGGCCGAGTTCGCCTGCCCGGCGCTGGAGCTGCTCCTGAAATCCGGGCGCGACCAAATTGCCGCAGTGGTGAGCCAGCCCGAGAGGCCCTGCGGGCGCAGCCTCAAAAGCAGGCCATGCCCCGCGGGCGCGCTGGCCGCGGCAAAGGGAATACCCTGCCTTGCGCCCGAAAGAATCAACACGCCTGAAAGCATCGACGCGCTGAGCGCCCTTGCGCCGGACCTGATCGTCGTGGTGGCCTACGGACAGATACTGAAAAAGGCCTTGCTCGATCTTCCCCGCCTAGGCTGCGTCAACCTGCACGGCTCGCTCCTGCCGAAATACCGCGGGGCGGCGCCGATCCAGTGGGCGATTGCCAGGGGCGAGAAGATGACCGGCGTCACAACCATGTTTATGAATGAAAGGATGGATGCGGGCGACATAATCCGGCAGGAAGATGAGCCGATCCTGCCGGAGGATACGGCCTGCACGCTTGGCAAGCGCCTGGCAGAGCGCGGATCGAAGCTGCTGCTCGCAACCATCGAGGAAATAAGAAACGGCGCCGCGCCGCGCGCCAAACAGGACGACAATGCCGCCACCTTCGCGCCGCGGTTGAAAAAAAGCGATGGGTTGATTGACTGGTCCAGGCCGGCCGTTGAAACCGCTAACCGCATCCGGGGGTTCCAGCCCTGGCCATGCTGCTGCTTCACACTCAACGGCAAAACCAAGGTCAAGGTTTTGCGCGCGCGGGTTGAAGCCGGCGGCGGCAAGGCGCCCGGCGCCATCCTGGCAACCTGCGGCGAAGGCCCCCTGGTCCAGGCCGGCGGCGGCGCCCTGCGCCTGCTGGAAGTCCAGCCGGAGGGCAAAAAGCCGATGAGCGGGAGCGCCTTCCTGTGCGGTAACAAAATGGTAGAGAAAGATCGGCTTGTTTAAAAATATCTGTGGCTTCGAATGCTGTCATTCCCGATCCGCCGCGGAATCGGGAATCCAGGTTTGAACATCGCATACTATTTCTGGATTCCCGCTATAGCCTCTCCGCCCGCAGCACTTCGCGCAGCGATTTGAGCAGGCAATCCGTCAACTGATGGATAGCGAATGCAGGCGGGCGGGAATGACAGGTAGATACAGCACTTCAGCGGTGAATAATCATTTTTTCTCCCGCAGCACGAGCGCGGTGCGGGCAGGGATATAAACTTTGATGAGCGCGCGCTGGCTGCGGTCGACCATGGCGGCATAAACCTGGTTGGGCTCAACCAGGCCGTGCCCACCGAACACAGCCGCGTCGGTATCCAGCACCAGCCGGTATTCCTTCGCGAAAGCTTCTATGGCGTAGTCGGAATATGATTTATGCGGGTGGAAATTAAAAACGAACAACAGGCCTGCCCTCCGGAACGCAATCACCTTGTCGTCGCAATGCTCGAGCGTTTTTTGCAGGCGGCCGTCTTCCAGCAGTCCGGCCAGCTTAGCCAGCTCGACCATCGCGCGGTCGAAGTCCGCCAGGAAATGATAAACCAGGTTCGGGTCATCGCGCAAGTGCCACTGCCGGCGGGCGTAGTGGTATGACCAGCCGTTGCCCGCGCGCGGGAAATCGATCCACTCCGGGTGGCCGAACTCGTTTCCCATGAAATTCAAGTAGCCGTTCCCGGCCGTGGCGAGCGTCGCCAGGCGGATCATTTTGTGCAGGGCCAGGCCGCGGTCCACTCGCAGGTTGCGGTGACCCACGGCCATGTGGTCGTACATGTCGCGCTCGATCAGGCGGAA
>JBAYWJ010000216.1:0-6456 GCA_041674125.1 Kiritimatiellia bacterium
CGGCCGGCATCTTCTGGACCGCCTATAATTACATTCAGGCCGGGGCTTTCTTCGAAAAAATGCAGGGGCGGCGGGATGCCATCGCCAAGCTCCGCGCGACCAAGCAGCAGAATGAGCGGATTGACTCTGCGCTCTCCACGCTGGCCTCCATTTCCAACTCCGTTCGCCCGCTGGCGGCCGCGGGGGCCGAAATGCGCGAGCTCGACCCGCAGGCGCTCGGGCAGGGCCTGCGCGCCAAAAGGACGGAAGTGAAATTCATGGAAATGGAACTCGGCGCCCTGCCGGATTTCCTGCACGCGGCCGAGTCGCAGGTGCCGCCGTGGCGCATGGCGGAGTGCGTCATTGAAAGCTCGCCTAAAGCCGACGGCATCGGGTCGGTCACGCTCATCATGGAAGCCGTCACGCGCCAGCCCTGAAGCCGCCGGGGCCGGCTGCTGGCGAGGCCGGTCTCATTTGGAGGCCGCGGCCGCCATGATCTCCAGCACACCGAAGCGGATCATCATGACAGAATAGGCGGCCAGGATCAGCATGAAGACCTTGGAGGCCGCGATGGCAACCGGCTGCCCTATCCTGCGCATCAGCCAGTCGGCAGAAAAAAGGCAAAGCCCCATGATGCCAAGGTTGGCGATCAAGGCCAGCAGCACCGGCCACAGGCTCGGGAGGCCGACCCAGAAAGGCGCCTCAATCCGGCTGTGCATGAGCAGGGTCGTGATCACGCCCGGCCCGATGATGAGCGGCGTCCCGAGCGGGACCACCCCGAACATTTCCGGCAATTTCATGGCGTCTTCCGCCTTGTCGCGCATCATATCCTGCAGCGACATGCAGAGCAGCACTATTCCCCCGGCGATCTGGAGGTCAGCCACGTCCACCCCGATGGCCTTGAGAAGAATGTGGCCGAAGAGCGTGAAGATGAGCCCCAGGCTCAGCGCCGTCACCAGGGCCTGGAAAACCATCTTTGCCTTGAGCTGGCGCGATGCCGCGGCGGAAATGGCCGCGAATATCGCGGTGGTGCCGATCGGGTCCAGGACCACCAGCAGCGGGAAAAATATTTCGCTGAATGAAGGTATCATGTCTTAAATACAGCCAGGTTTCCCATCAGGGTGCTTTTTTAGCCGGCGGCATGAAGAGCCTGAGGCAGTTGCCCGAGTCTATGGTTTCGCGCAAATCGGGCGGCATGCGCGCCCGGTCGTATAACTTGCCGTAAAACTGGATGTAGCGCTCAAAACCAAATTCGCCCTCGATGAAATAGGAAGTATCCGATCCGAAACAAAGCTTGCCGGCCGAGGCCGCATCCAGGCTGCCGTCCGGCGCAAACATTTCGCTCCACATCAGAAGCGAGCGGCGGTAGGCGGTCCCGCCCGAGAGGTCGGCATAGACGTTCCTGTGGGTGGAGATCATCTTCCATGTTTCCTCCCACCAGGGATTGCCGAAGTGCGCCATGAGTATTTTTAAGTCAGGGAAACCGCGCACGACCCGGTCAATTGATGCCGGGCGCATGTGGGTGATGTCGATCAGCGATTCCTTTCTGCCGAAGCGGCAGGCGCCGTCGAAGAGCCCCACCATCAGGTAGCCGGTGTGGAACACAACCGTGGCGCCAAGCCGGTTGATGCGCTCATAGAGCGGGAAATAGCGGTCGTCCCCGTATGAATGCATCGGCCCGATAAACTTGATTCCAAGAGCGCCGCGCTCGACGAGCCGGCTTATTTCATCGGGCGCGACGGCGTCAATGTTAACCTGCGCCACCGGGATGACAAAATCCGGGCAGCGGTCAAAGGCTTCAAAAAGCTCCTTCTCCGCCTGGATGAGGACTATTTTTTCGATACCTCTCCGGCGGCACTCGGCCACGTATGCCGGCAGGCTGGCCGGCTCCGGTTTCCATCCCAAGGCGCCATGGGCGTGCGAATCAATGCGCATAACAAGTTCCTTTCTCTGCCCGGAACAGATAACCAGACATTTTTTTAATATCGAAATTCAACGCGGCCTGCCAAAAACTTAATAGCGCAACCCGGCGCGGTGGTTCCGTGAAAACAACGCGGCTGGAGCCGGCCGCTAACCGCGCGCGGGCTTCAATATTTTTTCCGCGTTGCGGTAAAAGATATTGCGGCAATCTTCGTCGCCGAGGCCGGCGCCGAGCACCGCGCCGATGTAATAGTGGTGGTTGAACCAGGGATAGTCTGTGCCGAAGACGATCCGCCCCGAACCCAGCTCCCCCACGAAGCGCTCCAGGATTCCGCGCTCATCCATCACCGCGCACAGCTCCAGGTAAACGTTGGGGAAATCCTTCACAAGCTGCATGGCTTCCTTCCAGGCGCCGTGGCACGAATGGCCCAGCAGGATTTTCGCGTTCGGGTAACGCTCGGCCGCCCTGCGCACGGCCGGGTGCCCTTCGGTTGGGGCCGCGCCCCAGGTGTGCAGCAGGACCGGCAGGCGGCGCGTTTCGGCCAGCTGCCAGGCAGGGGCGTTGCGCGCGTCGGTGACGGGCGCGCCGTGCATGGAGGGATGCAGCTTGAAGCCCACAAAAACATCAGAGTTGCTTTCAAATGATGCGACGTCCCTTTCAACCTGCTCCGGGTAGTTCGGGTTCACGCCGCAATAGGCCCGCAGGCGCCGGGGAAAAGCACGCACGGCGCGGATGTTGTCGGCATTGCCGATCTCCGGGGCCACGAGGGCGGAATGGTGGCAAAACACCATCAGGCGGATGCCGGCGCGGGCGAGGACGGCATCGGCCTCGGCCGCCGTCTCGCGGTTCATGCGCAGCCCGTGATACGGGCCCATGTGGCCGTGCATGTCGCAGATGGGGCAGTCCGGAACCGCCGTCTTCGAGAAAAATGCTGTTTTGAGTCTTGTCGTTTTTTTCATGGCTGGCCAGGGTCAAAGGCGGATGCGTTTTATGATTCCCTCGATGTTTTCACAGGCGATTTTTCTTTTTGCCCCCGGCGGGATATCGGCCTTGAGAACGGCCAGCATTGCGGCTTCGAAATAGCGCACCGGGAAACCTGATCCGAAAACCAGCCGGCCGGCGCCGTAACGCTCCACTGTTTTTTCAAGGCCGCCGTCCTCCAGGGACACCAGGCTCGACTCCAGGTATACGTTCTGATAGGCCTCCAGCAGCGGCCAGGTGTAGCGGTCCGTGTTCCAGATGCCGGTGTCGCAAATGAGCAGGGTCAGCCCCGGAAATTCCGCCAGGAGGTTGTAAATGGCCTGCCAGCCGCCCGAAGCGTGTTCCACAGAAAGCAACAGCGGGATGCGCCGCTCGGAAACCTCGTCCAGGAACCTGCCGAAAACCGCGCGGTTGAGGAGGAAATTATGCAGGGCTGGAAAAGCGCGCAGCGCCATGATCCCGCGCGCCTTCATGCGCCTGAAAAATCCGGGCGTGATCACTTCGCCGGTCTGGGGCGGCAGAATTGTCCAACAGCCGTGAAGATTTTTGTGGCCGGCTATGGCCGCGGCCAGCATCCGGTTGCCTTCCTGGGGAGCGTATTCGCGCTGGGCGATGTGCCACGCCAGGCCCCTTTTTATCCCGGAGGCGGCCATCGCCCGCGCGAGGTCCCGGGCGGAAGCGGCGGGTCTGAAGGCGGCGCGCGGCGGAAGGCCCAGGCACAGGTTTACGTCAAAAAAACCAAGGCTCACAGGCATTCCCCCGCCTTGCGGCAGGCCGCAATCCGGGCGCGGATCTGGGACTCTTTCCAGTCGGTGTGAAGCGACACATAAACCGTGCGCCTGAGGATTTCAAGCGTGCGGGGGCACATGGTCTTGGTGTAATTTGTGCGCAGCTTTTTGTTCTGCGGCATGAGATACGGGTTCATGGCCGGATGGTGGCCGATGCGGTGCTCGAGAATGGGCTCCCAGTTCGAATAAACGTGCTTGCCGCTGTCAATCGGCAGCCAGCCGGCCACGCCCCTGGCGGTCGCGAAGGCGCGCGCCTTGGCTTCACTGTCAAACTTGAATGCCACCACCACTCCGCAGTCGCCCCTGGGGTCGTTCGAGGGCGCAAAGCTGATGCCGGGCTTGCCGCCCAGTTCCCTTACAAAGCGCGCGCGTATCCGGCGCAGGTCGGCCAGCATCCCTTCCAATCGCTTCAGCTGCATCCTCAGGACGGCGCCCATGATTTCCGTGGCCCGGAACTGGAAGCCGAGGAAGATGGGCGCCTTGATATTCTTCACGTAAGGCCGGAAAGCCGTGCCGCTGTCGGAATAAATCCCGGCCCGCTCGATGATCGCGTTGTCATCGGTCACGAGCGCCCCGCCCTCGCCGGCACTCATGATCTTGAAGTCGTTGAAGCTGTAGGCGCCGGCATCGCCCCAGCTGCCCAGGCGTTTTCCGCGAAAGCTTCCGCCATCGGCCTGGCAGCAATCCTCGATAACTTTGACCTTGTGCTTGCGGGCCACGGCCATGATCCTGGCCATGTCCGAGGGAATGCCGCAGATGTGCACGGGTATGATCGCCTTCGTATGGGGGCCGATCTTTTTTTCCACGTCGTCCGGGTCGAGGGTCATGGTTTCGTTGATCTCGGCAATGACCGGGATGGCGCCGACCATGAGCACGGCCGCAGCGCTGGCCATGAAAGTATAGCCGGGCACGATGACCTCGTCGCCGGGGCCGATGCCCATGCCCGCCAGGCCCGCCATCAGGCCGGCCGTGCCGCCCCCGGAAAGCAGGAGCGCATGCTTGACGCCGATCTTGCGCGCCCACTCCTTTTCAAAGCGGACGGCCTCCTGCAGGTGCCCGGCCTTGGGATCCCCCACCCTGAACATCTTGCGCGCCATGACGACCTTGCTGACTTCATCCAGTTCCATCTGCCCCATGCGATACATAAAACCTCCTGAACAATTATTCTGACCTTTAATATCCTGCTCTAAAGCTGGCGCAAAAGTAGGCCGTTTTACGCCGGGTTGTCAAGGGAAAACGGCCGGAATGAAAGATTTCAGCCTGCCTCAATGACAACATTCTTTTCGCGGCCATCATCGACCAGGCGAATGAATTTATCGGGCTGTTCAACACCGTCCAGAAAGATTTTTTTCACACTCGTTTCAGCTCCGGTTTTGCGCACGTGAATATGGTAAAAAGTGTTCCGATAGCGGTAGTGCATTTTATACTCATTCCAGTCCGGGTTGAAAAGCGGTTCAACAGCCAGCTTGTCTATGTTTATGCGCATTCCCAGCAGGTGTTCCACCAGCAACTGATACATCCACCCGGCCGACCCGGTATACCATGTCCAGCCGCCGCGGCCGGCATGGGCTTCATTGGTGTAAATATCCGCCGCTATCACATAGGGCTCAATGCGGTAGCGCGCTGATTTTTCGGCGCTGTCGCCATGACGGACAGGATTGAGATACGAGCAGAGCTGCCAGGCCGCGCCGGCGTCTTTTTCTCGGGCAAAAGCCATTGCGAGCCAAATTGCCGCATGGGTGTATTGCCCGCCGTTTTCGCGCACACCGGGCACATAACCGCGAATATAGCCGGGATCGTGAAGGCCGCTGTCAAATGCCGGGGCAAAGAGCCTGACAAGCCGCAGGCGCTCATCCACAAGATGCTCGCGCGCCGCGCGCAGGGCCTGAAGGCGGCGCTCCGGGTCGCCGGCGCCGGAAAGCACGGCCCAGCTCTGGGGGAGCGAATCAATGCGGCATTCGTCTTCCCCGGCCGAACCGAGCGGATGGCCGTCGTCAAAATAGGCGCGCCGGTACCAGCCGCCATCCCAGGTTTTATCCCGGATGGCCAGCGCGAGTTCTTGCGCCTTGAGACGGCACTCGCCCGCGAAGGTTGCATCGCCCTGCCGCTCGGCTTCCATTGCAAACCGGCCGAGGATATCCTGCAGGAAAAAAGCAAGCCAGACGCTTTCACCCTTTCCGCCGTGCCCGACACGGTTCATCCCGTCGTTCCAGTCTCCGGTCCCCATCAGCGGCAGGCCGTGCTCTCCGGTCTTGAACGAATGCCGGATTGCGCGCACGCAGTGTTCATAGAGCGTGGCTTTTTCTTCACTGGCGCGCGACAGTTCATAGCAGCTTTCCTCGTCAGCCCGGAGCATCCGGCCTTCCAGGAAAGCAACATTCTCCTTCAGCACTCCGATGTCGCCCGTTGTCTCAATATAACGGCAGGCGACGTATGGCAGCCAGAGGGCCGTATCCGCAATGCGCGTGCGGACGCCGCGCCCGGAAGGAACATGCCACCAATGCTGGGCATCTCCCTGCTTGAACTGGCGCGAGGCGCACAGCAGCAGGTGCTTGCGGGTGAGCCAGGGGCATTCATACAAAAACGCCAGGCTGTCCTGCAGCTGGTCGCGAAAACCATAGGCGCCCCCGGACTGGTAAAACCCGCTCCGCCCCCAGAAACGCGCGGTCAGCACCTGGTAAAGCAGCCAGTGGTTCACGAGAAAATTCAGGGAAGAATCCGGCGTTTCTATGTACACGCCCCCGAGCTGGTGCTTCCAGAATTGCCAGACGCCCTCGAGCGCCTGGC
>JBAYWJ010000217.1:0-6435 GCA_041674125.1 Kiritimatiellia bacterium
AAGGTACTGGGAGTAAGGCCAGGCAATGAATTCCGCATTAGGATCCGCGGCATGGACGCCGCGCTCCATCGCCGCCAGGGTATCCTTGAGCACGTCCCGCGGGGCTCGTTTTGAACAGCGCGGGCAGCGGCTCGGGCGGACGCGGGGTTCGTAGGCGCCTGACAAGCAATGCGTGGCCCGCTCCCCCACGCATATGACGATAAGCCCGCCCAGGCCGGGCACTCCTGCCACGAGTTTGCGGAACCCCCCGGCCAGCTTGTCACAGCCTTCCCTTGTACCGGTGCAGTAATAGGTCAGCCCGTGCGCATCGCCGCCCAGCAGGCGCGGGTATTTTTTGCGCAGCGGGCTCCCGGCCGGGAAAGACTTCGGCTCGTTGAGATACATATACAGCCGGATGCCATAACGGGCGTAGCGCCGCACGCGCGCGCGGAGATCCCTGAACATGGCCGCCGGCGGCTTCTCGAATTCCGGGACAATGCGATGCGGATACACCCACTCCAGCGGCAGCATCAAGCCGTTGACCCCGTCGTGCGCCAGCCGGTTCAGGAACTCGTCCGGCAGGAGGTCGAGGCCGATGGCCCTGAACATCCGCACATGGATCACGATGCGCCTGCGGATGGCCGGCGTCCGCTCGATTTTTTTTACCTCGAGAAAAGGCCCTCCGCCCCTGAGCATCTCATCCTCCAGGTAAACCAGCGCGCGGCGGACTCCTTCGGTGTCGCCGGCGCTAACCAGGCAGCGCTCCCGGCTTATGTCGATGCGGTAGGACTCGCATGCGTCCATCGGGGCCTTTACAACCCGCAGCGGATAGCCCCGCCCGGCTGGGATCCCGGTCGATTTAAGGAAGCGTCCGAAATCAGCGCGCGCAGTCGCCAGCAATCCACCGGGATCGGGGAATTGAAAATCCAGCCGGACGCCGCCGGCAAACGAGATTTCGCTGGCGCGCGGCTTCCGGCGCTCCCATTTTATTTTCTGCCCGTGCAGCGGCTTCAGCATCTCGCGGAGAAAAGCAAAATCCTTCGGCTGTCCGGGCGGCTGGTGGAAATAGCGGTTTTTTATTGATGGGTTCATTTCATCTCCTGTAATCCCGCCGGGGTTAATGTATTAAACTCTGATTGCTGCTGTAAATAACAAGAAGCTTTTTATTTATCTTTGCTTCGTTAACTTCGTTACCTTCTGTTAAATTCATGGTTTTGGATTGCGGACTTTGGCCCGCCTTGGTCCTCAAGTTCCCGCGGCAGGCCGACCAGGGAGGGCTCTTCTTGCCGGACATTCGATAAAATCGACTTTTCGTCAAACCGGTAATTTTTGCGCCGCAAGGCCACCGATTGCCCGGCCTCCAAGTCAGCCTCGTAAAATCCGTTTTTTAATGCCGCCCCGCCTTCCTCCGCATCCGCCGGTTCACCTTCGAAAGGATCACGCAGGCGCAATTTTCCCTGCAACGCGGCCGTGATTTTTACCCAGGCGGTCCTGCCCAAATGCCTCACGGCCGATACTTTCCATGCCCCTTCCGTTACCAGGTCGCGGAAGGCCACTTCGCGCCAGTGCGCCGGCACGGCCGGGAACACCCGCACAACGCCGCGCCAGCCCTGCAGGAGCATGTCGCTCATGCCGGCGCATACCATGCAGTTGGCCTCATACGTGAACGGCGCAACCGCGCGGCTGCGTTTCATAACCGATCCGAAATAGGAGGTGTTTGTTTCGCGCCAGTCGGAATTTACATGCAGTCCGTTCGGCATCACCCAGTGGTCGGCAAACTGGCGGAGGCAGTCATAGGCCCACTCGCCCCGCCCCAGCGCCGCGGCGAACCCGACCATTTGCGCATGCGTCCACCCCCACCATTTGTAGGTGCCCAGTCCCAAATACTGCTCCACGCTCGCTTCTATCCGTTTGTGAATTTCCTCGCCGTCGTCAATGGTCCAGTCCATGGCCGGGTGGATGGCCATCAGGTGGCTGGGATGCCGGTGGGATTCATCCAGCGCCTTCCCGGGCCAGAGGCACAAGGCGCCCTTTTCGGTCAGGGCGTAAGGCGCCAGGCGCTCCCTGACGCCCCGGGCGTCCGCGCTCAAGTCCTTCTTTCCCAGCGCCGATTCCATTTCGATAATCCAGTCGCAGCAGCGCCGGATCAGAGCCAGGTCAATGTTCGGATCCTTGCAGAACGATTCGCGCGCGCAATTGCGGTGATATTCCGGGCTATCCGAAAGCGGCACGTGCAGCCGGCCATCGCCTTCCTCCACGAGATTTGCGCGATAAAACCTGAAGGTTTCCGCCACCAGCGGATACCCGGTGCGCGCCAGCCAGTCCCGGTCCAGGCTGTGGCGCCAGCGCAGCCAGGCCAGCCAGACCAGCCAGCCGCCAGTGCTCCAGGCAAAATATCCCGAATACCAGTTCGAAGTGTCGCCGAGCTTGAATTTTTCGCACCAGCCGCCCGGCCAGAAAGTCCCTTCGGTGCCGAACACTTTCCGGGTATATTCGCGTGCGGGCCCGATGCATTCCAGCATGTAGTCGCACCAGGCATCGGCCAGGTCAAGATGGCCCGCGGCGTAAGCCGGCCAGAACGTCTGCTGGACGTTGGTGTCGCAGGTGTAATTTCCCGACCAGGGCGGCATGACCCCGTCCATGGCCCATACCCCCTGCAGTCCCGGCGGCATGGCGCCTTTCCGGGCCGAGGCTGCGAGCAAATAGAGGCCGTAATACCAGAAAAATTCCATGCGCCGGTCGGGCAGGAAAACGGCCGATACATCCCAGAATTTATTCCAGGCTCTTTCGTGCGATTTCCGCAAGGACTCGAACCCGCGCTTCGCCGCCCAGTCCCAGGTGGCGTTTGCCTTTTTTTCGGCCTCCGCGGCATCGCCGCCGCATTCAATGGCCAGGTAATAATCCGGCCCTGTTTTGTTCCATGCCATTGCCCACGCGGGGCCTTCCGGTATCTGTTGAACCCACACTCGTCTATCCCCCTCCGACCGGGTAACGGGCGGCGGGTGCCCCAGGGCCGCCATCTCCTTGCAAACCCCGGCCAGGGGCAGGAAATCGAGCGCGGCGGCTTGTTGTGCCGCGGACTGCAGGCGCAGGCAGATGACGTTGCGCTCGCGGTGAACAAACGCGGCGAGCGCGACCTCGCCTTGTCTGGCGCCGATGACACCCGTCACAACCGCCCGGTCCAAATCAAGGCGCACGTCGTAAGCCGCGGCCGGGCCGAGGTTGAGGAAGGCACGCCCGATGCTGATCTTGGTCGGGGCGACGGCGTTCGTCGGCGTGCCAAAAATGGCCTCGGCTTCTTCATAACGCTTTTCCGCGATAAGCTTGCGCAAGTTTTGATAGGTGTGGGCAGGGTGATCCCTGAAGGCGTGGGCGCCCGTGCGCGAGTCCCACAGGTCGGCGCAGTCCAGCGTCAGGTTGAGCGGGTTGCCGTCGCCCCAGAGCATTGCGCCCAGGAACCCGTTGCCCAGCGGGAAACCGTCCTGCCAGATGCGCGGGGCGGACTGATGATGCACCCCGTGAATGCCGGGATCTCTATTCGATGACCAGGAACTGTGTGCCATAAATATATCCTCCCAAACAGCCTTTAGTCATTATCAAATATCTGTTTTACAGTCTTCTGTAGGTCACAGTTTGACGGCATTCCTTTGCCGCCGATGTCCCGACCTCCCGGAGAGTCGGGACGACCTACAGTTTTATTTCATCCGATATAGAGTTCAGTCCTAACTGTAGCGGCCGTTCTTCAGAACGGCACAGAATGCGGTTCTCTCCCGGCCTCGAACCGCCACTACATCAAATTCAGTTTCCAATTGCAGGCCGTCACAGTTTGACGGCATTCCCAATTCCCGCCGCGATGTCCCGACCTCCCGGAGAGTCGGGACGGCCTACAGCTTAATAAATTAATAATCAATTAGTTTTGTTTGTAGCCACGGCGCTCAGCCGCCGTGTTTTTCTAGTTTTGAAATTATCTCAATTATGTAATTATTGACTAATTCCCGGCATCGCCGATGCTGCCCGCGGGCCCAAGCAGGGAACCCGCCGCCTTCAAAGCAGCGTTCGTTGACTTACCCGATGGCGTTTCAACGCCCAGTTGCCCGCAAATCGTCGCGGCTATCCGGGCGGTCAGCTGCTCACTGTATTGCGGGCCGTTTTGCATCTCCGGATAAGGGTCGCCGGCCGGGATGTTGTTCTCCTTCGTCAACCTGTCCGCAGCGGCCTTGAGTTCCCTGACCTCCGCCGGGCTATCCTCCCCGATCCACGGAACAGAACCCGCCCAGACTATCTTTGCACCCTTTCCTTCATCACGAATGAGCTTTATTACCCCGCGCAGACCCGCTTCCCATCCGGGGATGTCCGGCAATATGGTCTTCCATATGGGATCGGCCTTGTTGCAGTGCAGCCCGTTGTTGAACAGTATGACGCCATACCTGTATTCGTCGAGGATGTATTTCAGCTCTTTTGCATACAAGGGATCGGCAAAGCTCCTGCTGGTGCTGAAGGTGGAAAGGTGCGCCCTCCCGGCCAGCGCCTTGTTGACGTCGCGCTGGTGATCGTCATAGATGGAATCCCCGATTATCAGCGCGCGCGGGAGATTACTCTTTTCGGCGTCATACCAGAATACTTTTGTCCAATCCATTTTCCCTGCGCTCTTGTCCCCGGCGGAGCCGGCCGGCCTGGCCTGGGAATCCGGGACATTCGACACCGTCGCAGAGATTTTTTTAGCGCCGAGATTTTCGCGAATCACGGCGGCCACCTGTTTGGCCGCGATCTTCCGGCCCTCCGGGGAATGGTGGCAGTTATCCGTCCAGTATTGATTGCGGTCCAGGGGATCCATCAGGGCAAAAAGGTCGTTGACCGGTATGTTGTTCTCCTTCATCACCCTGGCGGCGATTGCGTTGAACTCCTTCACCAGCCTGGTGTTATCGGGACTCACGGTCGGGGTCGTGGATGCCCAAATGATTTTCGCCCCTTTTCCCTCTGCGCGCATCAGCTTTATGACCCCGGCCAGGGCTTGTTCCCATTGCTTGAGATCGCTGCCGAAACAGTGCAATCCGTTGTTGAACTGGATCAGGGCATAGTCGTTTTCGGAAAGCATGAGCTTGAGCTCTTTAAGATAAGAACGGTCGGTAATACTTTTTGACGTGGTATACGTGCTGACATAAGCCGTCCCGGACAGTTCCTCACTTACAAATTCCTGGCACATATTGGCGATGGAGTCGCCGATCAGGAGGACGCGCGGGAGATTGGTAGCCCCGGGGTTATGGCAGACCGTGTATATCCATTCAATGCCTTCGCGCTTGCGCTCCGCGTTCAAGGTTACTGCTGAACAGATAAAAAAAGCGGCCAAAAGAATTGCGTTAACGCTGCTTGCTCTCATATCAATACCTTATTTATAATTCCTGATTTTGCTGTGAAAGCGTGGGTGATTCAGTAGTGAGACAGCATATTTACCGGTTTAATTGTGCTCAACACTCGTCATTCCCGCGAATGCGGGAATCCAGTTCCACACAATATGAATCTGGATTCCCATTTCCCGCCTTCGCGAAGCTCCGCTACTGCGGGCGAAGGAAGGCCATGGGAATGACCTTTTTGAATAACGTCCTGGTCTATGAGCATTTTTCAAACAATACCATCGGGCCACACTATTTAAGAAAGAACCATACTTCTTTATTTAATAGGTTTCCTGACAAAGATGATCTGGTCGCACAGAACCGAAAAATCATTCGTGGGGGGCGGACTGGTGTGATAGGCGGTCTGGTACCCATCCACCAGCTTGTCGAATTTCAATGAAACGTGGACATCATACCGGTTGTCGTTGTCCGGCCCCGGCGGACTGTATAGCCGCTCGCCAAGCTGCAGCTGCGTCAGCCAGCTCCAGGATGAAAACCACACGATGCTGTTCGGGGTAACCTGGATTTCGCCCAGCTTGTAAACCCGGTATTGGCCGCGCTCGATTTCGCCGGGTTCCAGCGTGCAGGTCGGACCGCGCACCTTCGCGTCGTTCTGGTAAAACCCGAACGTGAAAGGCTTGTTCGGCGCATCCACGACCGTCGCATAGCCGAAGGCCGCGTCGGGATCCATGACAATCTTCGGCACGCCCCCTTTCCTCTCCGGGACATAGCGCCGGATAAGGGCCTTATCCATGCCGTCAAACGGAGCCGGAAGCGGTTTTTCAACCCCGCCGGCCTTGATCAGCGCTTCCCAGTCATCCAGGGCGGGCTTATCCCAGGGAAGAACTTTTCCAAGCCGGTTTGTAACCGCGCGATAGTCGCCAAAATAATCCGGATACGCCCTGGCCAGGTCGTTCCAGTGCTTCAGGGTGGCGAAATCCAGCGTGTGCCTCAGCCGGCGCACGTTGTCCCGGCAGCGGACGTCGTTTGCGGTATCGGCCTCCATCCGGTCAAAACCATCCTGCCATTCCCGCAGCATCCTGGGGGTTATTCCCGTCATGACGCG
>JBAYWJ010000218.1:0-6431 GCA_041674125.1 Kiritimatiellia bacterium
CACATTCCTGCTGTGCTGTTTTACCCCGCGCGGAAACTCCGATGTTGATGGCAAAGACAGCCTCTTCAACCTGCTTGAAATGAACTTTCCGGCTGTCGTAAATCACGCATTCGCCGGCCTTGTGCCAGATGGCAGCCTGCACCCGGAAGTCAATGGCGCCGTGGAACCTGCCGTTCAGCGCGATCATATCTGGTGAAGCTTCGAAGGAAAGGTCGCAGTCGCGGTCGCAATTGCGGTCCAGCCAGGCGGCGCAGTCGAAGGGCGCGCCATCCATGCGCACGCGCACCAGGATCAGGTCCTCGACCAGGTGCGGCAGATATTCGAGCGTGACCTTTTTTCCGGGCATGGCCTTGTAGGTCACCGCGGCCACGGCCCGGTCGAGGTCGAGTTCGCGGCGGTAGTCATAAGCGCAGCCGTGGTTGAATTCTAGATAGAGGTCGCCGGCGGGCTGGTATGAATCAACACGTCCCGGCTTGCGGTTGGCGTTGCCGGGGCGCCAGCTCAGGCCGCCTTCGCCGGCAAAGGCTTCGTTGGCCGCGCGGGTGCCTTCCTCGTATTTGCCTGCCAGGAGGAGTTTCCGGACTTCCGGCAGAAACTGTTTGCGGACATCATTGTCGCGGTTGCGGTGGACGCCCTTCCAGAGCCATTCGTGGTTCAAGGCAATCCGCTCGCGCTTGTATGTGCCGAGAACCATGGCGGCCAGGCGGCCGGTGCCGATCGGCAGCCCCTCCAGCCAGTCGCGGGGCGGGGATTTATACCACAGTTTCACCGGATGACTTTTTTCCGAATGGCATTGGCGGGAGAAATTTCCTTGCCGTCCACATTCCAGCGGATCACTCCCACGTGGTAACGCTGGTGGGCCGGCACGCCGTTGCAGTAATAGGCGGTCAGGATCGTGCCCGGCTCAAACTCGACCGATGATGGGTAGCCGCCGTCGGTGGCGGTTTCGAAATCCACGAGCACCCGCGGCGGCTCCCAGGTCTTGCCGCTATCGGGGCTGATCCGCACGCCGACGCCGTAAAGGCCCTTGTTACGCAGCCCGTAGCTTAGCAGGATGCGGCCATCCTGCAGCCGCAGCAGATGGGCCGGGTGCTGGCGGCCGAGGGTTAGGGGGCCCATCCCGCGCCAGGTTTTGCCGCAGTCGCCGGAGCAGGCCAGCTCCAGGTGCTGGTCGCCGGTCGTGCGGCAGGCGGCGAGGATTTTACCGTTCGGCAAAGCCAGGACCGTGGTTTCCGTGGTGTTGCCCCGGCGGATGATGCCGCGGGGATACCAGTTGCGCCCGTTATCGTCGCTGGTGTAAAAATAGGCATTACGTTCCTTGGGTGAAGGATATCCGTAAACGCTCACGCCCAGCTTGGCTCCGGGAAGCCGGATAACATCCCCGTATGGAACGATGTGTTTCGGTTTCCTGGAGGGCAGGTAAATCCGGCCGCTCCTGTCCCATGGTTTCCCTATGTCCTCGGATCGGCAAACCCACATTGGAAGCACCTTGCCTTCCAGGCCGGGGCTGGAATAATTTCCGGCCGGATTGCGGTTGCTCCAGCCGGAGGCAAGCACGATCAGTGAGCCATCGTGGGCCAGGCCAACGGCCACATTCATGCGGTTGGTGCGCGGCTCGTGCGGGGCGGGCGTGCCGCGGAAGCGCCAGGTCCGGCCCTGGTCGGTGCTGATCCAGCACTCTACGTCGCCCTCCCATCCGCCGTGGGTCGGCTGGTTGAAAATGGTAGCCATGACGGAGCCATCCGGCAGCTTTGTCAGGTTGGGCCAGGCGCAGACGTTGTCAATGGCAATGTATCTTTCCGTAAGCATTTATGCCTCCTTGCCGGCAAAATATACCTGCCGCACGGAATGCTGTCAACCCCGGCATGAGAAATCAATTGAATCAAAAACTCAAATTCATTACCATCTCCCCAACAACGGAGGAACAAAATGCAATCAGCCAGGGAAATATTTGACAGGATCTTTGTGAACGGATCGGGCGAGAACTCAGTCCGGGTGGCGGATATCCACACGCATCTGTATGACCCGGCCATGGGCAAGATCCTGCTCTGGGGCATTGACGAGCTGGTGACTTATCACTACCTGGTGGCAGAAGTGTTCCGCGCGCGCCCGGACCTTAAATATGATAATTTCTGGAAATGGCCCAGGCAGAAGCAGGCCGATTTGATCTGGAGCGAGCTCTTTGTAAAGCGCTCCCCGATTTCCGAGGCCTGCCGCGGCGTTCTGACTGTGCTGCAGGCCCTGGGGCTTGATCCGAACGCCAGAAACCTGGGTGAAGCCCGGAAATATTTTGCCTCTCAAAATGTCCGCAAATACACCGATCTGGTCTTTAAGCTATCCGGGGTGCAGCGCGTCTACATGACCAACGACCCTCTTGATGCCGTGGAAAGGAAATGCTGGCAGAAGGGCTTCAAGCGCGATCCGCGCTTCCAGGCGGCCCTGCGCCTGGACAGCGCCCTCATGAACTGGCCGAACGGTGCCAACGGCCTGCGCGCTCTTGGGTATGACGTGGATACCTCCCTTTCGGGCCGGACTCTGTCCGAAATGCGCCGCTACCTGGGCGACTGGATCCGCAAAATGAATGCGCGCTACATGGCCATAAGCCTGCCGCCATCCTTCGCCTATCCGGGAGAAATGGCGCCGCTCTCCGACCTGTTTAAAAAAGCCGTGATACCCCTGGCCGCCGAACGCGGCATACCGGTGGCGCTGATGATTGGCGTGAAAAAGCTGGTGAATCCCGGCCTGAGGCTGGCGGGGGACTCGGTCGGCCGGGCTGACTTAAGTTCGGTCGAGAACCTCGCGCGCGAATTCGGCGGCGTAAAATTCATGATCACGACCCTGGCGCGTGAAAATTCGCACGAGCTTTGCATCATTGCGCGCAAATTCAAGAACGTGCTGCCCTTCGGCTGCTGGTGGTTCCTGAACAACCCGGAATTGATCCGGGAGATGACCGCCATGCGCCTGGAGCTGCTTGGCCTTTCATTTATTCCCCAGCATTCCGATGCGCGCGTGCTGGACCAGTTGATCTACAAGTGGCAGCACTCGCGCGCGATCATCGGGGAAGTGCTGGCTGCCAAGTACGATGATATGGCCAGGGCCGGGCGGAGTTTTAACGAAAACGATATAAGGCGCGACCTGGCGATCCTGTTCGGGGATGCTTTGCTGAAATAATCAAGTCGTTATCTATGGATTGGATGACCGTCAGAAACACGCCGGCAGAGCGGCGTGGCTACAAAAAAATCTGTAAGCCAAGGTCCTCAGTCATCATAAAAGACGCCCCGACTGAGCGGGGCGGCTACAAAAAAAATGTTGCTGCGGCGCTCTGCCTGCCCTGAGGCAAGTCGAAGGGGCGCCGCGTTGATTAATGCATAATCTTCAAATATGGTTGTTTCTTAAATAGTGTGGCCCGATGGTATTGCCTGAAAAATGCTCATGAATCTAGACGTTATTCTAAAAGGTCATTCCCATGACCTTCCTACGCCCGCAGTAGCGGAGCTTCGCGAAGGCGGGACATGGGAATCCAGATTCATATTATGTGGAACTGGATTCCCGCTTGCGCGGGAATGACGAGTGTTGACGCAATCCAACCGGCAAAATTGTCTTTTTGCTATTGAATCAGCCACACTTTCACAGAATGATCTTCAAATTTTATTCCGCTGCATAGCCTTGAAATTCGTCGGCGAATTCATCAGGGCGATCACGCTTTTGGGGTGCATCGTGCGCGAGATGCGCTTAGGGGTTTCGGCATCTGGCCGCAATACGATAACGCGCCGGAAGGGGGCCTTAAGCCGGATAATGCCGAATTTCTCGCGCTGCGCGCGCTCGATCGCCCGCCTGGCGCCGGCTTTGATCATTTCCCTTGCTTTAACCGGGTGGAGATGGATGGCCGCCTTGTTGAGTTCCCGGTATTCCTCCGCCGTAAGCTTTTTCCCGGAGCTTGTGTTGAGTCCGCGCTTGACGGAGACCGTCTCGATGCCGGGCACAAGCTTTTTAGCCTCCAGGGCCAGCGCTTGCTCGCCGGAAGCGAAAATAGATCTCACCCCGAGTTCGCTGGCGCACATGGCCAGCTGGCCGAATTCGCCAATGGAAATACCGTTAATGGATAAGTCCAGGTAGGCGAAACCCTGCGTGTGGGCGAGGTGCGAGCGCACGGAGCCGGATTTCGCGTGCTGGCCCACCCAGGCAATGGCGTCGAAGGATCGGTCAAGTCCCAGCGGCCAGGGGCCTGGCGGCCACCAGCGCATGATCTCAACCCGCGGGTCGAGCAGCTTGACGTTGATCGCGCCGGGGCCGTGGCCATCGGCAACGAGAATTGACGTCGCGCCGCCGTCGAAAAAACCCTCGATGGCGGCGTTGGCCTCCATGGTCAAAAATTCCTTAGCGGTTTCATAATTGCGTGAATCCGGCGAGCACCATGTTCTGGAATCCAGCACCCCGGCCACGCCTTCAATATCGGTCATCAGGTATATTTTCATGTTTTGCTCCGATTGTTTATCTGTGTAATATTTTCATGACATTTTCATTGCGGCGGCATGCGCCGGCAACCGCCCCGGCCAGTATTCCATTCATCCCAGCCTCCTGCAGTGCCCGGCGCATCATGTCCAGCGCCGGCGGTATGTACTTCCTGAACCAGGCGGTATCCGGCAGGGCCGAAAGCCTGCCGTAGGCGCCGAGGGCCTGGGCCAGCCTCTGGACTGCGGCAATCCAGAAGATGTCCTGCGCAATGCGGCCTTCAGGCCCGGCCAGGCGGTTATAGCAGTCCAGCAGGTCAAGTTGATCCTGCTTGGCGAGGCCGATGTAAGGGTCACAGAGAAGGGAGGCCAGGTCGTAGGCGGCCGGGCCGGGGCGCATGCCCTGGAAATCTATGAAATAAATATCCCGGGCGGCGAGGATTATGTTGCTGGACTGCAAATCGCGGTGGATAAGCACCTGCCTTTCGCGATTTAGAATGCGGCCGGCATATTTCATCTCTTCCATTATCTTTACGGTTTCCGCCGGCGCGAGCTTGAGGTGCGGCGCCAGGAAGTGGCGCGCAAAAAATTCGCGTTCCCAGCGGTAGAGGTCTGGCGAAAAGGGCGCAGTTGTTTCAATGTTTTGACGCAGGCGCTCCGCGCCGCCCCTGGCGTGCAGGCGCGCAACTTCTGGCAGAACGCGGCGGTAAAGGTTGAGCAGGGAAGGGCGCGGCAGTTTTTCGGCGGCGTTTTGCAGGGAGCGGTCGCCCAGGTCCTGCATGATGGAAAACTGGTGCTCCGGGCAGTCGGCTATGACGTCCGGGACCTTCAGCCCTATGCTTTTCAAAAAAGCGGCATGGCGGGTGTAAAGGCAGTTTTCGTAGCGCTTGCGGCTGTAGCGGATCATGATGAAATTGCGTTTTCCGGCGCTGATGCGCGTGAATGACCGCGCCGACCCGCGCGGCTCGAATGGGATTATGGTTGCCCGGTCGGGCTCCAGCTGCAGTCTTGCGAGGGCCATATTCAATTGTATATCCGCTGATTTGCCGATGAAGGAAGGCTTCACCGCCAGGCGCGGAACGCGCCCGGTTATTGCGCAGTCAGAACCGACTATGGCGTTTTTAACGACCCCGCCCGGGCCGATCGAAGCGCCGCGCCAGATAACGGAGTTTTCAATCCGTGCGCCCGGCATGATCTTCGCTGTCTTGTCAATGGCCGTAAAGCCTTTCAAGGATACTCCTTGCCGACGCCATTCCCGCAGCAGCCGCTGGCTGGGAGGGGTGTACAAGATGCCCCCGGAAAGATTGCGGGCGGCCCTCGCGCGGATTTCGGCGTGTGAGCGCAGGTAAGAATCCGGAGTGCCAAGGTCGGCCCAGTATGATTTTGGCACGCATACTCCGCGGACAGTTTTGCCGGCGCGCATGGCGTTTTCGTAGGCCCGGATGATGCTGCAGAATGAATCAGGCGGGAGATAGGGTAACAGCTTGGGTGAAATCAGCTGGAGGCCGCAGAATGTGTATGTTCCATTCGTGCCGGGCCGGCTGGTCTGGAAATTAGTGATTTTGCCTGAGCGCATTTCAACCGTCCGCGGGCCGCGTTCCGGCTCCATCCAGAGTGCGGCCACGGTTTTGGGGCGGCGTAAGACGGCCAGAAGCGGGGCGGGATCCAGGTCGGCGGCAATATCGGCGTTGACCATCCAGAAGGGGCGGCTATCGAGAAACCAATCCGCCCGGCGCAGAACGCCGCCGGTCCCGAGTATCTCGGGTTCAAAGGAACAGGTTATGCGCAATCCCGGGAATTTGTTTGTTCTAAGGTATTCGTATATCGGCGATGGATTAAAATGGAGGTTGACGAGCACTTCCCTTACCTTCCAGCGCGCGAGCAGGGCGAGGATGTGCCCGATGACCGGCCGGTCCCAGATGGGCATGGCCGGCTTGGGAGTATCCAGGCTAAGTGGCAGCATGCGGGTTGCCATGCCGG
>JBAYWJ010000219.1:0-6417 GCA_041674125.1 Kiritimatiellia bacterium
CCGGTCGGTTCGAACACTGTCTGCCGCCAGTGCCCTGACCACAGGCTGCCCTGAAGCAAGCGCCGGGATAGGGCCGGCCATTCAGCGGCTCGCGGTGGTTTTCCTGGCCGTGACCTCCAGGTAGGGCTCGGGCGGATCGGCAATCCAGCGGCAGGCCGGCGAAGCCTTCAGCGCCGGCCTGCTTGAGGAGACTTTTTGGGCCAGGGCCGACAGGATGACCGCGCAAACCGCCGCCGCGGCCGCCACCGCCATCCATTTCACGGCCGGCGCGGGAATGGGCTTGAGAGTCGGCATTCTTATTTTGCCCATGGCCGGCAGCTTGATTTTCCGGCAGGCGTTCATCAGTATCTTCGCGTATGCCCCGGGGTTCCAGATGGTCTTTTCAGGAAACGCGGGCTTTCGCGAGGGCTTCTGCGGCGCGGCCGGCGCCGGCTGCACAGGTGTCTCGAGCGCGGCGAACTGGCGCAGGAGGGGCTGGGGATCGATCTGGACGCACTGGGCGTAGAGCCTGATGAAACCCTTCGCGTAAACCGGCGCGATCAGGCGGTGAAAATCGTTGTTCTCGATCCACTCGATGTAGGTGGTTTTGAGCCGGGTGGCCTTCGCCACTTCCTCGCGGCTGAGGTTTTGCTTCTCGCGCGCGGCCTTCAGTGTGGCGCCTATGGTTTCCATGTTGCTGCTCCCGGGCTCCTGGTTTCTTTGAGAGGCTCGCAGGTTTGTCAGGATTCCCCCTGCGGCTGCTTTTCATCACTTTCGGGCATCTGCGTGTCGAGGTCAATCAGAATTTCGCGCGGGTCGGAGCCATGCACCGGCCCGACGATGCCCTGTTCCTCGAGCTTGTCCATGAGCCGCCCGGCGCGGTTGTAGCCGATTTTCATGCGGCGCTGGAGCAGGGAAACCGAGGCGCGGCGGGTTTCGCGTATGATCTGGATGGCGGTCTGGAGGAGATCGTCATCCACGCCGTCCTCGTCGAAAGATTCAATGTCGCCGGTCTTTTCGATGTGCTGCTTGATTGCCAGCTCGTAGTTGGGCGGGTAGCGCAGCTTGATGAAGTTGACGATGGCGTTGATGTCATCGTCGCTGGTGAGCGCGCCCTGGGCGCGCACGAGCTTGCTCGAGGTAGGCTGCAGGAAAAGCATGTCGCCGCGCCCGAGGAGCTTGTCGGCGCCGACGGTGTCGAGGATGGTGCGGCTATCCACCTTTTGAGCGACCTGGAACGAGAGGCGGGCCGGGAAGTTGGCCTTGATGGTGCCGGTGATGATGTTAACCGAGGGGCGCTGCGTGGCCAGGATCATGTGGATGCCGACCGCGCGCGAAAGCTGCGCCAGGCGGGCGATGTGGTTTTCAACGTCGGCCTGGGCCACCATCATCAGGTCCGCCAGCTCGTCGATGACGATCACGATGTACGGCAGGCGCGGCGGGATTTTGTCCTCCTCGGCGCCGTTTTCGGGAGATGCCTTCGGGATCAGGTCCTGCTCGACCGGCCGGCTGTTGAATCCCTGGATGTTGCGGACCCCGGCGCGCGCGAAGAGCTTGTAGCGCTTTTCCATCTCGGTAATGGCCCAGCGCAGGCCGAAGGCCACCTTCTTGGGGTCGGTGATGACCGGCACGATCAGGTGCGGCAGCTCGTTGTAGGCGGCGAATTCGATGAGCTTCGGGTCTATGAGCATGAGGCGCAGCTGTTCCGGGGTGCGCGACATCAGCAGTCCCGCCAGGATGGAGTTCATGCAGACCGTCTTGCCCGAGCCGGTGGCGCCGGCGATCAGGAGGTGCGGCATGGCGGAAAGGTCGGGGATGATGTCCTTGCCGCCTACATCCTTGCCGAGCACGATCGGGATTTCCGCGCGGCTGTTTTTCCAGGTTTCGCCCTCGAGCAATTCGCGCAGGTAGACCTTGGTGGCCGAAGAATTGGGGACCTCGATGCCAACCACGCCCTTGCCCGGCACCGGGGCCTGGATGCGGATGCTGGTGGCCTTGAGCGTCAGGGCGATGTTGTTGGCCAGCGAGCCGATTTTTTCCACGCGCACCCCCGGCGCCGGCAGCAGCTCGTAGCGGGTCACCACCGGGCCCTGCTCGACGTGCTTAACCTCGCACGTGATTCCGAATTCTGCGAGTGTTTCCTGCAGAATCTTGGACGTGGTTAGCTGGTTGTCGGGCATGGCGCGGTCATTGCCCGCGGGCAGCGGCTGCAGCAGGTCGAGCGGGGGCAGCTGGTATTCCCCGGGCCGGGCCGGGGCCCTGGCGGGGACTTCGCCGGGACTTTCCGCCGGGACAGGGGCGGGCTTTTCGCGGCGCGGTTTTTCGGGCGGCTTATCCGGGGCCGGATCTATCCGGGGCGGCACGATGGTTACCACGGTGTCCACCACGGCCGGCTCGGCGGGCTGGACCGCCTTCTCCTTCCGCAGGGCTTTTTCGATCGCCGCGCGCTTTCTGGCTATTTCCTTCTCTTCGACCACGATTTTATCCAGCCGGTCCCTGCGGGCATCGATCAGGGCGGCGATTTTAATGTTCAGAAGCCTGAAGAAGACAGCCAGGCCCACGGCCGCGGCTGCAATTTTTTTAAGGCCGAAACACATTACGAATGCCGAGAGCAGGAGGCCGAACAGGATGACCGTCGCGCCGGTGTCGCCGAAGAGCCCAGCCAGCAGCCGGTCGCCGATGAGCCAGCCGCCCATTCCGCCGGTGAAGCCGGCCACGTTGAAGCGCGCGGCGATCCTCTCTCCGGAATCAACGTTGATGGCAAGGAGCGCGCTCGCGGCCAGGACGGCGCAGGCGCCCCAGAGCAGCCAGGATTTTACGGGCTCCTCCCGCCGCAAAAGCAGCAGCAGCCCCAGGCCGGCGGCGAGAAACGGGAAGAGGAGCGCGGTTAGGCCGAAGGTCATCAGGCAGGCGAAAACGAACCATGCGCCGACCGGGCCGATGTAGTTGAAAGGGGGCGAGTTAGGCGGGGTCTTTATGAATGGTATGTCGGCGGGCTGGTAGGAGACGAAGGCCAGCAGCATCAGGACGCTGGCGATGAGCAGGGCCAAGCCCCATATCTCGCGCACGCCGGCCTTGCCGCTGCTGCCTGGTTCACGGTTGATTTTCATTTTTTAAACACCACGTGCGCGTAAGGCGGGCTGACCGCGGCGGTCACGTTCCTGCCCGGTGGCAAATAGACCAGGATGGGAAGGTCGTACGTCAGCGAGGGATCCAGGTCGTTGCAGTCAATGAAAGCTTTCGGCGAAGTTTTTTTGAATTCCTCGAGGTTTTCCGATTTGCCGCTGAGGGTTATGTTTACAAAATCCGGCGTAACTTCAACCTTAAAAGCCGAGGTCGGCCGGACAATCACCTCGACGGGGATGTCGGATACCTCGATCGTGTCGTTCCTTACGGTTATCTGCACGTTGACGTTCACCTCCTGCGGCTCGATCACAGGCGTCCACGTGTTGCTCGGCGGCAGAACGCGGCAGCGCTTGACGAAAGATTCGATCCGGCCTTCAACATCCACCGGCTCGGTGTAAAGCCATTCGGTCTGGGCCAGTTGCTGGGCCGGCCCCCGCAGCAGCACCAGGGCCGGGTCGCAGGTGGTCTTTTCCACCTCGCCGGCGAAAGGCTTGCCGCCCGTGCGGCTCTTGACCGGCACCGTTTTTTCCGATTCGCGGTCGGTGCTGATCTTTATTATTTCCGGCTCGATCCTGACGGCGCGGACGCCGCGGGCGCCCTTCACATCCTCCGGCCGCAGGGGCAGGTCAAAGGATCCCGCCAGGGCGTTGGTCCTGAGGTCCACCTGGACCTTGATCTGCTTGTTGTCTATCAAGCGGATGTTTTCCTGCGAGCCGCGGAATGTCACCCGGGCCGCATCGGCCGACTGGTGCAGCACCGCCCAGCCCCCGGTGATCTTGATTTCGACCGGGATGCTGGCGATGGTGACTTCGTTGCTGATGACCTCGTTGATCGCGTACCAGGCGGCGACCGCCAGCAGCAGCGACAGCAGCTTGAGCTGTATGTTGTTTAAAATGGCCTCTCGCATGGGCTTTATCCCGGAGTGCCGGAGGACTAGGCTGAGCTGGTCTTTTTGCCGGACTTCATCAAATGGTTGATCCATTCCGTCATTTTTGTAAAACGGCTGCTGCGGACGGGGCCCTGCAGGAGCAGGCCCGTCAGGAACCGGCGCAGCTGGTCTTCATCGAGGTTCTGGATGAGGTGGCCCTTGTGGCCCACCGAAATATTGCCGCTCTCCTCTGAAACGACCAGCACGATTGCGTCAGTTTCGTCGGACATGCCCGCCGCCGCCCTGTGGCGGGTGCCGACAGTGTTGCTCAAGTCCGGCTGCTGGGAGAGGGGAAAGGTGCACCTGGCGGCGACGATCCTGTTGCCCGCGATTATGACGCCGCCGTCGTGCAGGGGCGTGTGCGGGTAAAAGATGGATGTGAGCAGCTCGGGCGTGACGGTGCTGTCCATTTTCACTCCCGTCTCCTGGATCGGCCGCGTGCCGATGGACTGCTCGACCGCAATCAGGGCGCCGATCCTGCGGTTGGCCAGCAGGTTGACGGCCTGCAGCAGGTGGTCTACCAGGGAGGGCGTCCTGGAAAGGCTGTTGAAAAAATGCCGCTTGCCGATCTCGGCCAGGGCGTGGCGGATTTCCGGCTGGAAAATTATGAGCAGGGCCACGGCCAGGTAGACCGAGAGCCTTTCCAGCAGCCATGTGAGGGCTTCCAGCCTCAGGAAGCGCGTGGCCGCGCTTGTGACGATGAAAATTGTGATCAGGCCGGCCATCATCGGCGCGCCGCGCGTCCCCTGGAGGAAATAAAAAATGTAATAAAACGCCGCGGCCAGGCAGATTATTTCCACCAGCCCGTTGATATCAGGCAATATTCCCGCAGAGAGCATGGGAGTGTCGCATTCCTATTATGTTTTGCAGAACAAGGCAGACGTCGCGCGATGCGCCCACGTCGTGCACCCTCAATATCTTCGCGCCGTTGATCAGACAGTAAGCCAGGCCCGCCAGGCTCCCCGCGAGGCGCTCGTTGACCGCGCGCCGGGTAATTTGGCCCAGGAAGCTCTTGCGCGAGAGGCCCATCACCACCGGCCGGCCGAGCTCCGCCAGTTCCGCAACATGCGCGATGAGCTTGAGGTTGTGCTCCGTGGTCTTGCCAAACCCGATGCCCGGGTCGATCGCCATCGATTCAGGCGCCAGCCCCGCCTCCCTGAGGGCGGCAATCCGCTCCTTCAAATAAGCGCCCACTTCCGCCACTACGTCCCCGTAGCGGGGGTCTTCCTGCATGTCGCTCGGCTCGCCTTTTTTGTGCATGAGGATCACGCCCGCCCCGTGCCGGAGCGCGGTCGCGGGCATGCCGGCGTCCGCCGCGAGGGCGGAAATATCGTTGACGATATGCGCCCCGGCCCGCAGCGCCGCATCCGCCACCGCGCTTTTCCGGGTGTCCACGGATATGAGCACATCGCTTTTTCTGCTCAAACCTTCGATGACCGGCAGGACGCGCTTGATCTCGGTTCCGGCGTCCACCGGCCCGGCCCCTGGGCGCGACGATTCCCCGCCGACGTCTATGATCGCGGCCCCTTCTTCAACCATCTGCAGGGCGCGCGCCACGGCCTGCTCCGCATCGGCGAAACGGCCGCCGTCGGAGAGCGAATCGGGAGTGACGTTCAGGATGCCCATGAGAAGGGGCCCGGCCCTGAAATCAATCTTTCTTCCGCGGCATTGCCACGCTGATATTTGCATATTGTTCGCGGCTGTCATGGTTATGGGGTCGGGTTGCTTGCGCCGGTTGCGGCTGTTGCGGGCCCTCCCGCCGCCGGCGGCTCCGCCGCGGCGCCCGTTTCCCGGTCCTGTTTTAAAGCGGCCTTTTCCTCTTCCGAAAGCACACGGCCGTGCTGCAGGATTTCCTCGACGTCCCTGCCGTCCAGGGTTTCCTTCTCGATCAGCAGCTGCGCGATCAGGTCGAGCTTGTCGCGGTGCGTGCGCAGGATGTCCGTCGCCCTCTGGTGGCACTCCTTCAGCAGCTTGCTTACTTCCGCGTCGATGCGGCGGGCGGTATCCTCGCTGAAATCCTGATTGCGCGCGATTTCGCGGCCGAGAAAGAGGACTTCCTCCTGCGCGCCGAAAGTCTGCGGCCCCAGCTCGCGGCTCATGCCCCAGTTGCAGACCATCAGGCGCGCGAGGTGCGTGGCCTGCTTCAGGTCGTTGCCGGCGCCGGTGGTGATGTCGCCTATGACCAGCTCCTCGGCCGCCCGGCCGCCCATGAGGCCGGTGAGGGCGCCCTTCAGCTTGATGTAGCTTTCGGTGTAGCGGTCCTTTTCCGGAAGCTGCATCGTCGCGCCGAGGTAGGCTGTCCCGCGCGGTATGATGGTGATCTTGTGCAGCGGCTCCTTCTTTTCGACCATCTGCAGCACGATGGCGTGGCCGGATTCGTGATA
>JBAYWJ010000220.1:0-6414 GCA_041674125.1 Kiritimatiellia bacterium
CAAAAAGCATCCGCGGTAAATCCCCGCCCCGTCATCAGTTCGCGGGCGGAAGGGGCAAAGGGCACCGGGAGCGGCTTGTCGCCCGCTTTAATCTGATCCAGGATGAGCTTGTCAAACACGTCAATAAACCGGTGGAACGCGTCAAACAGCAAGGCCACCCGCAGGATCTCGCGGTCTTCCTCCGCCAGCCGGCGCATATCGTTGAATCCTTCGGCCTCCAGTTTCGCCACGCGAGCCGCAACCGTCTCCGTCATCGTTTTCAGTGCTCGTTCGTCCGGCAGATTTTCGCCCGCCCGGCGGCCGATTATCCTTAAATCCGTTTCCTTCCGTTCATCGCTGAATGGATTGCTGAAGGCCGCCTCCGACACGAGCCGGAAAAAAGCCCGGTCGCCCTCAGTGAGCCGTAAAATTTTATTCATGCAATAAATGTACATCATCTATACATAAAATGTCAATATTTCAATGTGTTTTGCGCGGCGTATATTTCTTTATTCATTGGATAGCAATGAGAAGCAACATCGGCGCGTCAGGCTGGCATGCATCATGCTATAAACAAGTGTATGAATATTAATGAAGAAAGGATCAGCGCCATGAACAAGCTATATTTCTACGGCAAAGTTTTTTACCTGTTTCTGGCAGGAAGGAATGTTCCAAAAGATGTTATCCGGGAAGATTACGACCGGATGTGCGTTTCATATGACCGGTATTTTGCCGGACGCATGGCCGGGCACGCCCGGCGCCTGGCAGCCGGACTTGATTTGAAACCGGGGCATCGCGTGCTGGACCTGGCCACCGGCACCGGCAACATTGCCATGGCGCTTGCCGGGGCAATGGAGGATCAGGGTGAAGTTATCGGCATTGATCAATCCCCGGGCATGCTTGCAAAGGCCGAGGAAAAGCGGTTGCGGGCCGGGTACGGAAGCCTGCGCTTTGTCCGGGGGGACCTGCAAGGCTCGCTGTTGTCATACCGCGACAATTCATTTGACGCCATCACCTGCGGCTGGGCCATCGGTTATGCCAGTCCCCCGCGACTCGTCAGGGCAATATGCCGCAAGCTCAAGCCTGGCGGCAAGCTCGGCCTGATCGAAAACGCGCACGACACGCTTGCGCCGGTTTACAGGGCTTCCCTTCAGGTTGCGCAAGCTCTGCCGCGGCATCTCCGGCAGGTCATGGATTTACAACGGCGGCTGCCCCGGGATATGCCGCAACTGCAAAGCTGGTTTGAGTCCGCCGGTTTGCGCCCCTTGTCCCTCTGGGAAGGCCGCGAGGAATTTTTGTTTTCTTCCGGCGCCGGCGTTCTGGACTGGGTTTTGCACACCGGCGCGAGCGCGGGATATGACCGCATGATGGCCCCTGAAATCAAGCCCCTCTGCGACGAATTATTCGTTAAATACCTCGAGGAGGCCGCGCCGCAAAAAAACCGGATTTCCGTGGATCACCATTATGTAGCCGGGATTGCCCGCAAGGAGGAGCTGCCATGTACCTGAACCGCTTTGCCAAACAAGCCGCCCTGCTCAAGACGCTGCGCGTGCCCGAAATGCGCTCAATGCCCCTGTCAACATTGTGGCATATCCGGCAGTTGCTGAAGGATGAAAAGCTGGTCCGGCTGAATGGGCAGACAATCATAAACTCATTCCTTCCTCCCTTTCCCGGCCGGGCTTTCCAGGGGATGATTCGCGGATTGAATCGAATCCGACGGGGAGAGGCCGTGCCGGTTTCGGCGTATGTCGCGGTCACGAATCGTTGCCGGTATGACTGCTGGCACTGCAGCAAGGCGCACCGCGCCGGGCAGGAACTGCCGCCCGGCGTTATGCGGGAATCAGTCCGGGCGATCCAGGACCTGGGGGTCAGCATCATCGGGTTCACCGGCGGAGAACCCCTGCTGCGGCCCGATCTGGAAGATATCATGAGGTCCGTTGACGACCGCTCCGTCATCCTGCTCTTCACGACGGGCGATGGATTAACGGAAAAACGCGCCCTGGAATTGAAGAAATGCGGTCTATTCGGCGTCGCGGTCAGCCTGGATCACTATGAAGCCGGCATACATGACCAGCGCCGCGGACGGGCCGGTGCGTATGCGACGGCTGTTTCCGCGGTCAAAATTGCCCGGCGCCTCGGTTTTTACACCATGATCCAGCTCGTGGCCACGCGCGACATGGCGCAGCCGGATGCGTTTGACCGTTACCTGGAGCTTGCGCGCCGTTTGGACGTTCACGAAATCCGCCTGCTGGAGCCGATGCCTTCGGGGCGTTTGCTGGACTCCGGGCGATGTTTTCTCCTTTCGCCGGCGGAGCGGCAGGCGCTCAAGAATTTGCACCTTAGAACCAATCGTGATTTGAGTCTCCCGAAGGTCTGCGCCTTTGCCCATATCGAGTCTCCGGAGATGTACGGCTGCGGAGCCGGCTTTCAACACTTGTATATTGACGCCGGGGGAAATGTTTGCCCGTGTGATTTTACCCCGATTTCATTCGGCAATATTTGCCGGGAGCCATTGTCCCGAATATGGATCAGGATGAATGCCGCCTTTGGCAGGCCGCGTCCCTGCTGCTTCCTGATGCAGAACGCCGACAGGCTCCGGGGCGCATTTGAAGGCCGGTTGCCCATTCAATACGGGAAGGTTAAGGAAATATGCCATTGTGCTCCGGATCAGCCGCTGCCCCGTTACTATGAAGCAATGGGATGGAAACAACTGAAAGCGGTATAGCCATCGCCGCACAACAAGGGCCGGATCGCTTTTTTCCATCAATGCCCGGCAAGGCGGCTCTTGGGCAAGTCTTCGGGAATCAAAGGAGCAGGGGGCAGCCCCTGAAATGATTCTGTCACATTTCTTTATTCTAATATTCTGCAGAATATTAGAATATAGTAGTGCGGATTCTCATGGAACGTGAACACTTCTACGGTTGCTTTAAAAAAATACAGGCAAGTCATATTGTTTTTCCGCGGTTTCCCTGATAAGCTGTTAATCCGCACCCTAGTGGATGCTAATGGATAGGTTCACTGGTGCAGTCAAATGAGGGAAGTATGCAATATGTTCTCATAATCCTGTTTTTCATCCTGGTGCTGTTCGTGGTGGTCTGGCCAGTGCAGTGGGCCGCCCGGATGATGAAGGCCAGGAACACCGGGTTCTGGATGTGCCTGCTGGCGCTTGTCGCCGCCACCGTGCTGCATGGGCTGGGATTGCTGGCCCCGGCGGCGGGATCCATCGTCGCGTTCCTTTTGTCCGCCGCCGGCTTTGCGGCGATCCTGGGCACGGATTATTTGCGCGGAATCGGCATCGCCATTTTGCACTTCATTTTCAGCGCCATAATCCTGGCGCTGCTTTCCCTGATCTTCGGGATCAGCCTGGCCGGCCTGATGGCGGGCCTCTGATCCGCACTATTCAATACCCGGCGCTCTGTGCGGTGCTCGTGCCCGAACCGATCCTCCCGCTCCAACATTCCAACATTCTGCAGACTGACCTATCTACTTTACTCAAGTTACCCCAAGCAATTGTGGTTTGTTCTCCGAAAAGGGGTCGGGCCAATTAGGATGGCTTGCTGGAGGAGCCGATAGAACAATTTTCCCCTAAAAAGTGAAGTGCGACGATTAAAACGGAATGTGAACTCATCCAGATAATAGTCCAAATGGCTGGCCCGAACTGCTCCATGATGCGTACCAAGCAACCAACGCTTGAGTAACGATGAGATGCGATGTACTCGCGGCATAGCTGTAGTGGCTAGACTCGGCGGTTTGCCCTCCAAGGAGATAGCTTTGTGCCCATAACCTTTCTCCTCTAGGCCAAGGTAGCTCGTCCAGCCGTCCGTACATACCAAGCTTCCAGGCGCAATCATTGTCTCAATGAAACGATGCAATGTTGGTTTTTTTGCGTCGCGAATCCGACACATACGAATTCGACCTATTCCTTCTCCATCTTTTTCCGCCGCAATCGCTACTAATGCTTTTGAAGGCGCTGAGCGGCCTTCGAAGCCTGATTCTTTTCCACCTATGAAAACTTCATCTACTTCAACTCTTCCATGCAAGCGCTCCCGCCCCGGACGAACCATCGCCCGGCGAAGCTTGTGCAAGCAACTCCATGCAGTTTGATAGCTGCCCAGCCCCAAAACACGCTGTAATCCCAAGGCGTTGGCACCGTTCTTCTGGCTGGTCACATACCAGATCAGGCGGAACCATAACCGCAACGGCAGGTGCGTCCGATGAAAAATAGTTCCGGCAATCAACGAAACTTGTGCTTCGCAATCCAGACACAACCACAGTCCGCGTCCTATCGGACTGGCCCTATGTCTCTGGCAACGCGGGCACACAAAGCCATTCGGCCATCGAAGTGAAAACAGATAGACCTGACAGCTTTCTTCGTCCCTAAAGCGGGACTCCAATTCAAGAAGCGTCCGTGGATAATCTTCCATCGGTGCATATACTACATAGAGTACTTACTTGAGTAAAGTAGATAGGTCAGTCTGCAGAATGTTGGAATGTCGCGCGAAACAGAAAAGGTTTCCGGCAGTTGATCTTTAACATCGGGGAGGGGCGTGTCAAAACGGAAAATCTGATCCGGTTAAGGCGGATCAGAAAGTCTTCATAAATCTCAGGAAGGATGCGCCGTAGGGCGACAGGGCATGGGCCACCCTGCGCCCTTGATATTGCTTGTACAAAAGTCCGGCTTGAACCAGCGAGCGCGTGTGTTGGGATATGGTTTTAAAGTTCGCCCCTAGAACGGCGGCAAGTTCTTCCACCGTAATCCCGTTATGTTTCTCGACAGTAAATAAAATTGCAATGCGCCGGTGGTTTGCCGCGCCCTTGAAATACCGCTCCAGTTGTTTTGGCTTTTGCATGTTGCTGATATATCAATCAATTGAACATTCTCATATTCTGCAGAATATGAGAATATTATCAAGCTTAAAATAAATGAATCGGGGAACGCCTGCGCGGATTGAGCAGGGGGCGGCGGCCGGGGAGCAGGGGGGCAGCCCCCCATAATAGGATTGAACAAGACGGGCGGATCCTGCCGGACACAAAGGCATGGCAAGGCGGCTGAGATTAGAGCCTATCTCAAAATTGGAATGGAGCATGGCGCGAGCGTCGCGCTGGCAGAGCAAGGCGTGCAAGCGGGAGGCATAGCAGCCGCTATTCCGGGCATTCCTGCCCAAGATGCTTAGGAGACTTGACCGAAACTGACCTGGCTACTCCAATCCGCTTTCGGGACGCAGCACCCTGTCAAAGCGGAGTTTAATCCTCTTTTGGAGTTCTTCATTTGCCAGGACTTTCGCTTCCATGGCCTTGTGATCACCGTCGGGATGTATATATGCCAGCATGCCTGAAGACTGATCGGTCTTGGCCAATACACCGGGGCGATTTTGCTTGACCATGTCGACCAGCACCTCGATCTGCTTCCAGTTCTCCCGCATCTTTTTAATGAGCTCCGGATCCTTTTCGGCCGATTTGACCATCCGGCCGGCGAGCGCCTGATTCTCGGTGTTCAGACGCATATAGTCGAGCCCTGCCCTTACGAATGCAACCCTGCCGGAGTATTCCTTCCCTGCCTTTGCGGCCTTTTCCGCAGATTTGTCCAGAAGGGAATATGCTTCCTTGAAGAACTCCGGACTGAAGGCTTCCGCCCAGGACTTGCCTCCCTGTTTTGTCTCATTCTTCTGTATCTCGCGGCGGTTATTTTCCATAAGTTTCCAGTAGGCCTTGACCTCTTCCGCCGCCGGTCCGAATCCCGACTTGTAGTAGTCGTCCATGATCTCGTCAATAGTTCTTTCGGGATTCCAGGCCAGCTGAGCCATCAGGTAATACTGGGGCCCCTGGGTTCCCCACCACATCCACACCTGGTCTATCGAAATGCCAAGTATGCCCCTGGCGGCCATTATCTTGAAGATATCTCCCGCTCCGGTGATATCCGGCGGGCCGCCGGTCCGCCAGCGTGCCGGATCGCCCGTATTTGGGCGCCATATCTGGTTTTTGGTCTTCTTCGACCATGCATCAAACTGCTCGATAGACTTTGTGCTGCCGTTCCAAGCGTTTGCATCCGAAAAGCAGTTCGCAACGTTTGAGATAAGCACATTGTCGTCGGGTATCGCCTTGATCGGAGCCGGCCTGGAATAGCCATAGGCCAAAATCATCACCTTGTAGTCCTTGTCCGGGAAGCGTTTCTTGAGTTTCCGTCCAAGGATATTTGCAAATGTCACCTGGCGGTCAGACAGCGCCACGCCGGCCACATCATCCTTGTCTTCCGGATATATCCATACGAAAGGTTCACCCGCGGGGTCATCCCACGCCCTGCATTTTTCGCACAGGCATATTCCCGTTGCGTAGTTGTCATTTGCGGCCGCGCTGAAGATTCTCTGATGCGGGTTCTTTGCGACAATTTCCTCGACATCCCTGAGCCACTGATCCCATACCCCCGGGTTGGCTTCG
>JBAYWJ010000221.1:0-6368 GCA_041674125.1 Kiritimatiellia bacterium
AAGTCTGACGCGGTCCTTATGGGTTGTAAAAGCGCCGACGTCTATCCATATGGAACGCAGCAGTTCGGAGACAGTTCCGAGGAGCGCGCGCGCGGGATTAACACGCTTTTCATAGAGCTATCCTCCTCCAGCACCGCTCATTTATACAGCTGGCGATTCCTTTCGGCCAACCTGATGATCTATGCGGCCATGAGCCGTTATCATGTGACCCCGACGGTGGCCACCATGTATCACCAGTCAGGTGAACGATTTTTCAACTGGGCCTTGCGCCTGGCGCATGGCGCGCGGATATGGGCCACATCGAGCGTTGCCCTTGGCGGAGACCTTGGCCCAAAAAGCCACTTGTTGAATTATCCGGAGGATTTCGAGGCGTATGCCGGCTTGGTCGCATGGGCTGAAAAACATAAAAATGAATTGGATGGCCCCTTCGCGCCGTTTGCAAATGTCGGAATTTTCCTCGGGGAATCAACGCGCGACATGCTGGACCATGGCAGCGGCAATGATTACGAAAAGGAATTTGTGGGCTGGAGCGAATTTCTGGCCGATGAGGGCATCCAGTATGACGTGATACTTGAACCGGAGCACAACCTTTCCCGTCTTCGGGATTTTTCACTGGTTATCCTGCCCAATACCGTCTGCCTTAACAATGGGGCTATCCAGGCCATTCTTGAATACGTCAAGGGCGGTGGCAGTCTCATCCTGACCCATAGAAGCGGAGAGCGCAACGTTTGCGGGGCCAGGAGGATTGCACCGCAGTGCCTGGGTGCATTGCTGGGAATAAAGCATGAGAGCGAAGAATCAGACGCGAGTGTGGAATACGGGACTTGCGGACATGGCAAATGGGTATATTTTTCCCATATGCCGGGAACTTTTATATATTCAACAATTACCCAGGCAAATGCGATCAGAAAACGGGATGCCAGGGCTGTTGTTTCAGCCAAAGAGCTGGAAATGCAGAAAAGCATGATGCTTGGCGCCGTTCAATGGGCCCTTGAAAAGCCGATGCCTTTAACGGCTGAAAAAATGCCGGAGGGGGTATTAATCAAGGCTTTCAGGAAACTCGATGACAACAGCGTCGTGATCCATTTCTTGAACTGTCGCGGAGAAAAGGCCGTAAACTATGGCGAGCTCATACCGCAAAAATATGATGTTGCTTTTCCGAAGATTGGAGAAGACATTGTTATCGAGTTTAATTCACCTTCTGTCAGGCGGGCGTATCTGTTTTCCCCCGACTGGGAAGGGACCAGGCCGGTTGAATTCACCCGGTGCGTTCATGGCGGTTTCAAGTTAACGGTCCCGGCCGATTCGCTTAATAGGTACGAAGTTTTATATGTTCAGGTGACATGAATAATTATAGAAGCGGTTCGATTCTGCGAGAAACGTATGAATTGCCGTTCTAGCGAACGGCCGCTACAATTTATGATTGGATTCAATGTAGAGGTGGTTCGAGTCCGCGAGAACCGCAACGGCTGTATGGAAATCAAGATGCCGTTTCATCTAACAGTCGCTTCAGCTGGAGCCTGAAGAACTGTAGGCCGCGATAGAATCGCGGCAAATTCGCTGTCATCCTATGACGGCCTACAGCCGGCAATAATGCAGGCCGCTACACCCGCCTGCAATCCACCAGCTGGCGGATGTAACGCTGCGGGCAGGCAAGAGCCGTATAAATTTTTTACCACTGATGCACACAGATTGACACTGATGTGGATGATAAATCAGTCCCGACCTTCCGGAAAGTCGGGATCCGTAATCCGTGGTTATTCGGGTTGTGGGTATAGCCCGAGTCAGGATAAGAATGAATCAAGTTCGCGCAGCGGCGGCGTCGGTCAAGTTGACCGACGACAACATGGAAGCGCTTGGGAGCCGGGTCAAGCTCTTTGACCGGCCATGGGAAGGCGAGTTCCGTGCCAATGCGATTGTCATGGACGCCGGCCAGAAGATATGCCTCATATCCCTTGATTCGCTGCGAGCCCCCTTGAACGTGACAAAAGCGGCAGCGGAGCGCATTGCCGCTGCCACAGGCATCCCGGTGGAAAACATCCTCATCTGCGCAACGCACACCCATTCCGCCCCGGGATTCAGGCCTAATGAAGAGTTTTTGCGCCGGATGGAGGAGGGCAGCGTCCTTGCCGCTGTCAAAGCGGCGGCGGCAGTGGATGATACGTGGTCCGGGGCAGGGACCGAATTGCTGTTCGGGCTGGGCCAGGAAGCTACCGTCGGCCGTAACAGCAGGATATTGCTGAAGAATGGCGCCATTGGCTGGCACGGGTACGCGGAAACTGACATGGTCCGGCCGACCGGGCCCTGCGATCCGGACCTCTATCTCATGGCAGTCCGGGGAACGGACGGCAAATATGACGCACTGGCGTTCAACCATTCGGTGCACAACATCGGGCGCGTCCGCGAAAATTGCCTGTCGCCTTGTTTCTACGGCCTGGCCGCGCTGGAGATAGAACGCCGGCACGGTGCGACAACATTGTTCCTGCCCGGCGCGATCGGGTCGACGCACTGCGCAACGTATAAAAACAGCGGACTTCCTCCTGCCGAGCGCGTGCGGCGCGTCGTGGATGCTGTCGAAGGGGCGATGGAATTTTTGCGGCCTGCTCTTTCCGGACCGGTAAAGGTTATCAATCGCGAGTTCAACTACCGCGTGCGGCGTTTCGACGAAGCCGGGGAGGAGGCGGCGGTAAAGTCATACATGGAGAAATACGGTCAACCGCAGGAAGCTCAAGCCGAAATGGAATTTTTCCGCAAGATGCGCAAAGATCTGACTCCGCATCAGGGGGAGACGCGCCATACCCGGTTGCAAGTCATCCGTTTGGGCAACATCGTGTTTGTCGGGATTCCCGGCCAGATGTTTGCCAGGCTCGGATTGGAGCTTCGTCATCGTTCGCCATTCCGGCACACCTGCATCGTCGGTTTGGCAAATGAAGATCTCGGATACATACCGGACCGCAAGGCGCATGCTTTAGGCGGCTACCAGATCTGGGCCGGATGGCACAGCATCCTGGAGGCCGGCACGGGCGAATTGATGGTTGATCAATGTGTCGATATGCTGGAAGAGCTTAACGGCATCCAGCCGTAGCGCGCTGCAAGATCTTCGAATAATTTATTGACACAAGCACTTTTTGACTGTAGCTTCCCGTTAATAAAGCGCATAGTAAGCGCTCATATCCGGCGGTTTCGGTAAAACCATGGAGAATCACTTCCAGGACGGGGCCAGGGAACGGATGGGGTTGACAAAAACCGAGCGCCTGCGGGATAAACTCCTGCAGATTCTGCCTTCATTTCCGGTAGGTTCGCGGTTCGTGAGCGATCGCGAACTGTGTCGGCGTTTCCGTGTAAGCCCGCCCGTGGCGCGGGCCGCGCTGGCCGAGCTAAGCTTGCGCGGCATGATAAGAAGAATGCCGGGGCGCGGTACTTTTGTTGAATCCCATTCTCTTCGGCCACGCCGTAAAAAAAACCTCCGGATTGCGGTTTTTTCAGCCCTCTGCAACTGGTTTCCCCATGCAGTTGCCGTGGGCGCCATCGAACGATTTCTCCGGAATCAAGGCCACGATTTGAGCATTTATGACAACGAATTATCCAAGGCGCCTGATCTCTCACACATTGCCCTGATGATCGAAGACGCCCTGGCCGCTTCTGACGGCGCGATCTGGATTTCCGGCTTTTCGGCGGAGCAACCCGAACTGCCGCAACCGCTCAAGCGCCAGGCCGCCAGGGTGGTATTTGTCAACTTGCGCTTTCTCGATCGCGGCGCAACCTGCATAATGCGCGACGACCGGGCCGGCATGTTTGCCATAACAGAGCACCTCGTCAAACTGGGGCACCGGCGCCTGGCCTACATCGGCGGACCCGCGGAAAGGCTGATAAGCCGCGAGCGCTATGGAGGCTTCTGCGATGCTCTCAAGGCGCACGGAATAGACACAAATCCATCGTGGCAGTTGCCATTCCAGCCGGACATCAGTTATGAAATCGGCTATGAAATAATGGATAAATTGCTGAAGCTGCCTGAACGCCCGGAGGCCTGCTTGTGCATTGCGGACAATGTGGCGCAGGGCACCCTGGCAAAACTCAAGGAAAACGGCCTGCGCGTCCCGGAAGACATGGCTTTGACCGGGTTCGATAATTCCGAAAACCCGCTGCTGCCTTCATTTTTAACCACGGCCGACCTGGCTTTTGATGAAATAGGCGGGCTGGCAGCCATGCACCTTGTCAATCAGCTTGCGGGGAGCGCCCGCCCGGGCGTGCTTGTTTCTGTGCCATGCCCGCTGGTAATTCGTTCTTCTACTGGCAATGCTGTTGTCGCAGATGCCGGTATAACTCGCATCAATCTGGGACAAGAAAATCATAATAAGGACATGTAATATGGTCGGTGCGCGCGCGATTTCATTGCTGAGGCGTCTTTTTTTAAAGATATGTGTAATTGTTTTCTGTTTTTCCAGCATGGCTCTGGCGAGTGCGGTCAATGCCGCAGACAAATACGTCGTCAAAAACAACCCCGGCGCGGTTTTTCCCTACGAATCCTGGACCACGGCCGCCGGAGATATACAGACCGCGGTGGATGCCGCCCTGGAAGGCGAGCCGGTCATGGTCCGGTCTTCCGCGCGCTGGCCGTTCCTGGCTCAGCGCTCCTACCGCTCACCCGGCGAGACGGTCTGGGTCAGGGCGGGGGTTTATGATTCCGGCGGCAAACCGGATGGATCCTGGCGCTCAAAACTGACCAACCGCGTGGCGATTTCAAAGGCCATCATAGTTCGCAGTGAAAATAATGACCCGGTCAACACCATCATCAAGGGGGCGTGGTCAAGTGACGGCCGGACGAACGGCCCGGGCGCGGTGCGATGCGTCTCCATGGCCGACGGCTCCGCCTTGATCGGTTTTACCCTGACCGGCGGCGCCACGCTGACGACGAATGAGGAATACGCTTCCAGCGCCGACCGGAGCGGAGGGGGCGTTTGGGCGCGCTCTTCGCTGGCGAGCATATCCAACTGCATCATCACGGGCAACTCGGCCTTTGGCGATCCGCGCGGCACCACCCGGGGCGGCGGAGGCGTCTGCGGCGGAAAATATTTCAATTGTGTTTTGAAGGACAATACAACGCCCTTGCACGGGGGCGGTGCGGATCATGCCGTGCTTTTTAACACTATGATTGCTGGTAATTCTGCCGGTGGAAACGGCGGAGGAATAAAATCTTGTGAGTTGCAAGGCGGCGTGGTTTCAAATAATTCTGCTGTCGGCCAGGGCGGCGGCGCATATGGCGGCAGCCTGGATGATTGTGAGCTTGTGGGAAACCGCTCTGGGCATCATGGCGGTGGCGCGGCGGTATCGGATGGCGACGGCTGGATCGTGCTTTCCGGCTGCGTGGTGGCGGGCAATCACTCGGACAGAGTCGGAGGCGGCGTGCGCTTTGCCTGTTTATTCAACTGCTTAATTTCAAGCAATACCGCCGCATCGGGCGGCCAGGGCGCGTATCAGAGTTCGGCATCCAACACCCTGTTTCATGGCAACGACTTTTTGCGCGGATTTGATTGCCATAACTCTCTTTTTGTACAAAGCGCGGCGGAGGGGATGGGCAACATGCATAATTGCTCCTTTGTCGGCAGCAGGGGCAGCGGATTTGCGGCGTATCCCGGCAAGACCTGTGAATTGTTCCGGTGCGTGTCGTGGAGCAACAGCCGGCCGGATTCCGGCGCAATCATAGCTTATAATTCCTGCGGCGCGGGCGGCCCGTACACTAACGCCGCTCTCGGCAACACCACTAATAATCCGATGTTTGTGGATTATGCTGCCGGCGATTATCGTTTACGGGATGACTCGCCCTGCAGAGGCGCCGGTTTCAATCCGGGTAAAATAATATTTTCAAGAAGTGGCAGCGCTCAAAGACTTGAGGAAATCAAAAGTGAAAATAGAAATGAGCAATAATGATTTCGTCAGATTTCCGGCGTCATTTGCTGCGATGATGACATTAATTGCGTTTTTTTCACAGGCGGCATTTGCCGGCCTTACCAACCGGTACGTGGTGAAGAATAATTCCGGGGCCTCGATTCCCTATGATTCCCCGGCCAAGGCCGCGGCCGATATCCAGACTGCCATCAATTATTCCTATGCGGGCGAGACAGTCCTCGTTGCCGCCGCCACCTATGACAGCGGCGGAACTCTGGTTTTTTCGGCAACAAACCGGGTGGCGATAAACAAGGCTATTACGGTGCGGAGCCTGAACAATGATCCGCAAAATACCGTCATCCAAGGCGCCTGTGATCCTGCAAGCACCAACGGCCCCGCGGCGATACGCTGTGTTTACATGTCACCCGGGGCGTTTCTGGTGGGATTCACCCTCACCAACGGGGCCACGGCCACCAGCGGGG
>JBAYWJ010000222.1:0-6327 GCA_041674125.1 Kiritimatiellia bacterium
CATGGCGCCCTCGGCGGAGCCGGCCCCGACGATCGTGTGCAGCTCGTCCATGAAAAGGATGATGTTTTTGGAGCGCTTGATTTCTTCCATGACGGCCTTGATGCGCTCCTCGAACTGGCCGCGGTACTTTGTGCCGGCCACGAGGAGGGCCATGTCTAGCGCGACGACCTCCTTGCCGCTGAGCAGCTCGGGAACGTCGCAGTCGGCTATGAGCTGGGCCAGGCCCTCCACGATGGCGGTCTTGCCCACGCCGGCCTCGCCCAGCAGGACGGGGTTGTTTTTCGTGCGCCGGCAGAGAATCTGGATGACGCGCCTGATTTCGTCGGCGCGGCCGATGACCGGGTCGAGCTGGCCCTTGCGCGCCAGCTCGGTCAGGTTGCGCCCGAAGGCGTTCAGGGCCGGCGTCTTGGAAGCCTGCTTTTTCTGGCCCTGGGCCGCCTGCGCTTGGCCGGGGTCTTCGCTTTCCTCGTATTCCGGGTCGAGCAGCTTCATGACCTCGGTCCTGGCGCGGGCCAGGTCGATGTTAAGGTTTTTAAGGATCTGGGCGGCGACGCCCTCGTCCTCGCGCAGCAGGCCCAGGAGGATGTGCTCCGTGCCGACGTAGTTGTGGTTGAGCTCCCTGGCCTCGGCCGCGGCCAGGGCCAGGACCTTCTTCGCGCGCGGCGTCATCGGCAGCGTGCCCACGGTCTGGGTATCCTGGCCCTGGCCGACGGCCTTTTCCACCTCGATGCGCAGAGTTTCCAGGTCCACGCCCATTTTCTGGAGGACGTTGACGGCCTCGCCCTCGCCGAGGGCGATGAGGCCGAGCAGGATGTGCTCCGTGCCGACGTACTGGTGGTTGAAGCGCTCGGCTTCCTTGCGCGCCAGCTGCAGTACCTGCTGGGCTCTTGGCGTAAAGCTGCTCATGGTTGTGTATCCTTGTTAAAGTGAACCGGGAGGAAATATAGCACGAAGGGAGGATAAATCAAACATCTTTGCCGAGCAATCTCAGGCGGATGAGCCTGGCCCGCGCCAGGTCGCGCTTTTCGGTGCCGATGGAGCGCCCGGCCAGCTTCTGCAGGTGGCCCGGCTGGATGAGGAGGAAGAGCTCGTCGATCGTGGCCTGCTTCCACCCGGGCGCCAGGCCCAGGTCTATTCCGAGCCGCAGCGCGGAAAGCATGTCGAGGGTTTCCTTGGAATTGAGCATGTGGGCGTGGGTGAGGATGCCGATCGCCCGGCCGAGGTGGTCGCGGACCTGGTTTTCCTTCTGCTCAAGCAGCCGCAGGCGGCTGTTTTTCTCGTGGTCGTTGATTTCGAGCACGATTTTTTCCAGGCGGCCGATGATGGCCTGCTCGGTTTCGCCCAGGGTGGACTGGTTCGAGATCTGGAACATGTTCCCGGCGGCGTCGGTGCCCTCGCCCCACAGGCCGCGCACTGCCAGATCCATCTTGTTGACCGCCTTGATGACCTGGTTGATTTCGTTCATGAGCACGAGGCCCGGCAGGTGCATCATCACGCTGGCGCGGATGCCGGTGCCGACGTTGCTGGGGCAGGAGGTCAGGTAGCCCAGCTGGGTCGAAAAGGCGTATTCTAAAGCGGATTCGATTTCGTTGTCGACAGAGTCTATCCGCTGCCAGAGCTCTTGGAGGTTGAGGCCGGGCGACAGGGCCTGCATGCGGATGTGGTCCTCCTCGTTGACCATGAGCGCGATGGACTCGTCGCGCTTCAGGATGAGCGCGCTGCCCTTCTTGCGGTCGCCCAGGTCGCGGCTCATCAGGTGCCGCTCGATGAGGATTTCCTTTTCCATGCGGCTGAGCTCAGCCATTTCGAAAACAAGGGGGTCGGGGCAGGATTGCAGGCGTGTGCAGACCCGGAGCAGCTCGCCCTGCAGGCGGAGGGATTCGTCATCGCCGGCCCAGCCGGGGAATGAGGCGCCGGCGATGTTGCGCGCCAGGCGCACGCGGCTGCTGACGATGATCGCGCCGCTTTTGCCCACCTCGAGCCACGCGCCGGGCTGGTTGACGAGCTCGTCGAGCGCCTTCATCGCGGGCTTTCCTTCAGGGCGCCGGCCCCGGACTGGGCGGACAGGATCTGGTCGCGGATGCGCGCGGCCTCCTCGTATTTTTCGGCCGCCACGGCCGCCGCCAGCGATTTTTTAAGCGCCTCCAGCGAGGGGGGTATGTTGAGCGTCGCGGGGTGGCGGGCGGGCTTTTTGCCGGCGTGGCGTGTGCCCTTGTGCATCCCGCCCAGGAGCGGCTCGAGCTCGCGGGCAAAAACCGCGTAGCAGGAGGGGCAGCCCAGCCGGGAGAGCTTCTTGAAATCCGCGATGCGCATGCCGCATTCCCGGCAGGCGCGCCCGGCCTTCTCGGCTTTGGCGCCCTCGGGGGGGGCGGCCAGGCCGAGCAGGAAGCTCGAAACGGAAGCCGGCGCGTCGACGTCTATGCCTTTTTTTTCGGCGCACTGCTCGCAGAGGTGCAGCTTGCGCACCTCGTTGTTAAGCATCTGCGTCAGGTGGACGTTGGCCTCGTTTTTGCCGCATATCTGGCAGAGCATGTTTTCTTCCCCGTTAACAGCCGGAGATAATTATTTTTATATTTGGCTTTATAAATCCAAAATCCAAAATCGGAAATCTAAAACCGTCTCAGACGATGGGCACGCCCGTTTCGGCCGCGAAGCTGCGGAAGAGGGCGGTGAGGCGCACCGTCCTGGCGCCGGGCCGGCCCGAGCCTATTGTGCGCCGGTCCATTTCAACCACGCTGATCATCTCGGCCGCGGTGCCGGTGAGGAACATCTCGTCGGCGTTGTAAAGGTCGTAGCGGGTCATGGTGGACTCCCGCACCTCGTAGCCTTCCTGGGCGGCCAGCTGCATGACGACGTTCCGCGTAACGCCCTCGAGCGCGCCGGCGCTGGTGGGCGGGGTGAGGAGGCGGTTGCCCTTGAAAATGAAGATGTTGTCGCCCGAGGCCTCCGCCACGTAACCCTGCGGGTTGAGCATGACGACCTCCTCGACGCCGGAGTTGATCGCCTCGATCTTGGCCATGATGTTGTTGAGGTAGTTCAGACTCTTGATGGCCGGGTTGATGGACTCGGTGTGGTTGCGGATCGTGCCGGCGGTGATGACCTTGAGCCCGTGCCGGTAAAGCTCGGCCGGGTAGAGCTGGATTTTGCCGGCGATGATGATGATCCCCGGCTTCCGGCAGGAATAGGGGTTGAGGCCGAGCGTGCCCTTGCCGCGGGTGACCACCAGGCGCACGTAGCCGTCCATGGCCTTGTTGAGGCGGCAGGTTTCCACGACGGCCCTTGCCATTTCCGCCTTGGACATGGGAATCTTAAGGGCGATGGCCTGGGCCGACCGGTACAGGCGGTCGACGTGCTCCTGCAGCATGAACACGCGGCCGTTGTAGGTGCGGATGCCTTCAAAGACGCCGTCGCCGTACAGGAGGCCGTGGTCGAACACCGAAACACATGCGTCCTTCTCGCGAACGAATTTGCCGTTCAGGTAGATTTTCATCTGCATTTCTCCAGGATCTCCGGGATCCGCCGGCCAAGCCCCCCCCCTCACGGAGGGGGCGCGGCGTGTTTATTGTTGGACTCTAAATCAACCGCGCGCCGAATGCAAGCCAAGCTTTTCAGGCAGGCGCGAGGCGGCCGTCCTGGAGCTTCAGGACGCGGTCGCAGCGCGCGGCCACTTCCGCGTTGTGGGTTACCATGAGCAGCGTCCGCCGGCGGTCGCGCACGAGGCTGAAAAGCACCCCCAGCACCTGGGCGCCGGTTTTGGAGTCGAGGTTGCCGGTGGGCTCGTCGGCCAGCAGCAGCTCCGGCTCGTTGACCAGGGCGCGCGCCACCGCCGCCCGCTGCTGCTCGCCGCCGGAGAGCTCCCCGGGCAGGTGCCCGGAGCGGGCGGAGAGCCCGACCTGTTCGAGGAGGCCGAGGGCGGCCGCGCGCAGGCTGGGCCGCGCGCGGGGCCGGCTGCCGGAGGAAAGGCCGAGCAGGCCCAGGCTCGAATTCATGCCCGGCAGCATGACGTTTTCAAGGACGTCCAGCTCGGGCAGCAGGTGGTAGAACTGGAATATGAACCCTATGCTGCGCGCGCGCAGGGCCGTCCTCTGGCGCGCGGAGAGGGCGTAGAGGTCCCGGCCGCGGAAGCAAACTTTCCCGCGCGAGGGCCTGTCCAGCCCGCCGATGACGTGCAGGAGGGTGCTTTTGCCGGCGCCGCTTGCGCCGATGATAGCGACGGTTTCGCCGGCGTTCATGTTGAGCGAGACGGAGTCGAGCACCGGCAGGGCGCCGCCGCCCATGCGGTAATCACGGCCCAGGCTTTCGACCGCGAGCACCGGCGCCTCTTCGGGAACGGGTATAACAGGTTCTTTATTCATGGCCGGTTTATTCGTAGCGCAGTGCCATGGCCGGGTCGAGCCGGGCGGCGCGCCAGGCCGCGAGCAGGCCGGCCAGGGTGCAGATGATGGTTGAGAGGGCCGCCACCACGGCCACGTCGGCGGCGACGATGCGCGCGGGGATCTCGCTCAGGTGGTAGAGCTCCTTCGGGAAAAGCTCCATGTTTAGCCCCGCGGAGAAGGCGCGCATGATGGCGTTGCGGTAGTGCAGCATAACCAGCCCGAGCCCGATGCCGAAGGCCGTCCCGATCACGCCCTGGATGAAGCCCTGCCAGAGGAAGACGCGCATGACGCTGCCGGATGAAAACCCGACCGCCTTGAGCAGCCCGATTTCCTTGGTTTTCTGGACCACGACTATGACGAGCGTGTTGGTTATGCCGAAGGCCGCCACGAGCACGATGAAGATCAGCAGGAAAAACATCATGTTCTTTTCCACCCGCAGGGCGTCGAAGAGCTGGCGGTTGAGCTCCATCCAGGTCTGCACGCTGAAGTCGTCGTGGTGCGGCTCGAGGGCCGCCGCGATCCTGCGGGAGACGGCGGCGGCCTTGAAAGGGTCGGAAGCCATGACCCGCAGGGCGTGCGCGCCGCCCTCGAGGCCGTATAGCTCGCGCGCCGCCTCGAGCGGCAGGAGCACGAAGCCGACGTCGTATTCCCACATCCCGATTTCAAATATGCCCGAAACGGTCATCTCGAGCGGCAGGGTTATCTCGTCGCGGCCGGAGACGATGGTCTGGGGGGAGAAGACGAGCAGGCTGTCGCCGACCTTAAGGCGCAGGCGGCGGGCGAGCTCGCGGCCTATGATGACGTCGTTTTCGGCCAGCTCGAAGGCCCCGCTGACCATGTGCTCGGGCAGGCGCCCCATTTTTTTCTCGGTCTCGATCTCGATGCCCCGCATCATGGGGGTGTAGACCAGGTCGCCGTGCCGGACGAAGACCAGCCCCTGCACGCAGGGCGCCGCCGCCGCCACGCCTTCGACCGCCCTGGTTGCGGCGGCGAGCGCTTCGGGGTCCTCTATGAGGCCCGGCCGGGAGACGAGGATGTGCGCGTCGAAGCCGAGGATTTTTTCGCGCCACATGTCGTCAAAGCCGCTCATGACCGCCAGCACGATCACCAGCACCGCCACCCCGAGCATGACGCCCACGGCGGAGATGACGGAGATGACCGAGAGCCAGGTCCGCTTCGGCTTCAGGTATTTGAAGGCCAGGAATAATGAAAAGGGTACGGCCATAGGTTAAGGAGGCCCAGGTGTGTTTTTTTTGTAATCTGTGTTTTGTGCCCGTCACTCCCGCCCGGCGGGAATCCGGGCCATGGTTATCTCAACCTGGATTCCCGCTTTCCCTGGCCGAACTCGGGCAGGCACGGGAATGACAAAAAAGCCGGAATGCCTGCCGCGGCATGAAGCGGCCGCCATCATTAAATAACTATTGCTTCGCGTGAATTCCGTCCGCGCCGGATTATTCCTGCCGCCGCAGCTGCGGAAAGAGGATCACGTCGCGGATGGCCTCGGCGCGGGTCAAGACCATCACGAGGCGGTCGATGCCCACCCCCATGCCGCCGGCCGGCGGCATGCCGTGCTCAAGCGCCAGGAGGAAATCCTCGTCCGCCTCGGGCGCGTCTTCGCCGGACTGCGCCTGCATGCGCGCGCGCTGCTCGGCGGGGTCGTTGAGCTCGGAGTAGCCCGGAGAAATTTCCTTGCCGTCTATTACCAGCTCGAAGACGTCCACCTCGGCGGGGTTGTCTTCGCAGGCCCTGGCCAGCGGCACCAGCTCGCGCGGCAGGCGCGTTACGAAAACGGGGCTGATGAGCGTGCGCTCGATGGTTTTTTCGTATATTTCGTGGGTGACCTGGGCATGGGTCCAGGCCGGGTCAACCGCGGGCAGGAACTGCGCGGCGCGGGCCCGGGCCTTTTCCGGGGGTAAATCGTACCAGTCCGCGCCCATTTTTTCGATAAGCA
>JBAYWJ010000223.1:0-6290 GCA_041674125.1 Kiritimatiellia bacterium
CAGGCCCTTGCCGTTGGAGTCGGCCCAGCGCTTAAGCCTGCGTACATGCGCCAGGTTGCGCTGGACGTCGCGCTGGACGTAGTAGCTGTCGAACAATTCGCGGCTGTAGAGCAGCGCCTGGACCGTGCCGAGGCGCATGTTGACCGAGGCGCGCACCTCGATCCCCGGGAAATATTTTTTCACCGTCCGGGCCGCCATGGGCGACGCGGTCGTGACGACATCCACCCCTCCGGTGCGCGCGCAAAGCCTTTCGATAATTGTTTTGATTTCGCGCTCCAGCCTGCGGCTGACCGCGCCGGCGCCGTAGCAGTTGGCGTTAAGCAGCAGGTCGAGCTTAACACCCATCTTGCGGATGGCGCACAGCTCCTCCTCCATGATTGCCCGCGCCGCGGCGGCGGAAAGACCGTGGCGCCGGCCCGGGAGCGCCCGGGCGGAAGGCGTCCCCGGCCATGAAAAATAAACCTCTGCCACGCTCCGGCGGTAGTCGCGGACGATTTCCGCGGTGCTTTCGCTGCCATCAAGCTGGTAACCAAACGCAAAACGAATCATTTATTCCTTTTCAGTCCGCTTCCTTTTTTTCGGCGGACGCAGCCGGCTTTCTGGCAACCTCGCCCATGACTGGGCTCATGACCTCATCGCGCATCTGCGCATCCTTCGGATAAACCGGCGGGGTGGACCAGTCCAAGGTCCAGGGCTTGCGGCGCCGGAATTTTTCCCTGAATTTGTTTTTGAGGACTTTCCTGTTTTCCATGCTTACCATGCAGGCCCGCAGGCAGCCGCGCGCGCCGCAGACGGCCTGGCCGGTGTTGTAAAGGTTGCGCGGCTTGCGGTAGAAAGGCGACCACGAGGAACGCGCCACGTTCCTGCCGTACATGGGATCGAAATACTCATCGCCGGCCGGAATCGGCTTGTCGGTGGCCTGGCCGCCGCGGAAGGCTATGTCGCACGCGGCGCAGTCGATCTCGCCCCACTCCACCTCGCGCCCGGCCAGGTTGACTTTCACTGTTTTTTTCTCGCTGATGGCATTGCCCGGGCACATCTTGACGCACGCCATGCAGCGGTTGCACAGCTTCGGGCCGCTGTAGATCGGGTCGGGCTTCAATTTGGCCTCGGTGATGACGATGCCGACGCGGTTGCGTGGCCCGAACTGCGGGGAGAGGAACATCTTGCTGTAGCCGATTTCTCCCAGGCCGCAGAGATAAGCGGCGATGCGCAGGTGGATCATCACGTCGGGGGCAGCCCGGCCGGGCGCCACGGGGCGGCTGCCATTGCGCCCCAAAAATCCCACGCCGTCGATGGCGCGCCAGTCGCTCTGGTGCCCCATGGGCAGGGCCTCGTAGCCGTCGTCCTCGATGGCCTTGCAGAGGTTCATGACCACCATGGGGATGTAAAGGTAGGTCAGGCCGCCGTAGCCCATGGCGGCGTAGTTGCTGAAGAACGTCCCCTCCTCGATCCCGCGCAGGCTGCCGCGCATGACGCGGAAAACCATGCCGATGACGGACTTGGCCTCCGGCATGATCTGGCGCGGATCCATCTGGGTGGGCGCCCCTTTCCAGCGCTCTATGTTGCCGATGCCGACCGCGTCCGCCCCGAGCGCCCTTGCCAGTTTTTTTACCGATGCTGATGTTATCATTTATTCAACCCCCTTTTCCGGTTTCTGTATCGGACTTAAGCCGCCTCTTTGCCAAAATATGCTTCGCGGCATCCAAAAGACAGGCCGCCATATTTTTTTCATCCGCCCTGCCCCCCTTTATTCCTTCCGGATACAGGCGGCTAATGCCAATTATGCCGAACAATTCGCCGCCCGCGCCAAAAACCGGCGCGGCCAGGGCCAGCTGGCCCGGGAAAGACAGGGGACGCAGCGCGTACCCCTGCACGCGGATTTTTTTCAAAAGCGCGCTATATTTATCCGGTCGATCCGCGAACGGCCCGGCATGTTCCTGGAAAGGATTCCGCCCGCAAAGCGCCTGCTTGTCCTCTTCGGCTCCAAATGCGTGCAGGACGAGCGCGGTGGCGCTGGTATATGGGTTCAGCATCTGCTGGCGCGGCCTCTGCATAACGCCCGGCAGATCGGGGCTCATGCGCAGAACGGTCTGCAGCATTCCGCCGGCCAGCTCGCTGAAGGTGACCGTGGCCTTCTGCCCCGTTGCATTGAAAAGCGACCGCACCGCGTCCTCGGCCCCCGCTATCAGGCTTGATTCGTAGCGCAGGCTGACCAGGTCAAAAACGGCCGGGCCAAGCATGTAGCGCGCCTGGCCGGGTATTTGCCGGACGAAGCCGCGGGCCTTGAGGGTCCGCAGCAGGTTGTGCAAGGTCGGCGTTTTCAGGTTGAGCCGCGCGCCCAGTTCGCGCAGGGTTGTTTCCTGGCGCGCGCTGCCGACCTCGAGCAATATATCAAGGGCCCTGAGAACTGACTGGACCAGGTTGCTATGCGCCATACGCCTTCATCCTGGATGAATATATATTCATCTATTAAAAAGATAACGCGCGCGCGCGCGGAAATCAACCTCATTTTCCGGATTATTTTTATCGCCTCAAAACTTGCTTTGGGCTAATATTATTCCGGCAAAACAGGGGGCGCCGCAAATGAACCTGAGCCTCGCTCATTCCCTGCTCGACCTGGCCTTCCCGCGCGCGTGCGCCGGCTGCCGCGGGCGCGCCGGGGACGAGTTCCATTACATCTGCTGGGACTGCCTGGCGGCCATCCGGCTTGTCCAGCCCCCCTTCTGCCTGCTCTGCGGCGATCCGGGCCAGGGAGACCTTCCGGAAAAATATTTCTGCGCGGCCTGCATCCGGCAAAAGCCGTTTTTCGACTGCGCCCGCTCGGCGGCGGCCTACGCCGGCCTGGCCAGGGATTTGATCCTTGACTTCAAATACCACGGGGCCACCTGGCTGGCCCCCGACCTCGGCCGGATCATGTTCGCCTGCCTCTCGGCGCATTTCAACGCCGCCAACATAGATTGCGTCACCTGCGTCCCCCTGCACCGCACCCGGGCGAGGGAGCGAACCTACAACCAGGCCTGGCTGCTGGCCCGCGAGGTTGCCGCAAGGCTCGGGCGGGAGGCGCTCGACTGCCTGGCGCGCGCCCGGGCCACGGAATCACAAACGCATTTGACTTCCGCCGCGCGGGCGGATAATGTGAGGGGTAAGTTTGCCGCCAGGAAAGGCCCGGGATTTCTCAAGGGCCGCCGCGTGCTGCTTGTGGATGACGTGATGACCACCGGGGCCACGGTCAACGAATGCGCGCGCGTGCTCAAGGAATCCGGCGCACAGGAAGTGCTTGTCTTGACCCTGGCAAGGGGATAGAATTAAGCATTGAAGGCAATAGTCAGAGCTTACTCATAAAGGTCATAAGTGCTCAAATTCGAATATCGAAGCACGAAATTCGAGACAATATCAAATGACAAAAAAATTATAATTATAAACAAAAGCTCAAAACCAGATAAGTTTTGAACATTTTTTTAATCGAATTTTAAATTTGTTTCGGATTTCGATATTAGAATTTCGGATTTACCACTCGGAAACATTTTCGAATGGGGTCCAGTCGGGGAGTCAAGAATATGCTTTTTAGCCGCAGGAAATACACGACCATAACGGTTCGCAAGAAAGACCTGCCGGGCGGGCTCTGGATCAAGTGCCAGCACTGCGCCGAGATAGTCTACAAGCAGGAAATCGAAGCCCATCATGGCGTCTGCCCGAACTGCGACTACCACTTTCCCATCCGCTGGAATGAGCGCCTGGAGATCACCGTCGAGCCAGGCTCCTTCAAGGAATGGGACGCCAACCTTGCCAGTTCGGACCCCCTCTCCTTCACCGGCCAGTCATCCTACCAGGACAAGCTCAAGGAAAGCCGCAAAAAATCGGGCATGAAGGACGCCATAGTCTGCGGCCAGGCCAGGATTGGCGCGCATGAAGCGGCGCTCGGCATAATGGACTTCACCTTCCTGGGCGGCAGCATGGGATCGGTTGTGGGGGAAAAAGTGACGCGCCTCCTGGAACGCGCCACGGCCTCCGGGTTGCCCGTGATTATTTTCGTGGCCACGGGCGGGGCGCGCATGTACGAGAGCATGTTCAGCCTGATGCAGATGGCCAAGACCAGCGCGGCCGCAGCCAGGCACGCCCAGGCGCGACTGCCCTACATCGTCGTCCTTACCCATCCCTCCACCGCCGGGGTCATGGCCAGCTACGGAACCCTGGGCGACGTCATCATCGCCGAGCCATTTGCCCTGATCGGCTTTGCGGGGCCGAGGGTCATAAAGGAAACGACGCGCGAGGACGTGCCGCCGGGGTTCCAAAGGTCGGAATTCGTTCTCCGCCACGGCCTGATCGACATGATCGTCCACCGCAGCGACCTTAAAAATACGCTCGGCCTGCTGCTGGGATACATGGCTGGCAACAGCCAAAAAAGCGACCAAATCCAAAGCACGAAATCCGAAAAAAATTAAAAAATAACATTAGCATCCCATGGGATGCAGGTTAATAGGTTATAGGTTGATAGACTGTCAGGAAAACCTTGGAAAAACAGCACGAGTTGCCAATATTTTGAAAACGGCAATTCCGGTTTTTGCTGATGTATTTTTCCGGTTTTAACCTACAACCTACAGCCTAAAATGCTACAGCCTTGGCGTCCCTTACGGGACGCCACTGATTAATTTTATATTTTGATGATTTTATGCCCTGAAATTATCTCAGCGATAAATCCATGGGTAATAAGCATCATCTAACTTCCCGCCTCCAGCGCCTTTACGCTCTCCACGCCTCCGGCATCAAGTTCGGCTTGGATGCCATGGAAGGCGTCCTCGCCCGGATGGGCCACCCGGAGCGCGAACTGAAAGGGATCATCCACGTCGCCGGGTCGAACGGCAAGGGTTCGGTCTGCGCTTTGGCAGAATCCATCCTGCGCGCCGCCGGCGGCAGGACCGGCCTCTATACCTCCCCCCACCTGGTGCGCGTCAACGAGCGCATAAAGGTTGACGGCGAACCAATCCCTGACGATGACCTTTCAACCCTGATTGACTTCACCGAAAAACACGCCTACGCCTACGCCGGGCAGCCGGGCGGCCGGCAGGTCACATTCTTTGAATTCATCACCGCGCTCGCGTTCGAATATTTCCGCCGGCAGAAAATCGAAGCCCTGGTGCTCGAAACCGGCCTGGGCGGGCGGCTGGATGCGACCAACGCGGCCGCCGCGCAAATTGCGGTCATAACCAGCATCAGCCTGGAACACACGCAATACCTCGGCCCCGACCTGGCCTCGATCGCCGCCGAGAAGGCCGGCATCATCAAGCCCGGGGCGGCGGTTATCGCCGGCGACCTGCCGGAGGAGGCGCTGGGGGTCGTGGAAAAAATAGCGCTCCGGAAGAACGCGCGCCTCATCCGGGCCGGCCAGGCGGTCAGCGTCCGCCGGCTGCAGCAGGACCTTGACGGGCAGAAAATCAGCGTGGAATCATCTTCCGCCTCATACGGAACCATGCGGCTGCCCCTGCTCGGCCCGCGCCAGCTGGCCAACACGGCGATGGCGGTGGCGGCCGCAGAGGAATTTTGCCGGGTCGGCGGCGCGGATCTGCCGCCGGAGGCCGTGAAACGCGGGCTGGCCACGGTATCCTGGCCAGGCCGGTTCCAGGTTATCGCGCGCGATCCCCTCACGATCATTGACGGCGCGCACAACCCGGAGGCGGCCTCCGCGCTCAACAATTGTTTAAATGAGCTTGCCGGCGGCCGGCTGGTCTGCCTGGTGCTGGGTTTGTGTTCCGACAAGGATGCGACCGGCTTCATCCGTAGCATAACCGCGCCGGTCTGTCATTGCTGGATAGTCGCCCTGGCGACCGAGCGCAGCCTTAAGCCCGGGGAACTGGCGCGGCTTGCCGCAAGCCGGGGCTGGGAGTGCTCGATCGCGAAGGTTCCGCGGGCCATGGAAGAAGCCGCAAAAAAGGCCAGGGAAATAGGCGGCATCGTCTGCGCGACCGGCTCATTCTACCTGGCCGGGGAAATACTTGCCTCTCAGCAATCCCGGCAGCCCGGGCATCCTTAAGGCAGCGCCAGAATAGATCTCGCAGAGCACACAGAGAATATGAAGTACGGCCGATATTTTTTTGAAAGCAAAAAATATCCGCCGCGTCTAATCTCTGCGAGCTCCAGCGAGCCCTGAGAGCGGGCGAGAGAAACAGCATGAACGGTCAGCGAGACGCCGTCTTGACATCTTCCGCGATGATGCGGTCGAGGCTTTCGCGGAACATCTGCAGGCCGGTGGCGGGGACAATGATCGTGTCGCGGTGGCCGCCGACATCCTC
>JBAYWJ010000224.1:0-6265 GCA_041674125.1 Kiritimatiellia bacterium
GATGGCGCAGAAGACGGTGACGAACATGTTTGCCTCGTTGTCCGCGGAAAGCTCGCTGTTGAGCCGGCGCAGGATAAGGCCCGGGTTCTGCTCCTCGCGGGTGATGGATTTCAACAGGGTGCGGGTGACCGCCATGAAAAGCGCGGCTGGCATTCCTTTACCGGATACGTCGCCGATGAACAGGAAAATGCGGCGATCATCCGGCATGTAAAAATCATAAAAATCGCCGCCTACTTCCCGCGCCGGGTCGAGAATGCCGAATATATCCAGGTCCTTGCGGCTGGGAAAGGGCGGGAAGGTCTTTGGCACAAGGTCCATCTGGATGGCATGGGCGATGCGCAGTTCGCTTTCGATGCGCTCCCGCACGGCGGTGGTCTCCTTCAGCCGGGCGATGTACAGCCTCAAATCGTCGCGCATCCGCTCGAAATCCCCAGCCAGGCTGGCAACCTCGTCCCTGCCGGCGACCTTGGGAAGGGAAGCATCGAGGTTGCCCCCCGCCAGCGCTTGCGCGGCGAGCGCCAGGCGCCGGATGGGATTTGTGATGGAGCGCGCTATGCCGAAGGCCATTAAAAGAAGGAGCGCGATGCCGGCCGCACCCAGGCCGAAGATGACGCGGTTCAGGCTGAACACCTGCCGCATCAGCTCCCCGCGCATGAACATCACGGCCAGCGACCAGCCGCTCGCCCGGATGGGCGCAAAGAAGAGCCAGCCCTTGCTGCCGGAAACCACGCTGGTGAACGGCACAAAGTCGGATTCACCGCGCACCATGCGCTGCCCCATCAGGCGCCCCGACGCCGCAATGACGGGGTCGGGATGGCTTTCGGAGGTGCTGAATACACTCTCATTCATGATCAGCTCGCGCGCCGGGTGCGTGATGAAAGTGCCGTTGGCGGACACCAGCCAGGCATAGCCGCCCTTGCCGGCCGAAAGTGACGCCATGAGGTCACTGAGCCACTCCAACGAAATATCGCTGGTCACCACGCCCCAGAATTCATTACTCCTGAAAACCGGGACGGAATAAGTAACCATGAGAGTGTTGCCGCCGCCCTCGTCGTAATACGGCTCGCTCCAGACGGGCTTTAGCAGCTTTTGCGGCAGATAGAACCAGTCCCAAACGTCATAGCGGTAGTTTCCGGAGCCGAGGTTTTTTTCCACCAGCTTGTCTCCCGAGCGGCAGACGTAGGGCGCGTTGAACCGCATGCCTTCCAGCTCCAGGGAGGGCCTCAGCGCAATGGCCGCCCCGTAGATATCGGGATTATCCGCGAGCATCCTGCGCAGAAGAATATAGATATCGCCGACTGCAGGCGAGGGCGAGAGCTCCAACGCAACCGCCATGCCCTGGACCGTCTTTTCAATCGCGCGCTCAACCGTCTCAATTCGGTTGACGGTGGCCGAGGCCATGTAGCGCGCCTTTATTTCAAGCTCGGACATGAGCATGGCGCGCACCGCAAAATAAGTGTAGCCAACAATTGCAACCAGGATGCCGCCGGCCCCCAGCACAACCATCAGCGCCAGACGAGACGCAATGCTGCGGTTAATGAGAAACACCGCTGACCTCCGTAGTTACGCCGCAGGCGAACGAAGACGAGGGCCTGCCCTCCGTAGTTACGCCGCAGGCGAACGAAGGAGGGTGGAAATCATCAAACGCCGGCGCAGATTTTATCTGCGCCTGCCCGCGCAACAGGGCAACGGCTCGGTCGTAGCTTTCACGCTCAAGCACCCCGAAGCGCCAGCGGTCGCCCGGCCCCGGAAAAATCGAATCCAGCATCTTGTCCAGCATCCACTTCATGTGCGCGCGGTTGGTGGGTACGTGGTCCCGGCGGACGTAGCCCATGACAATATCGAGCGCTTCTTCCCGGTGGTCGCGCGCATACTGCCATCCCTCAAGCGAAGCCTCAACAATGTCGTGGCACATGGCCGGGTCGGCTGCGGTTTGCGCGGTGCAGTATATGCCGTCTTCCGGGCAGTCAAACCCGTGCTCCCAAGTCTTGAAAACAGTCAGATCTTCCGGGTCCACCCCGCACTGGAGGAGAGTGTGATACTCGTTGTAATACATTGCGGCGCATGCATCCACGCCACCCCTCAGGAAAAGATTGACACTGTAATACTGCGGCTCAACAAGGGGAGCGAGGCGGTAGCGCTTAAAAAAATCACGATAGGGCGCCTCGAAGGCCCCTATCCAGAAACTCACCTTTCGCCCGCCCAGGTCCTCCGGGCGGGATATGCCGCGGTTCTTCCAGGCCACCAGGCAGAAGTTGGGTCGGTTGACAACCTGCGCCAGATGGATGACCGGCACGCCTTTATCGCGGCAGGCCAGGGCCGTGAAGAGCATCGTCGTGCAGAACACCGGGTTGGTTCCCGCCAGGAGTGCCGCCTGGTCGATGTCGCTCCCTCCCCGCCTGATGACCGCATCGCGGCCGCGCTTCCGGTAAAAACCCTTTTCGGCGGCCACGTAGTAACCCGCGAACTGTGACTGGTGATTCCAGTGCAACAGGAGGGGTATTTCAGCGCCGCGCGCCGGCCAGAGGATTAAAAAAAAAGGGAGCACCAATGCCAGACGACGAAACGCGCCCGCCGCAGACTTGCCAAGAAAGCATATGGAGTTAAAAAAGACTGTCAATTTCTTGCCCTAACTGCATCCGGGCCGCCCGGGAAACAGCGCCGCACTGACCGCCGGTATGCCAAGGTGTCCGTGGCCGGCGATAAAGCTGAAAACTCATTCATCCCGCGGCCGGGAACGGGCGCGCTATGCAAACAGTTTATTCAGCTGCCTGATCGCATGTGCGGTGATCTTTTCGCCTGTCCCGATCTGGTACTTCGTGCTGCCGATTGAGGGCTCGTAGCCGCCCTGGCGGAAGGACACTTTTGTGGGTATGTAGCCGATAGAGTCGTTTGCCAGCTCAATCACCATCGTGTGCCTGGCGCGGGAGCGCCGCTTGATCTCCTGGCCGAACTCGTTGAATATTTCGCCCGGCAGGCCGACAATCCCCAAGTCCCCTATCCTGATCGCCATTATTTCAACCGGGTCGTCCTCGTGCTGTATCTTGTGCATGTCCAGGTACACGTTCGCGTAATGCACATCCGGCAGTCCGTCGACCTGGCCCTTGACTTTTTTACCCTTGGCCTTGCTCAAGACATCCATGGACCATTTCAGCTGCTTGTCGCTGATTTGGGTGCGCTTGAGCACGAGCCGTTCGCTGCTCACGGCAATAGCATCGCCCCTGATTTCAACCGGCTTGGCCAAGGCCTCACGCACAGCGGCGCCAAGCATGTATCCCACCCTCTGGGTCATCTGGTAGCCGCGCCCCTGGAGCAGGTCCGAGTAGTCAATGTGGTTGACGTTGCCGCAGCAGCCGTTGAAGAAGAGGGTCGTAAGGCTTTTGCCGTAAATGCGCTTCATGGCCTCAGACAGGTAGCCGGGATAGTCGGCGGAATAGAGCCAGTTGTCGCCCGCCAGGATGGCCGGGTGCAGGCCGAAATTGACCATGACGCCCTCCGGGGCGCCGTTGCGGCAGACCGCCATGGCGATCACCTGAGGGTCAATGCCGCCTTGCGGCTTGATGACAAATTTGGGATCAAGCTTTTCCCAGTTCATGTGCGTCTTGCCGTCGCGGCAGGCAAGCCGCCGGTTGAATGAAATTCTCTTTTCCTCCGAAGTGCCGATACAGAGCCGGCTTGCCCTGAGGTTTTTGCAGGCCTGGCTCACCGCCCCGGCGGCTTTTTTCATGAGCAGGCCGACGTCGGCCGCGGGCGTGTTGGGGCGGGAAGAGCTTTCCTTCAAGGCCGGCCCGGCGTGGGTGTGGATGGCGGCGACCAGGACGCGCCCGGCCGCGATCCCGGTTGCGCGGCTGACGTGCTGCCGGATGGCCGCCACGTTGGCGCGGTCAAGCATGCAGACCTCGACCGAAAGGAGGGCGGCTTTTTCACCGGCCCGGTTTTCAAACACGATCGCGTGCGCGCGGAGCGGGTCGTGGATGCCGCGGGCGGCGTAATCATCGCGGAAGTTTCCCGCAAGCGGCAGGCCGAGCCTGGGCGTGATATTGACCTCAGCTATTCCTACTTTTAATTGCGACACGATTATTATTCCTCCTGATCGAAATGGATTGGCCACAAAAATGCACAGAATTCACAAGACAAACAGGCAGTTATTTGTGTTCCTTGTGCCTCTTTGTGGCAACTTGTTAATTCCAACTTTTATGAATACGCCTTGATCACTTTCACCAGGGCGGCGCCGATCTGCTTCATGTCGCTCTCGGTGAAGGTCGGGAAGGCGAAGCATGTGAAGGTGTGCTTCTCGTGCCAGCGGGCGTTGGGCACATCCACCTTGGAATAATCCGCGCTCTTGGGATCGGTGTATTCCTTCGAGGTGAACGGGAAGCCGGAGTTGCCGAAGCCGCGCTTTGCGCTGAAAGCACGCTCGGTGTGGCACTGCGGCCAGAAAACCTTCCAGCAGGGAGCGCCCTCGGCCCCGGCGGCCTTCACAAACTGCATTATGTCGCAGCTCATTTTCTCGATGTCGAGCGAAAAGGCGCAGACAAACCAGCCGTTCTGGCGCTCGGGAGTGTCGATCGGCATGTATTTGATCTGGGGCATCTGGCCGAGGATATCCATCAGGATATGCGCGTTGCGCTTGCGGGCAGGCATGTTCCAGCTGTCGATCCTCTCCAGTTCCGCCAGGCCGATCGCCGACTGCATCTCGGTCATGCGGTAATTCCAGCCGACGCGGTTGTGGATGTAAGGCAGCTTCTGCTCGAGCTCGAGCATGTTGATCCGGGCCTTTACGTCGTAGCCGTGGTCGCGGAAGCTGCGCGCCTCCCAGGCCAGGTCCTCGTTGTCGGTGGTGATCATGCCGCCCTCGCCGCCGGTGGTGAAGGTCTTGTTCTGGCAGAAGCTGCAGGCGCCGATGTCGCCGATGCTGCCGGTCTTTTTGCCCTTGTAGCTGCCGCCAAAGGCCTCGGCGTTGTCCTCGATCACGAAAAGCTTGTGCTTCTTGGCGAAGGCCAAGACCTTGCCCATGTCGCACACGTTGCCGTAGAGGTGAACGGGCATGATGGCCTTTGTGCGCCTGGTGACCAGCTTCTCGGCCGACGCGATGCTGATGCAGTGGTCATCCAGGTTTACATCCGCGAAGCGCGGGATGGCTCCCGCCTGCACGATTGAAAAGCTCGAGGCGATAAAAGTGTAGCTGGGCACGATGACCTCGTCTCCCGGCCCGATCCCGAGCGCCGCCAGGCCGGCGTGCAGGGCCGCGGTGCCGGTCGCCACGCTGATGGCGTATTTGCTGCCCTGCCATTCGGCGAATTTCTTCTCGAATTCCATGCCCTTTTTGCCGGTCCAGTAGTTTACCTTCCCGGAGCGCAGCACTTCCTCGACCATCTTGATGGCCCGCTCGTCAAAATTGGGCCAGCCGATAAGCTTGTTCGTCACAGTTTTCTTGCCGCCGTCAATCGCCAGTTTGTCCGCCATGATGATACCTCCCGTATAATGAGCATCCACAACAGTTAAACACAAAAAATATAGAATTGCCGCGGTAAAAGTCAAACGGAAATGCATTAAAAAGCATGAAAACGGCGCGGGGAAACATTCCCGCTAAACGCGAGTTTCCAGGGCGCCGGAAGGCTCGGAGCGCCAGCGGCCGGAAATCCTGGAGAGCCGCCAGGATTTGATCTGCCAGGGCAAAACGCTCCCTTCCAGCGCGATTTTTTCACCCAGCCAGCGCAGCGAGGCGGCCGGCACAGCTTTTTTGCCTGTATTCTGCGCACGCAAAACGATTCCCCTGCCGTCTTCGGCAGGTTTAAGGGCCATGATCCTTAATAAACCCGGCTTAAGATCCGCCAATGAACCGCAGCGCGGCAGCCTGCCGGGATGCGGGGGGACCATGAGCGCCACGGGCGGCTGTTCAAGCTCGTCGGAAAGGCGCCCCGGATCCATGCGGCCGCACGATATGGCATACCTGAACTTCAGCTCCCCGGCATCCACCGGCGGCCGCCACTTGTCCTTGCCGTCGGGCCAGATGCGGCTGATGGCGTAACGGGTGGAGCGACAGATTGTGGCCATCAAGGCCCCCCTGCGGCTGTTGAACGCGTAGAGAGCGTCGCTGGCGAAAACAAAGGTCCGGCCTTTTCCCCGCACCCGCACCCATCTCCCGCCCGGCACCTCGCCCGACGGCCCACGGCGCACCGCGCCGCCCGGCACTTCGTAGTCGGCCGTATCGCCAACAGGCATGATCACTTTAAGCCGCCTGTATTCTTCGTTCCAATAAACC
>JBAYWJ010000225.1:0-6259 GCA_041674125.1 Kiritimatiellia bacterium
GCGGGGGCCGCCCATTTCCGGAGCGAACACGCCCCCTGGATCGAAAAATCAAAGCCATACGGCGACCAGGCGGCGCAATGCGTCCGGGCTGCCCGGTCGGCCGGGATTGAAGTCCACCTTTGGAAGGTATGCTGGAACCTGGCCATGGCGCCGGCCGCGGTCAGGGAAAGCCTCCGCCGGGAGGGCCGCCTGCAGAAAAACAGCCGCGGCGAAACGCGCGACTGGCTCTGCCCCTCCGACCCGGTCAACACCGCCTTGGAGCTCAACAGCATTCTCGAAGCCCTGGGCCGCTATGGCCCCGACGGCATCCACCTGGACTACATCCGCTATCCCGACGGCGATGCATGCTATTGCGCCGGCTGTCGGGCAAGGTTCGAACAATGGTCCGGGAAGACCGTGGAGAAGTGGCCTTCTGATGTTGTTTCAGGGTCTCGAAGGGAAAGCTATAAATCGTGGCGCAAAGCACAAATCACGAATTTCATCAGGACCGTCCGCCGCGAAATGAAAAAGGCAAAGCCCGCGGCAAGGCTTTCGGCCGCGGTTTACCCCAAATACCCGGAATGCGCGGAGAGCATCGGACAGGACTGGGGGCTCTGGCTCAAAGAAGGCGCGGTGGATTTTGTCTGCCCGATGGATTATTTTCCATCCACATCGCTCTTCGCGGAAAACCTGGGCCGCCAGCTCGCCATGCCCAACGGCGCAAAACGCGTCTACCCCGGCATCGGCGCCACGCTCGAGGATGGCGACCTCGGCCGGCAGGCCTTCATCGGCCAGCTCAAGGAACTGCGCGAGCGCGGTGCAGGCGGCTTTGTTCTTTTCGACCTCAACCACTCCCTGGCCGAAAACTTCCTGCCGCTCATCGGCAAATGAACGCGCCATGTATGATTATGCCAACTCAAGGCAGGCGGCATCCGAATCCGAGGCAAACCGGGTGATCAACTTAAATTGTTCCCGAATTATCTGCTCGTAAACACGCGTGGATTGGTTTCCTGTACGCATCCAGACAACCTTTGGCGGGAAACCATAATAACAACTCATATCGTAAAAGTCCTGATCCAATGTCACGATTATAAATTCATGTGTTTTGGCAAAGCCCCAAATGGCCTGATCCGATTGCCTCCCAAGGTCAACCGTTCGCACGCGGGAAGAACCAGGAAAGATATCTGCAAGGACGACCGCCAGCTTGTGGCTGAGATTGGCGTCAAACAACAGCTTCATGTTTTACCGGGCATTGAATGAACCGGCGCTCGCGTTCGGCGGCATACTCGATGCAGGAACGAATGTCCTCTGGAGTCAGATCCGGATAATCTGCGATAATTTCATCCGCCGACATACCGGACGCCAGCCAGCCGAGCACGTCGCCGACCGTAATGCGCAATCCGCGAATGCATGGTTTGCCGCCGCGTTTACCGGGCTCAATTGTGATTACGTCCTTATATTTCATTTCAATCATCCAATCAACTTTTGATTTACATAAATACTATCATAATTTATTTAGGACACAACGCATAAATAACCTTGTTTTTACCCGTTGGCAAAAGACATGAAGTTTTAGTGTTTAAACCCACATGAGCGGTGTAGGCCGCAACGCAGCAGCAAATTGTTTACGCCCGTCATTATGGGGACCACTTCACCGTCGCATGCATTGATCGAGATGACGCCGCGCGTCTTCAAGCGCTTTTAGCTCCGGGGAAAGCTCAAGCCGGATTCCAAGCTCCTGGCATAACGCTCCGAGGACCATATAAACCCATGGCGTTGTGACCGCTATTTTTTTCGGACGCACACCGTTCTTTTTGATAATCTCCAGGAGATGGCGCGGGGCCTTGGCCCATATCGCTTCAAGACTTGGTTCCGCAACCAGCATATCCACGCCCAGAACGAAATACGACTGCGAATCCACTGCCAGCAAACAATGCGGCATCATCGGCCGTTCGCCTTTCTTCCCAATCCTGGCTGACATATGGAACACATCAACTTCAAAAGTCATTTCCGTTGCCCGCAGGCCGCGCACGCTATTGATCAAATCAACGGGGACCGAGAGCTGAAAGGAGGTTGCCGGAGGCGGAAATGAGTGATAAGAGTCCTTCCAGGCCGAACTTGCTTCATCGCCATCCGGCTCGCGCACCAGCAGGCTATCCATGCTGGACTTCGAAAAGAGGATAGAGCGGTTGTTTTTAATCCGCGGAGCTACATCCAGCAGCTGCTCCAAAGCCAAAGTCAGAAAACGCGCCTCATCTGCCTCAACAAACCACGGATAATATCCCGGGCGGAAACTTCGAAAGTATGGCCAGGCCGTGGCGCCCTTGAAGGTCAGCCCCAATTGCTTCATGATTGTCTTGTCCGACGCTTCCATGTCTTTTTTTCCGCCAAAGGCCGCATGAAAATGGCAAATATCAAGCACCGCGTCCGCCGTTCGCTGCTTATCCGGAGCATCCTGGATTTGCCGGAACTGGGCCAGCTCTTTTGGTCCAGGATACAGTGCCACGGCATGATATTCCCCCAGCAATCCCATGACGCTGACGAAGCCAAACGTATCCGTGCCCGGCATCCTGATCCCGAAAACATCGGTTTCTTCCATCCAAAGCCACGGCTCCATCTCGCGCACCTTGATGGCCGCGGCATACAGCCGGCGCCATTCCTCAATGGTAATGACATTGGAACACGCACTGTTTGAATTATTCTGCCGGCCGGGCATCATTTTTTCTTACCTCCGCTTAATTACTTTCATCAAATGTTTCTGCCTTCAAAGTGCAAATGCCCAATTCATGAGTAAACCTCGGATCCCACAATCCCGTTGAACTCTGTTTAACCAATAAAATATCATTTACCTGCTGGCAAGCGGAATATGCCATAATCGGCCAATCTGCTGCCACGTTCGCAGCTGGATTGATGCATCGGATCGCGCCAAATCAAGCCGTTGCGAGTCATTGCGCGCCATATCGCGCCACGGGTGCCAAAATAATAGCGCCATTGCGCGCCAGAATCCTGCCGCAATCACCCCTAATCACCATTTATCACCCCGTTTCGATACATATTGCCGGAAATAATCGGCCCTTTGCACCCCAATACGGCCCTTTACGGCCCGATACACCCCGGCATTGAATTTCCGGACGCACGGCGCGCAATACCATTTGACACCGCGCTTATTTTGGTTAATTTATGCCATGGAATAGAATAAATTTTAATAGAAAGGAAAGATAGAGTGAAAATTGATCTCCGGAAAGACTGCGCGTATGCCCTGCTCGTCCCCACCAGCATGGGAGTGCGCATCACCCCCCTCAACGGCCAGCCAGTGCACAGTTCGGACACCTATGTTATGCAGGCCACCAGCGCCGAAACCAACGTGGCGAGCGTCGCCTCCTTCCTGGGGCTGCCGGTCAAGGTTCTGACCACTTTCGTCAAGGACAGCCCGATCGCCCGGTTTATCAAGGACAACCTCGCCGGCCGCCACATGGCGTATGAGGGCAAGGAGGTCAAGCAGGGCGGACCGTGGGGCTTCCGCCACCAGTTCAACATAGCCGACAGCGGCTACGGCTCCCGCGGGCCGCGCGTGCACAACGACCGCGCCGGCGAGGTCGGCCGGACGCTGAACGTCAAGGATTTCGACCTTGACCGCATTTTCGGCAAGGAGGGCGTGCAAATCGCGCACCTCTCCGGACTGATCGCGGCGCTTTCGCCGGAAACGAGCCAATTTTGTCTGGAGCTGGCCCGGGCCGCCAAAAAGTACGGCACGCGGATTTCTTTCGATCTCAACTACCGGGCCTCGTTCTGGAAGGGGCGAGAGAAGGAACTGGCCAGGATATTTGCGGAAATCGCCGGCGTGGCGGATATCCTGGTGGGCAACGAGGAGGATTTCCAGCTCTGCCTCGGCATCGAGGGGCCCGAGGCGGGCGGCAAGGGCCTGGCGGCCAAGATCGAGGGCTTCAAGGGCATGATCAACCGGGTCAAGAAGGCCTACCCGAAGGCAGCGGTCTTTGCCACTACCCTGCGCGAGGTGGCCAGCGCCAACCGCCACCTCTGGGGCGCGATCATGGCCGAGGGCAAGAACTGGCACGTGGTCGAGCCGCGCGAAATCACCGTGCTCGACCGCATCGGCGGCGGCGACGGGTTCGTGGGTGGAATGCTCTATGCCATTTTGAAAGGCTGGGAGCCGGAGAAGTGGATCCAGTTCGGATGGGCGAGCGGCGCCCTGGCAACGACCATGATGACGGACTACGCCCAGCCGGCGGACGAGGAGCAGGTCTGGACGATCTGGGAAGGCAACGCGCGCGTGAAGCGCTGAGCGCACCGGCCCCTCCTTCACCGCGCATTAACCCGGCAGGCCGGCGCGATTCTGCCGGAATGAAGCAAGCTCCGGCCAGGCGCCAGCAGGTGCCGGCCGGCGCAAAACGCGGCGAATAACGATGAGCGGCGAAGATATAATTTTCTATATCTGGTTTTTTTTCCGCTCGCTTTTCATCTTCCTTGTAATTATTTTCCTCATCAGCGGCCTGGACGACCTGTTCGTCGACATGGTGTATTACACGCGCGCGGCTTTCCGCGCCATTTTCCGCCGCCGGCTGATCAAACCGGTCACGCGCGCGCGGCTCAATTCCGTCCCGGAAAAGCCGATCGCCATCATGGTTCCCGCCTGGAATGAATCCGATGTCATCGACAAAATGCTTCTCAACACGGTCACCACGCTTGACTACAAAAACTACCATGTGTTCGTCGGAACCTACCCCAACGACGAAGCCACCCGCCTGGCCGTGGAAAAAGTGCGCGAGATTTACCCGCGCATATCGGCGGTGGTCACGCCGGCCGACGGCCCTACCAACAAGGCCGACTGCCTGAACTGGATCATCCAGGGCATTTTCGCCTGCGAGAAGGAAAAGAAAATTCATTTTGATATTTTCGTGATGCACGACGCGGAAGACATCATCCATCCGCTTTCCTTCAAATACTTCAACTACCTCATCCCCCGCGTGCACATGATCCAGCTGCCGGTGCTGGCCCTGGAATGGAAACACGCGCGCTGGGTGGCCGGGATATACCTGGATGAATTCGCCGAGTTTCACAGCAAGGATCTCAGGTCCAGGGAAATACTCACCAACACCGTGCCTTCCGCCGGGGTCGGCACGGCCCTGAGCCGGGCCGCCATAGATTTTCTCCGCCAAAAACACCAGCAGCAGGTGTTCGACATCCGCTCCCTGACCGAGGACTACCAGCTGGGACTCTACTTAAGGGAAATGCAGGGCAAAAAAATATTCCTCCAGCAGGCGGTGGAAAGGGTCGAAACAAGGCGGCACTGGCTCACCGGCAGGACGGTGCACAGGAAAATTCGCGACCTGATCGCCACGCGCGAATTTTTCCCCAACAACTTTTCCGCCGCGGTGCGCCAACGCGCGCGCTGGATAATGGGAATCGGCCTGCAGGGCTGGCGCATCGGATGGGCAAACTCATTGGGCGCCAATTATTTCCTTGCCCGCGACCGCAAGGGAATCATCACCAACCTGCTGACCATCGCCGCCTACCCGATAGTGATATTCTGGCTGGTCGTGTGGCTGGTGGAATGGTTAAACCCGGAAGTGGCCATACCGCCCCTGGTGGAAAACCACGAAGTCTACAACACGCTGATGTGGATTGTCCTTGCGCTACTCTTCTGGCGGCTGGCGAACCGCGTCGCGGCTGTCAACCGCATCTACGGCCCGTTCCAGGCTGCGCTTTCGGTGCCGCGCCTGGTGGTCGGGAACTGGGTAAACTTCTGGGCGACGGTCCAGGCCATCCGCCGCTACATCAGCAGCCGCCTCTCCGGCAAGGCCCCCGAATGGGTCAAGACCGCCCACGCCTATCCGACCGAAGACCAGCTCAAGCTCTTCCACCGCAAGCTGGGCGACCTGCTCCTGGAGCGCAGGCTGATCACGGCCTCACAGCTCGAACAGGCTTTACAGTCACAGAAAAAATCAGGCAAAAAACTCGGACAAATCCTGGTGGATATGAACGTGCTCACGGCCGAGGACCTGGCCGACACCCTTTCCAGGCAATGATTTTTTATACAAAATACATGCCGCTCGGTATCCGCCCGGCCGCACCGCTGGCCGCGCTCATTGTATTCTGCTCCATCGCCGCACCGGCTGCGACCGGCGCGCTGCCGGATTCCTCGGAACGCCACGGCATTGTTAAAAGACAGCGCATCCGCTTTGAAAACGCCCCCTTGTTCAAAAAAGCCGACGCGGCCGTTGTCAGGAATGACTGCGCCGCCGCCACAGGGTTTTACGAA
>JBAYWJ010000226.1:0-6254 GCA_041674125.1 Kiritimatiellia bacterium
ATCCCGGCCGAGCTTTTTTTCAACCGCATCCATCAGTAAATTGGCCTCGGGCGTAGTTATGTGCCCGGAAGAATGGTCCGCAATCGCTCCTCCGGCAACGGTTATGAGGTTGCAGCGGAAGGCGACGTCTTCCGGCGTCATGGCGATCCCGGCCCCGGCCGCCTCGATCGGGGCGCGGCCGGTGTAATACCTGGTGGGATCGAACCCCATGATGCTCAAGTTGGCCACGTCGCTCCCGGGCGTCATGCCATCGGGCACGGTCTTGACCAGGCGCGCCTCGCCCGCGGTGGCGGCCGCGCGAATGTTGGGAATCGAGGCAAACTGCAGGGGCGTCATACCGCCGAGCTCTGCCAGCGGGTAATCGCCCATGCCGTCGCCGATCAGGATTACATATTTTTTTTTCTGCGCCATCGGGTTCCTTGAAACGGCGATATTATCCCCCGCAGCTCCCGCGGTCAACCATAGAATCCCAATTATGCGCTTGCGATCGCGCTCCTATTTTGAGATAAATATTTTCCGATTTGTTTGTTATTACGGAGAGGTGACCGAGCGGCCGAAGGTGTACGACTGGAAATCGTATGTGCCCCAAAAGGGCACCGCGGGTTCAAATCCCGCCCTCTCCGCCATCCTACGCTCTGCGCCTGACAGGCTTGAGCTACGGATGGCAAGCCATATCAGTAAAAACGACAAAGATGGTGGCTGGGGCAGAGCGTAGGATGCCCTGCGTAGCTCAAGACTTTTGTCGCCGAGCGTAGAAGGGCAGTATTGATAAATTGCGTCTTTATGGTTGATACGCTCTGCGCCTGACAGGCTTGAGCTACGGACTTGTCTTGCGAAGTCTCTGACGAAGCAAGATGGCAAGTCATTATTTAATCTATTCAACAAAATAAGTAAGGACAAAAAATCATGAAAATCCTGGCCATAACCGCCCATCCCGATGACGCCGAGTTCCAATGCGCGGGAACCCTGATGCTCCTCAAAAAGCTCGGGCACCAGATCGCCATCATGACCGTCAACAACGGATCCTGCGGCGCGGTGGATAAAAAGCCTCGCGAAATCATGGCGATCCGCGCCGGCGAAGCCCGGCGCGCCGCCAGGCTCATCGGCGCCGAATATTTCTGCGCCGGCATAAACGATCTCGAATCGGTCTTCGACAACCCCACCCGCAGGAAAATATGCGAGCTGGTCCGGACCTATGCCCCGAACGTCATGCTGGCCCCCTATCCCGGCGACTACATGACCGACCATGAAATGGCCAGCCGGCTGGCGCGCGACGCCACCTTCACCGCCACTCTCCCGAATTACCCCACCGGCGCCAAACGCCCGGCCCCGATCCTGAAGGGAATACCGCACCTTTACTACCTGCTCCCCACCGAGGGCCGCGACCACGCGGGGAAGGAAGTTACGCCCGATTTCGTGGTGAACATATCCGCCATGATTGCCCGCAAAGCCGATATGCTCGCCTGCCACGCCTCCCAGCGCGAGTGGCTGCGAGCGGAGCACGGCATGGATGAATACGTCGAATTCATGCGGCGCGATGCCGCGCGCGTCGGCGCCATGGCCGGCTTCAAGTTCGGCGAGGGCTTCATCCAGCACCTGGGCCACGCCTACCCGCGCGACAACATCCTCGCCGGTATCCTCCCCTCCAAACCGGCCGGGGCAAGGCGCAAAAAATAAACCTTTTTTATCTTTGCCATGAACACGGCTGGAGGCCAACCGATCGAAATCATCTGCCCGGCCTGCGGCGCCGAAACCATCCTTAAGCGCACGCCGCGCTACGAGGGTTTCAAGCGCGCGGGCGAGGACCTCGCCTGCGCCTCCTGCGGCCACGCCTTCGCGAGCGAGGCCGAGGTGCCTTTCAAGCAAAAAAAGCAGCCGGCCCTTTTCAGCCCAGGCGACCTGGCCCCCAGGCCCGAGGTCTTTGAAAAGGACGAAGCCGCGCGCCTGTGCCGGCACTGCGCCAACTACGTTGTCAATCCCTTCATCCAGCGCTGCGCGCTGCAGGGCAAGGAGGTCGAGGCCACGGATTCGTGCCGGCATTTCAAAAAACCCCCTCCGCCTCCCAAGCCGCCCCTCAAGCCGCCCGTCCAGCCGCCGCCCGCGCCGCAATGAAAAATCATTCACTGCTCGTCGCCGCCTTGCTTTTCATCGCGCCGGCCATCTGCCAGGGCGCCCCGCAAGAAGGCGCGGCCCCCAAGGACCTCCGGATCGAGGGCGGCTCCAGCTCAGCGAACACGATCCATAATCCGCGTTGACAAGCCAGGCCCCCTAATGATATAGATCTTTACATGATTCCTGATTTACAGGCCTGCCTGATCTGCGACGATGTCCGCCAGGAACGTAACGGAAAGTTCATGCTGATAGGCATCTTTGACGTTATCAATGCCAACCAGTATCCGCTCGTCTTCCCGCGCATGTGCCTTGTAACCCGCTGGTGTAACGGCGTGGGTGAATTTTCACAGGTCAGCCGCCTTCTCAAGCCCGACCAGAAAACGGTCGTGGCCCAGGGGCAGACCATCCGCCTCAAAATGCCGGCCATGGAGGCCATCGCCACCAATGTGGAATTTTTCATGAACATCACCTTCCCCGAATCCGGCATTTACTGGATCGAAGTCCTGCTCGGGAACGATCTGAAAATCAGGCTGCCCCTGCGCGTGGCCCCTCTTTCCGCACCGGCCGGCAAGCCGCAGATCTAGCCTTTTGCCCAAGACCATGAAAACCGCCGTTGCCCTCGCAAAATGCCACTCTTACGATCCGGAAACTGTCAGCCGGGCGCTCGACGAGGCCCTGGCGTCCATCGGCGGCCTGCAAAGCTTCGTCAAGCCGGGGGCCTCCGTGCTCATCAAGCCCAACCTGCTCACCGACCGCTCCCCTGAAAGGGCGGCCACCACGCATCCGGAAATAGTGCGGGCCATCGTCAGGCGCGTCCGCCAGATCGGGGGAATCCCGGCCATCGGCGAAAGCCCGGCCGGCATTCTCAAAATCGAGTCGGTGCTTGAAAAAACCGGCTTCAGGGCGCTCTGCGAAAGCGAAAAAGTGCCGTTCATAGTCCTCGAAAAGGAGCCGTGCCTGGGCCGAAGTTTCCAGGGCGTATCCATGGCCATCGCACGGCGCGCGCTTGAGTCCGACCTGGTCATCAACGTGCCAAAATTCAAAACCCATTCCTTCACCATCTTCACCAACGCCGTCAAGAACGTCTTCGGCCTGCTGCCCGGATACCAGAAGGTCATGATGCACAAGTTCTTTCCCACCCCGGACCGGTTCGGCGCATGCCTGGCCTTCATATATGGCGCCGTCCGCCCCGCCCTGACCGTGTGCGATGCCGTGACCGTCATGGAAGGCGGCGGGCCATCCTGCGGCACGCCCCTCCAGGTAGGGCTGCTGGCCACCTCGGCCGACGGCGTCGCGCTCGATATCGCCATGTGCCGCCTGCTCAAAATCAACCCGCGCCGCGTCGGCTACCTTAACAGCCTGCGCGGCGCCGGCGCCGGCGAAACCGAATGGGACAATATCGAAATCGCCGGCGACCGCGCCAACCTTGAAAATCTGCCGCCCGTGAAACTGCCCGCGGCCGCCACGGCGGCGCGCCTGATTCCGGGCGGCCTGCTGCGTCTGGCGCAGCCCCTGGTGTGGATCGCGCCGTCTTTCCTGGATTCCTGCACCGCCTGCGGCCGCTGCGTGGCGGCCTGCCCGACCGGGGCGCTTGCCATCGAGGGCAGGCTCCGCCCCGCCCTCGACCGTAAAAAATGCATCGCCTGCTGCTGCTGCCACGAGAACTGCCCTTCCAATGCCGTCAAAATGGGCGGGAGCCCGCTGCTGTCGTTCATCGCGTGGTGCAAATCGATCGGCTGAAAACAACCATGAAACACCCCCTCAAGCATTATGTGGAATACGCTTCTGTCCGCCTTCTGGCGGCGGCGCTGTGCGCCCTGCCGTACCGCGGCGCGCTGGGCTTGGGCTGCGGCCTGGCCTGGATCGCCTTCCATGTTTACGGCTACCGCGTCAGGGAAGCCAGGAGAAGGATCATCGAAATATTCGGCAGCCGCTACACCCCGCGCCAGGCCGGGCGCATCGCCTGGGTTTCGTGGCGCAATTTCATTTTCACCATGGTGGAAACCCTGCGCCTGCCGGTGGCCCGGCCGGCCTGGACCCTCTCCGTGGTTGACACAGCCGGAACCCCTGCAAAAATAAAAAATTGGTCAGATACCGGCAAGGGCGCCATAGTCGCCACCGCCCACATGGGCTCATGGGAGATGGCGGTCCTTTACTGCGTCGCGGTCAAAATCCCCCTCTTCTCGCTCGCAGCCCAGCAGAAAAACACGCTCGTGGATGATTTCTTCAACCGCGCCCGCGCCGGCACCGGCTACGAAACCGTCCTGCGCAGCTCTTCAATCCTGAAAACCATCCTGCGCAAGATCAGGGAGGGCAAGGTGCTGGCCATCCTCTCCGACGTGCGCGGCAAAACCGACGCCCTCCCCATCCGGTTTCTCGGCAAGACCGCCAACGTGGCCGAAGGCATGGGCTTCATCGCCCGCCAGGCCGGCGTGCCCGTCTTCCCGGTCATGATCACCCGCCAGGGGTGGACCAAACATGTTTACCGGGTCTACGACCCGGTCTTCCCCGACCCCGGCGCCGATAAAAGAAACGACGCCCTCCGCATCACCCAGGCTTTTTTTGACATTTTAAGCGAGAAAGTCAATAATGAGCCCGAGCAGTGGTTCTGGTTCAACAAGCGCTGGATTTTCGACCCGCTCCCTGCCCCGGGACCGGATTCCGGCGACAGGGCCGCCGCCGGAAAAACAGAGGAATAACTATGAAATCAGCCACACAGGCAGTGCGCCTGAAAATGGCCCGGGCAATCGAATCGGTATGGCGCGCCAATCTGCAGATAGACCGGGCCGGGCTGGCGCCCCTGACCTGGGGCAACGCCAGCCAGGCGGACCGCGCCAGGGGTTTGGTTGCCATCAAGCCCAGCGGCGTGGCATATGACAAGCTGAAGAAAGATGACATTGTCCTCACCGACATGAAAGGTGAAAAAATCGCTTCCGGCCTGCGCCCCTCTTCAGACCTGCCTTCGCACCTTGCGCTTTACCGGGCCTTTCCTTCCATAGGCGCTGTCGTCCACACCCATTCCGCCTGCGCCACGGCTTTCGCCCAGGCCTGCCGCCCGGTGCCGTGCCTCGGCACCACTCACGCCGACTATTGCCACATGGAAATACCGGTCACAAGCCCCATGCCCAGTGGCAAAATCAGCTCTAATTACGAAGCGAACATCGGCGAGTCCATTGTGCGCAGAATGCGCCAGTCCAAAATAGACCCGCGCGAGTGCCCCTTCATCCTCGTCGCCAGCCACGGCCCGTTTACCTGGGGCCGCGACGCCGCCGAGGCCGTTGAAAACGCCATCGTCCTTGAGCAGATCTGCCAGATGGCCCTCTGGACCGTGCTCATCAGGAAAAATGTCAAGCCTATCCGCCAGGAGCTCCTGGACAAGCATTTCTTCAGGAAACACGGCCGCCATGCCTACTACGGCCAGGAACAAAAGCACAACCTGCGCTGAAAAGTCATTACGGAGAACATCCATGCTTAAGTACTCAATCGGGATTGATTTCGGCACCAATTCCGTCCGGGCGCTCGTCGTCAGCACCCGCGACGGACTCGAAGCCGGCTCGGCCGTCGCCGCTTACCCGAGCGGCACGGAAGGCATCCTGCTCGATCCCGGCGATCACAACCTCGCCCGGCAGTCGCCCCTCGATTACCTCGCCGGCATGGAAAAGGCCGTCCGGAGCGCCATGCGCAAGGCGTCCAGGGAAGCCGGCGTAAAGCCCGGCCAAATCGCCGGCATCGGGGTAGATACAACCGGCTCCACGCCCATCCCGGTTGACGGGCGCAACCAGCCCATGTGCCTGCGCCGGGAATACAGGAAAAACCTCAACGCCTATGCCTGGCTCTGGAAGGACCATACCGCCATCGCCGAAGCCGAGGCCATCACCGCCGCCGCGCGGCGCATGCGCCCGCAGTATCTGGCCAAATGCGGCGGCACTTATTCATCGGAATGGTACTGGTCAAAGCTCCTGCACTGCCTCAAGGTTGATCCGGGGCTATTTGCAGAAACCTGCGCATGGATTGAGTGCGAGGATTATATCCCCTCCGTGCTCTGCGGCATCAGCCGGCCGGAAGATGTCGTGCGCGGAGTCTGCGCCGCCGGCCACAAGGCCATGTACAACGACGACTGGGGCGGCTACCCGGACGCCGCG
>JBAYWJ010000227.1:0-6232 GCA_041674125.1 Kiritimatiellia bacterium
GTCGAAGACACCGCCAACGGCCGCGGCATGCTTGCCGAGCACGGGCTTTCTTTCTGGATTGAGCTGGGAGGGCACCGGATGCTCTTCGATACCGGCCAGGGGCTTGTGCTGGAGCACAATGCCGGCCGGCTGGATGTCAAGCTGGAGCAGGCCGGGGCAGTTTTAATCAGCCACGGCCATTACGACCATACCGGCGGACTGGGCGCTGTGCTCAGCCTCCCCGGCGCGCGCGCCGTCTATGCCCATCCGGCCGCCTTAACGCCCAAATACGGCCGCAATCCGGAAGGCACGGCGCGTGAAATCTGGGTTCCCGCCCTGGATGAGAAAGCCATCCGCGCCAGGGCTGAACTTCTTCTGACCGAGAAGACGGTGGAGGTCGGCGAGGGGCTGTTTCTTACCGGGCCCGTGCCGCGCCGGACGGATTTTGAAGACACCGGCGGCGGTTTTTATACCGACCTTGCGTGTCGCCGGCCAGATCCGATCGAGGACGACCAGTCGGCGTTCATCGACACGCCGGGCGGCACGGTCGTGGTCCTGGGCTGCGCCCACGCCGGGGTCGTCAATACCCTGGACTATATCCGGAAACTTACCGGCAACCGCCGTGTTCACACGGTGCTGGGCGGCATGCACTTGCTTGCAGCCGGGCCGGTGCGTTTGAATAAAACGGTGGAAGCTTTCAAGCGTATTGACGCGCGGCGTTTGATACCGTGCCATTGCACCGGCTTTGCCGCCATGGCGCGGTTCTGGCGGGAGTTTCCCGACCAGTTTGACACCTGCCGGGCCGGCTCCGTTTTCGAGTGGGATGAATAAAATAGGTTTAATGTTATGCAATTTAAAATGGCAAGGGTTGACAGGCGTGTCCGGCCGCATGCATGTAAAAACGGCGCAACAAGGCTGTTGCGCCCTACCGGAAGAAACAATCTCTGGAGATAAATAAATGAACGTGGCAGTGCTTGGCGCGAGCAGCAAGCCTGAAAGATACAGCTACATGGCGGTCAAGTTGCTGGCGGAAAAAGGCCATGCCGTCTTCCCTGTCCACCCGGCAATATCGGAAATTGACGGCATCCCGGTTTTCAAACGCCTGGCGGATATTCCCGGGCCGGTCCATACCGTGACCGTCTACCTCGGTCCGGAACGTTCCGCGGCCATGGCGGATGAGATCCTGGCCGCGAAACCGACGCGGGTAATTTTTAATCCCGGTGCCGAAAATCCGGAGCTGGCGCGGCGCCTGCAGGCGGAAGGCTCGGAGCCCTTGAACGCCTGCACGCTGGTCATGCTCAAGACCAACCAGTTCGGCGATTGAATTGGCATTCAAAACAAACAAAATAATAAAGGGGAACTAAAAACATGAAGATGGGCATGGTCATCTATTCGACCGATCCCGAAACCGTGTGGAATGCTTTCCGGCTGGGCGTATTTTCCCTTGAGAAAGGCGACCGGGTGAAGGCGTTTTTGCTGGCCAAGGGCGTGGAATGCGAGCGGCTGGAAGAGGGGCATTTCAAGGTGAAGGAACAAATGCAGGCTTTCGTGGACCGCGGCGGAAAAATCCTGGCCTGCGGGACCTGCCTCAAGCTCCGCCATTCGGAAGGATCGGAAATGTGCCCCCTTTCGACCATGAAAGACCTTTATGAACTTGTCAAGGAATCGGATAAGGTGCTGACTTTTTAGGTTAATAATGCAAACTGCCATTGAATGCATTCCGTGCTTTGTCCGCCAGGCGGCCGAGGCCGTGGCGCTGTGCGAGCCGGATAGCGGCCGGCGCGAGCGCCTGCTGCGGCGCGTGCTCGGCGAGATCGCCGCGGCCGATTGGGGCGTCATGCCCGTGACCATCGCCCAGCGGATCCAGCGCGTTGTCCGCTCCGAGGCCGGTCAGGCCGATCCTTACCGCGCCGTGAAAGACAGGATGAATCGCGCCGCCCTTGACCTGCTGCCGGCCCTGGCCGCGGATGCGCGCCGCCAGCCGGATCCGCGCGAGGCGCTCGTGCGCCTGGCCATCGCCGGGAACCTCCTGGATTCCGGCGCCAAAACCGGCATTTCTGCGGCAGAACTCCCGGGCATACTTCAGACAATCCATAACCGGACCCTGGTCGGCAGCGTCGAGGATCTCTTTCGCGCTTCCGGTGCCGCGCATTGCATTTTGTATCTGGCTGACAATGCCGGCGAAATCGTCTTCGACCGCCTCCTGATCGAGGCGCTTCCCGCCGAGAAAATCACCGTCGCCGTCCGCGGCGCGCCGGTCATCAACGATGCCACCCTCGAAGATGCCGAACTGGCAGGCATCCCGGAAATAGCGCCGGTGATATCCAATGGCTCGGACGCTCCCGGCACGATACTTGCCGAATGCTCGGAAGATTTCCGTTACTGGTATGACCGGGCCGACCTTGTCATTGCCAAGGGGCAGGGGAATTACGAGACCTTGTCCGAGACGCGCAAGAGCGTGTTCTTCCTGCTCACCGTCAAGTGTCCACAGATCGCCGCGCATATCGGCGCGCCGGTTGGGAGCATGGTCATTTGCCGGCGCGGCAACGCGGAGATGAAAACTCCGGCCCTGTCAATCACGAGCGAGCGGGTATCCGGTTTGACATTTCTGGATTCCCGTTTTCACGGGAATGACAATCATTCGGAAAGTAACCAAGCTTTTATCACAGCATAAATATAGACTATACGAATTTATGATTTCGTCCCACAGCCGGTTTGATTTCGGGACTTTGGCGGCCGGGTATGATGCCTGGTATAAAACTGCCGACGGCCGGATGCACGATGCGGCCCAGAAGGAAGCGGTGGCTTCATTGCTGCCGGTCCCGTCCGCCGGTTCAAGGCCGGCGCTGCTTGACGTTGGCTGCGGGACGGGGCATTGGAGCGTTTTTTTTGCTGAACATGGATTCGAGGTGACGGGGGTTGATATTTCGCCGGAGATGATTTCCGTGGCGCAGGGGCGGCATGCGCCGCATTGCAGCTTTGCCGTCGCGGACGCGATGAAGCTGCCATTTCAGGACGGAGAATTTGAGGTTGCCAGCGCCATGGCGGCTCTGGAATTTGTTTCGGACGCGCGCCGGGCCTGTGCGGAAATGATCCGATGCCTGAAGCCGGGCGGTTGCCTGCTGGTAGGCGCGCTTAATCGTCTGGCCGTGCTCAACCGCAAGCGCATCTCCTCCGGATCAGGTCTTTATTCCTCGGCGCGGATGTTCACGCAGGCAGAGCTGCGCGGCCTGCTTTCGGCCTTCGGCCGGGTAAGCATACGGCTCACTGCCGAAAAAAAGCCAGGCGCTTTCATCGTTGCCACGGTGAAAAAAAAATGAATATCCAGGCAGAGCTAAGTTTGTATCCGTTGCGGAAAAAACATATCGGCGAAGTTATAGTGCGGTTTACGGAAGAATTGCGCACCGGCGGTTTAAAACCGGAAACAGGCGCGATGAGCACGGTGGTGCAGGGCGAATGCCGCAAGGTGTTTGCCACCGTGCAACAGGCGTTTGAAGCCTGCGGGCGGGAAGCTGGCATCGTCCTGGTGCTGAAGGCTGGCAATGCCTGTTCCGATTTTGTGCCGCATATTGAGAAGCGCAGCAACCGGCGTCGCCGGCATTCATTGTGATGTAAACTTGTCAGAAAAACGTTTGTCATTCCCATGAAACGGGGATTGTCCGGAGATGAACCATGCGTGAGAAACATTATCGGGTGACGGTCCAGCCCCAGGGCCGGTCGCTTTTTGTGCTGCCGGGGACAAAAGTTATAGAGGCGGTAGCGAGCATTGGCGTGGCAATCGACACTCCCTGCGGGGGCGCGGGCACCTGCGGGAAGTGCCGCGTGCAAATCGCCGAGGGTTCGTCTGCGCCATCTGCCGCGGATCAAAAGGTGTTCAGTAAAGCGGAGATTGAAGACGGCTGGCGCCTGGCCTGCCAGACCCAGGTGCGCGGCGACATCACGATCAATATCCCTGCGTCTTCGATGTTTGCCGACCAGCACCAGATACTCACGACTTCCGGCGGCGATAAGATTGAAATCGCCCCGGCCATCCGTAAGCTTTTTGTGGAAATGCCGGTTCCCTCGCTTGACGACGAGACTCCTGATCTCCTGCGGCTGGAGAAGGCGGCTGGTTCCTTCAAAACAGATATCGAACTCCTGCAAAAATTGCCTTCCAAACTTCGCGCTTGCGGTTTCAGGGGCACGGCGGTTCTGTCGGATCATTGGCTCATAGATTTTGAAGCGGCCGACACGACTTCCCGCGCTTATGGCGTGGCTTTTGACGTTGGAACGACGACGCTTGTCGGAGCTTTGCTTGACCTGCGCACGGGCGAGGAAAAGGCGTTAACCTCGCGCATGAACCCGCAGATCCGTTTCGGGGACGACGTCCTTTCGCGCATCCGCCACTCCTCTTCGTGCCCCGATTGCCTGGAAGACATACAGGGCGTTTTGACCCATGAGCTGGCAACTATGATAGAAACCCTGTGCCGGGAAGCGGCGGTGGACCGCCAGCAGGTTTACGAAGTCGCCCTGGCCGGGAACACCGTCATGCAGCAGATACTTTGCGGAATCAATTCCAGGTTTCTGGGCGAGGTCCCGTTCGTGCCCGCTCATGCGCGGGGGCTGATAATGGCTGCCCGGCGTCTCGGCCTGCCGATTGCGCATTGCGGCATGGCTTATATCTTCCCGATTATCGGAGGTTTTGTGGGCGGCGACACAACCGCGGGCATGTTGTCCGTGCGGATTCTTGAGCGCGAAGCGCCGGTTTTACTGGTGGATATCGGAACCAATGGCGAAATTGTCCTGGTCCATGACGGACAGATCTGGAGCGCTTCAACCGCGGCCGGGCCGGCTTTTGAAGGTGCGCGCATAACTTGCGGCATGCGGGCAGCGCGCGGCGCCATCGAAAAAATCGTTCTGGATGGCGATCTGCATCTGGGCACCATCGGCAATGCCCCGCCCGGCGGCATCTGCGGCAGCGGCTTGATCGACCTGGTGGCGGAATTGCTGAATCATGGCATCGTGACACCGGAAGGCCAACTTCTTCCGCCGGATGAACTGCCGCCTGATCTTTCAAAGGCGCTTGCCAGGCGCGTGCGCCTGACTGCGGAAGGTTCAACTGAATTCCTGGTGGCCGGCCGCAGCCGGGGGCAGGTCGAAGAACCGATTGTTTTGACCCAGCGCGATATTCGCGAGGTCCAGCTCGGCGCCGGCGCCATTCGCGCCGGCATTTCAATCCTGCTCAAAAAGGCGAAAGTGCAGGCAAGCAATATCCGATCCGTGCTGCTGGCGGGCGGCTTCGGCAATTTCATCAGGCGCAATCATGCCCAGCGCATCGGACTGCTGCCCAACGGCATTGATCACGAGCGGATAATTTACGTCGGCAACGCCTCGCTCAGCGGCGCGAAATGGGCGCTTTTGAGCGTTGCGGCCAGGAAACATGTCGAAGCGCTTGCCCGCCGGACGGAACACGTTGATCTCTCGCGCGATCCGGATTTCCAAGCCGAGTTTGCGGAAGCAATGCTGTTTCCGCCTGAGAATAAGCAAAACCAGGAAAAGGAGAACTAAAAATGCCTATTTACGAATACAAATGCAAAAAATGCGGAAAATATTTTGAGCATCTGGCCCGGAGATTTTCCGAGCCTGTGCCCAAGTGCCCGAAATGCGGCGCAGCGCAAACGGAAAAACAGTTGTCATCGTTTAGTGCAGGAAAAGGCGGCGGGAACTTTTCTTCCTCGTGTCCCACCGGCACCTGTCCGCTGGGGTAACATGAATAGCCTGCTCAAAAAGAACGAAGATATAGATCAGATTAAAGGAGTAACTCTTGAAGAAAGGGCGCGGCTGGTTCTGGCCGCCTTGGGCAAAAGTCCGCCCGAAATTCAAAAAGCTTACCGCCGCCTTGCGAAACGCCACCATCCTGACGCGCCCGGAGGAAGCACATTGAAGTTCAAGGTTATCAATGAGGCTTATAATCTGCTCGCCAAAGGCATCATCAGCGGCCGGCCGCTTTTGGCTGACGATGAGGTCGTAATGTCCGTCACCGGCCGGCGCGTGGAGCCCCTGCTTGACCGGCAGAAGGATTGGGAGCAATATGAACGCTGGCATCGGGATAGATTTTACGGAGTGGGCGTGCTATAGTGCCTGCCAAGGCCTATCCGCCCGTATGCAATTGCGCGGAAGTCCGGAGTCGCAGGACGCAAATCACGGTTGTAATTGTTGGCATTGAAAGGAAGCGACATGACTGATCCATTGACCCCATACGGGAACCGGCCGA
>JBAYWJ010000228.1:0-6228 GCA_041674125.1 Kiritimatiellia bacterium
CAGCGATATCCGCGTCATCAGCCGCGTCACGCAGGGCGTGCGCCTGATAGACCTGGAAGACGGGGACCTGCTCGTCTCGGCCACGACCGTCGAGCCCGACGAGGATGAGCCGCCCCGCAATGGAAACGGCGCAGCCGCGAAAGAAAAAGAAGGGGAAGAAAAAGCGGGCGAAAAACCGGAACCGGGCAACGGGGCTAAATAATCCTGTCGGTCTTTGATTTCTGGTCCTGCTTCTTTTCTTCGCCGACTATCTCCAGAAGCATCGTCTTGAATCCCTTGCCGCTGTCCATCTGATCTTTCAGCTCCATGATGACCGTCTCGGTGCCCTTGGCCGCGGCCTTCTCGCAGATCAGCACCGTATCGCCTATCCCGATCCGGTCCCCGGGATTAAGCTCGGTCTCCTGCACCCTCTGGCCGTTCACATAAGTGCCGTTCCTCGACTGCAGGTCGCGTATGTGCCAGGCGTTGTCGCGGTACTCGATTGAGCAATGCAGGCGCGATGAAAGGCGGTCCTGGACTATGAGATCCACGTTCAGCCCGCGCCCGATGGTTGTGCGCGACTTTTCAAGCGGATATTTCTTCTGGTCGCCGTTTGGCAGCTTGTAACACAGGAACATATGCCTATCCCTTCCATCAGCGCGCCCGGTTCCGGACGCAACTTTCATTTCCGGAAAAGTACAGCATCCGGCGCCGTTTTGCAAGCAATGAATCTCAAACCGCTCCCAGATCGGTCTTGCGGAAGATGGATGGCACCAGGCCGAGCGTCGCCACGAGAATGACCACCATGACCGCGCAAGCGGCTATGATGGCATCCACATCGCACAAGACCAGCGCGCGCCAGTGCCATTCCTTCATCAAGAAGCCCGCCTTCAGGGCGCCGGAAGACAAAAATCCGGACATGAACATGCTGGCGTGCCTGGCCGAAATCAGGAGCGCCAGCGCAAGCGTGTGATGCCTGGCCGGGCTGAGCGCCATGGATTCGCTCGTAATGGCGATTTCGCTGGCTGACATTATCATCCCGAAAAGCAGGTGCGCCGTTCCCAGCACCGCCATAAGCGCCGCCTGTGGAAAGATGCCGCGCAGGACAAAGAAGCCCAGCACGAGCCCGTAACATATGTGGCAAGCCAGGAACACGTACCTGGTGCCGTAGCGGTCCACGGCCAGCCCGCCCAGCCAGAAGCCGATTATCGCTCCAACCATGCCGGCGTTGGCCAGCAGCACTACCGTTGACTGGGACAGGTTCAGCGCCGTTTTTTCGACCAGGGCAAAAAGGCTCGGGCAGATGAAGGTGAACAGGGTCAATAAAAAAATATACGAGCCGAAGGCCGCATACTCGCGCTGCCCGCCCAGCTGGACCAGCGCCGTCATCATCCCCGTCCGTTCCCGCGGCGGGCTTACCATTTCCGGTATGGCGCGGTAAAAGACGCCCCGCGCCAGGATCATCCCGGCCGTGACAGCAATGATGATCTGGAACATGGCCAGCTCATTCCAGAGTGAAAGCAGGCAGGCGATCAGGGCCGCCGCCCCGAAAGACACCCCCTGCCACGAAAGGCGCAGGAGCCCGAAAAACCTGCCGCGCACCGCCTCGGGAATGATCGGCTGGAGCAGCGAAAACCAGACCGACGCAAACGCCGCATATCCGATACCGTAAACGATGATGCCCGCGGCCGAGCAGATCTCCCGGCCCAGGGGGCTCGCCAGGCTGCCGGCGGCCGCCAGCAGAAGAATGCCGGCGGTGTTCACCAGTATCCCCATATTGCCCATCCGCTTTATTCCCAGCCGGTCGGCAGCATGGGCCAGAGGGGCGCCGAGGAGTGCCAGCAGGATGTTGGGCAAAACCACGTAGAAGAGCGTCTTGGCCTCATCGGCGCCAAGCGCAAGAAGGTACAGCAGCACGACGTTGCTCGTGAACAGGGCCTGCCCGAGCAGGCCGAAGCACTGGCAAAAAACAGCCTGGCGCATCGCCCGGCGCCGCGCGGCTTCAGTAAGGGATTCCGGCTGCATACGAACACAATAATGGCGCCGCAACGGCGGTCAATAAATATCTTCCGCAGGGGCTGCCGCAACCCCGTCGCATGCGTTTCGCTTCATAACAGAATGCAACCGGGCTTGTCCGGTCCGGTCGAAACGGCCGGCCCGGGAATGACAAGCGCAAGTGGGGTTCTGTCATTCCCGCGACTTGTCCCCCATAGCCCCTGGCGTCGGGGGAAAGCGGGAATCCAGATGGTTTGGCCTGAGCCTGGATTCCCGGTTCCACCCGCAACGGGTGTCCCGGGAATGAGAATGAGCAATCAGAACCGGACACAATGCGAACCGGGCCGCAAAAACGCTTGACGGCGCCGCGCCGGCCGGCAATAATTAAAAACATGAACGCTTTGCGCCGACAATTAGCGCCAGGCCTGGGCTGGCTGCCGGATGTGCCTGATTTCCGCGATGTTCCCTTCAGCGCCGTTTTCCGTGTGCCGGCGAAGCTCCCTTCCAGGTTGGACCTGCGGGAACGCTGCTCGCCGGTCGAGCAGCAGGGCGAACTCGGCTCCTGCACCGCCCAGGCCCTGGTGGGATGCCTTGAATTCCTTCAGCTGCGCGCATTGCATTTACCGCCTGGCAAATCGAAAACCCAAAATCCAAAATCCAAAATTGCCTCTTTCAAAGACCTGAGCCGCCTCTTTGTCTATTACAACGAGCGCAAGGCCATGGGCACGGTCAGGGAGGATTCCGGCGCCATGCTCAGGACCGGCATAAAGGTTCTCAAAAAGCTGGGCGTGTGCCGCGAAAAAATGTGGCCGTATGTCATATCAAAATTCGCGCGCCGGCCGCCCCCCAATTGCTACGCCGAGGCCGCCCGGCACCAGGTCACCGCCTACCAGCGCCTGAACCGCCTGAATGAAATGAAGGCCTGCCTCGCCATGGGGCTGCCATTCGTCTTCGGGTTCGCAGTCTACGAGCACGTCATGTCGGAAAGCGTGCGCAAAAGCGGTGTCGTCCGCCTGCCCGGCCCGGGCGAAAGGATGATCGGCGGCCATGCCGTCATGGCGGTCGGCTATGACGATTCAGAGCGAATGCTCTTCTTCAGGAACTCCTGGGGCGTGGATTGGGGAAGGTCGGGCTACGGTTCCCTGCCCTACGCTTATCCCGAAAGCCGCGAGCTTTCCGACGACTTCTGGTGCATCCAGGCCACCGAAAGCAACCTCTATGCACGCTGGATAATAAACTCCGGCTGTGCCCTCAGTTGAGCAGCCGCGTCGCCCTGCGGCCTTTTTCTATGCGGCCGATGACGCGCGCGCCGGGGCAGGACCGGCCTAGCATGCCGAGCGCCGGCGAAACATCGCCGGGCGCGATGATGATCACCATGCCCATGCCCATGTTAAAGACGCGGTACATTTCCTCCCGCCCCACCCGGCCGCGCTCCTCGAGAAACCGGAAAATAGCGGGCGGGGTCCACGCCGAGCGGTCGATGAGGGCGTCAACGCCGGGCGGCAGGATGCGCGGGATGTTGTCCTGGTAGCCGCCCCCGGTTATGTGCGCCATGGCCTTGATTTTGACCCGCTCCATGAGCGCCCCGACCGGGCGCAGGTAGCTGCGGTGCACGGCCAGCAATGCTGCGCCGGCCTTCCTGCCGACCCCGGGCAGGATGTCGTCCGGCTTGAAATGGCCGTCTTCAAAAATAATTTTCCTGGCAAGGGAGTAGCCGTTGGTATGCAGCCCCGAGGAAGGCAAACCAATAATGACGTCTCCCGGGCGCACGCTCCTGCCGTTGATGATTTTTTTCCTGTCAACCGCCCCCACGATCGTGCCCACCAGGTCGTATTCCCCCATGGGATAAAGGCCCGGCATTTCCGCCGTTTCGCCCCCCAGGAGCGCGCAAGCGTTTTCGCGGCAGGCCCGGCAAAGCCCGGAGACCACCTGCCGGAACGTTTTGCCGTCGAATCTGGCCGTGGCGAAATAGTCCATGAAAAAGAGCGGCCGGGCGCCGTGCACAAGGATGTCGTTTACGCAGTGGTTGACGATGTCCTGCCCGACGGTGTCGTGGCGGCCGGCCAGCACGGCCACCTTGAGCTTGGTGCCCACGCCGTCGGTGCTGGCAATGAGGGCCATCTCCCTTCCGGGCGAGGCAAACATGCCCCCGAAAGAGCCGATCTCGCAGATCTGACCCGGAACAGCGGTTGACTTCACCAGTTTTTTTACGGCCCGCAAGGCGGCCATCTTGTTGTCGATGTCTATGCCGGCCCTGGAATAAGCGGATTGCTTTTGCATTTTGTTTCCTTCCGGAATGTAAGTATCAAACGACCGCTGCATACTATAACAAAAAAATCAATCAGGCAAAAAAATAAATGGACATCCGGTGGGCATTGTTTATAATGCGTGGAAATGCGCGGCGCCTGCGGCGCAAACAAATGGAGGCAAACATGACAAGGTTATCGGAAATATTCAAGTGCGACGTATGCGGCAACATCGTCGAAGTCCTTCACGCCGGGGCGGGCGAGCTCGTCTGCTGCGGCAAGCCGATGCGCGGGCTCATCGCCAACACGGTGGATGCCTCGAAAGAAAAGCACGTGCCGGTCATAGAAAAAACGGCCGATGGCGTCAAGGTGAGCGTCGGCAGCGTCCCCCACCCGATGGAGGAAAAACACTACATCGAGTGGATCGAGGTCCACACCGGCGGCCAGATCATGCGCCAGTTCCTCAAGCCGGGCGAAGTTCCTGCCGCGCAATTCACGGCACCCAAGGCCGGCGGCCCCGCGGCGGCGCTCGAATACTGCAATATCCACGGGCTCTGGAAAAACGCCTGACGGAAAATCAGCGGAAATAACGCGGCTCGGAAAGATCCCGTGGCTGTTGTGCCAATTTGATCGCATGATGGCCGGCAAGCAGGCCGGGGTCCATCCGCGAGCTGATGGCTTTATACATTTTTGCCAGGGAATCGCGGTCCTCCTTTGCCTGCAAGGTCGCGATCCCGCGATGGAAAACAGCGCGGGCAAGCTCCCTGTTTTTCATGTCAACGACTGCGATTTCAATCATTGCGATGTAGGCCTGAGTTTCCTGCGGATATTCGCCGGCAATCTTTTGAAAACCTTCAAACGCCTCCTGGTAATGGCCGCTCTTCCGCTTGCCCTCCCAGACGCTGTACATCGGCTGAGGACGGTCAAATTCCTCACCGGCATAAAAAAGTTTGCCGGCCGGCCGGGAGAGCCAGTGCGCAACCGGGAAAGCGATTATGACCGCTCCGGTGAGCAACAAAGATATTGCGAGAATTCCGAAGCCGAGCCCGGCCAAGTCGCCCGAATCAGCTGATGCATGGCCTTTATGATACAGCATAAAACCTGCAGCGAGCGCAATCGCCGCAAGGATGAGCCCTGAAATGGTCCGAAGAGTTCCCTTGAAATTTTCATCCATCAATTCATCCTTGCCCGGGCACAGGCAAAGCAGGCTTGTCTTCCAGGAGCGCTTGCAGCCACTCATACGCCATGCCGCTCGATTTGCCGCCGTTGATGAACTCGTCAAACCTTCCGGCGGCTGCCTTTGAAGGGGAAAAAGGCCCGTCAACGACCGCCATCGGCACCGGCTCCGCAGTATGGTTGCGGATGCTCACAGGCGTGCGGTGGTCGGTGCCGATGATCAGCCGGTACTGCCAGCCGCTTTCAGCTAGCGCCGCGCTCACAGGGCCGACGATATTGCGGTCAAAATCCTCGATTGCCCTGAGCTTGAGCTTGAGGTCCCCGTTGTGGCTGCACTCATCCGGGGCCTCAACGTGCACGAAAACAAAATCCTTCTTTTCAAGGATGGCCAGCGCGGCCTTGACCTTGGCGGCGTAATCGGTGTCAATGAAGCCCGTGGCGCCCTTCACCGTCCCGGCTTCCAGGCCGGCCAGCCTGCCGATGCCCCGCACCAGGTCAACCGCGGTCACCACCCCGCCCGTCAGCCCGAAAATCTCCACGTAAGGCGGCAATGAAGTGCTTTTGCCCTGCCCCCAGAGCCAGATCTGGGTGGCCTCCCGCCGGCCTTCTTCCCGGCGGCGGCGGTTTACCGGGTGCCCAGCAAGGATCTGCTTGGAATCTTCCATCAGGCCGATTATTTCATCCGCCCGCGGGCCGCGCGGGGCGTGTTTCGCCGCCGGCTGGCCGAGGACGTCGTGCGGCGGCGTCGTGGCAAGGCCGGCCAGCGGGCCCCGGCGCCAGATGAGCAGGTGGCGGTAGCTGGTGCCCGGGAAGAAATGCCTGCCATCCCGGC
>JBAYWJ010000229.1:0-6193 GCA_041674125.1 Kiritimatiellia bacterium
ATCGTCAACAATTTTCTTCTTTTTCGTCATAGTCTCTCATGGTTAAGGTTCTAACGTGGTCTTGCGCCCGCAACCCAAGACATTCTCTCGCAAAGGCGCAAAGAACACCAAGGATAATTTGCGAACTTGGCGGCTTGGCGAGAAAATCTTCTTGTTTTTTCAGCGCTCCTCTTCCATCCTTGGTCTTGATCCCCGGTTGGAAGCAACAAACTGCCCGGCGGTTTGGCCAGCAACTTTCCTGAAGACCCGCATGAAATAAAACCGGTCTGCAAAACCTACCGCCTGCGCCGAATGCTTAATGGGCATGCCCCGGATAAGCAGCGACTTGGCCCGCGCAATCCGCTCCGCCATCACAAACTCCATGGGGCTGCGGCCGGTGTGCCGCCGGAACATCCGCCTGAAATGCGGCGCGCTCATATGGCAGAAAGACGCCATCCCGGCGGGAGTCAGGCGCGCGTTCAAATGGCCGCGGATATATAGCAGGAGCGCCTCCCAATCCGGGCCGGCCGGCGCGCAAGCTGTCTCCGCGCCCCTCGGGCGCGCGATGGCGGACAACATGTTCAGGACAACCGCCTGCCGCTCCAGGGCGCCCGCAACGTCTTCAAGCGCCATGAGGCCGGCCAGCCGGTCGAACGTCCCCCTGACAACTTCCGCCCCGCCGCTGATTACAGGGCTGCGCCTCTCCAGCTCCATCGCGTCGGCCGCCTGGCGCGCCGCGGGACCGTTCCAGACTATCCAGCGCGTGGACCATTTCCTGCGCGGCCCGTAAGCCGCGGGCTCGGAGGGCATCAGCAGCAAGGCGTCGCCCCGGCAGACCTTGTGAACGCCCTTGCCCCTTGTTATGATTTCGCCATCGCCGGATTCAACAGCCACGACAGCATACTGACCCAATACGCGCAGTCTCGATAAGGGGCCTTTGACGTAATCGGCCTTGCCGATGCGATCAACCCAGAAACCCAGCCGCCGCTCATGCTGGCCCGGGCTGCGGAAGATCGTCTCGTAATATACCGGCAATACTGTGATCGTTTTCTCCATACATGTGATCGCGGCATCCATTGACGTTTACACGGCAATTTGTAGCATGTATCCCGGAAAGGTAAAACCATTTTAGCAACCAAGATGGTATGTATGAAGCTTGAAGGTGGTTATACTCCATTTACAAAAGGCGAATGGAGCAGACAGGTTGCAGGCTGAATTGGGTGTTTGAGGATTTTCCGAACTTTGTATTGGTAAAGACCCAAGGCGGTCTTTGGCCGCAACCAAATCGTTGTAGGCCCGCATAAAATGCGGGCAAGATCCGCGATACTATCGCGGCCTACAGTTCCGCCTAAAGTGGATCCGCTCAAGGCGGAAAACTTCTTCGCAAAACCGTATCATATCTTAAAGGAACGATCTAAACGGCACGCGTGTCCGCCTGGTGCGGGGAGCGATTGACGCTCTCCTCGCAGGCAGCTGGCGCGCCAATGATTTGTCCCGGCGTAGCTTTGAGCGAAGCCGGATGTTGGCGTGGGTCGAATTTGGTTTCCGCCGGCCTGCCCGCCATAGCTTTAGCGACGGCGGGAGGCGGATTCGGAAAAACAAGGCAAGTTTAGCTCAGATGCGCCGGCGGCGGGTGAAGCGCAATACTTGTGTATGCGCGAACGCGCCAACGGTGCAGATGAACTGAAATCGCCGAAGTATTTTCCGAACCAAATTCGAGCCACATGAAAAAGGAAAACTGACGAAGAAGTAGGCAATCATCATAGGAGGCATAACACATGAACCCGCGCGAACGGCACTTGAAAACGCTGCTTTTTGACAAGCCCGACCGCGTCCCCCTCTCGCCCGGCGGCGGGAGGAAATCCACCCTCGACGCCTGGCTTAAGCAGGGGCTGCCGCCCGACAAGCTCTCAAATTACAACGAATACGCCTACCGCCTTGCGGGCGGAACGCTGCCCTGGCCGGCCGGCGGGCCGGGTTTTCCGGTCAACCAGCGCATGATCCCGCAATTCGAGGAAAAAATCATCGAGGAAAAGGAAACATCCCGGGTGGTCCAGGACTGGAAGGGCAACATCTGCGAGATTGACCGGAAATACACGGTTGAATACCTGCGCAACGCGATAGATTTTGTCACGCGCCGATGGATAAAGTGCCCGGTGGAAAACCGCCGCGACTGGGAAGACATGAAGCGGCGCTACGACCCCGGCGATGCTTCGCGCCTGCCGGCGGATGCCGCGGCGCCCGGCAAAAAAGCAGCCGGCCGCGACTGGTTCGTTGAAATCGGCTTTTCCGGGCCGTTCTGGCAGCTGCGCGAATGGGTCGGCTTTGAAGGGCTCTGCCTGCTGTTCTACGACGACCCGCCGCTTGCGCGGGACATGATCGCCTTCTGGGAGGAATTCATTTCCGGCCTTTTAAAGCGGACTTTCGCCGAATTTATCCCCGATTGCGTCCACATCTCCGAGGACATGGCCTACAAATGCTTTTCCATGATTTCGCCCGCCATGGCCCGCGAATATCTCCTGCCGACCTGGAAGCGCTGGGGCGAAATCATCCGCGGCGCCGGCGTGCCGGTTTACGCGGTGGATTCCGACGGATACATCGGCGAGCTGATCCCGCTCTGGATCGAGGCCGGCATCAACGCCTGCGACCCGATCGAGGTTGCGGCAGGCAACGACATCAACGCCTTCCGTAAAAAATTCGGCAAAAGCATGGCCTACCGCGGCGGGGTTGACAAAAGGGCCATGGCCAGGGGCGGCAAAACAATCGAGCTGGAAATCGAGCGCCTGCGCCCGGTCATCGAAGACGGCGGGTACATTCCCTCATGCGACCACGGGGTGCCGCCGGACGTTTCCTGGCCGGATTACGCCCATTACGTAAGCTGCCTGGCCAAGGCCACCGGATGGCTTTAAGTTAGTACCTTAACCACCGGGAACCGTGATAAAAAATCCAGTCGGATCCGGACGGACAACAAAATCATGAGGTGGTGGTTAAGAAATCCGAATGTCGAAGCACATCGTTCCATAGGCAGATCCGCCTGTGGCGGAAAATACGACCTGTCCTGCGCAGTTCGCAGAACGAAGAAGGAAACAATATTGAAATTCTCTGCCACATGCGGATCCGCTTAAGGCGGAAAATGATCAAAATCCGAGGGAATGTGTTTTTTGAGTTTTCTTGTGATGTTTCGGTTATTTGAATTTGTTTCGAATTTCGGATTTAGGATTTCGAATTTGGGTTGCGGGCAAAAGCCCGCCTTAGACGGAGGCATCCTGCCAGTCGGCCCGGCCGCCGGGCGCTTCGGGCGCCGGGGGCTTTTCGGCCTGGATGATTTCATTCACGTTGACCTTGATCGCATGCACCTCGGCGATGCCGAGCCCGTCGCGCATGCTTTCCCGCACGCGCTGCTGCAGCACCTGCGAAAGCTGCTGTATCTTGGTGCCGCTCTTCACGTCTATATCAAGCTGCACCTCTATCCGGCCGTCGCGCGCGGCGGCAATGTCGGCGCGCAGGTTGAGAATATCGGCAAATTCGTCCGCCAGCCGCCGCAGGAACTCGTTGACGGCCTTGACCCTGATGTTCACGGAGCCGCCCTCGGTTTCAAACGAGAGGAACTGCTCCTTGGCCTCGCCGCTGATCGCGGTGAGCCAGTAAAGCATTATCATCAGGATTAAAAGCGTGCCGGTGACAAATTTACCGATGGCATCTCCCAGGAGGAGCTGTCCGACGCGGGTCTGGACGTTAAAAACGTCCGCCAGGAAAAAAACGCCCAGCGCCAGGATGGTAACGGTGAGTATGAACTTCATCAATCCGTGCAAAAATTTCATTTTGTTCCTCCCTGATCGCTGTTTTCCGAAGACATCCTTACTCCCTGGACCAGCACGTTGACCGCGCCGACCTTCTTTCCGGTCATTTCCTCTATGGCGCGCCGCACCTCGTTCTGGACGGCCCAGGCCACCTGCGGGATATTGGCCCCGTACTTGATTACGACGTTCACATCCAGGTTCACCTTCTGGCCCTGCATGTCAACGCGGACCCCGCGCTCGCCGCTGTTGCGCGAGATCATGCTGGCCAGCCCGTCCGTGAAGGAGCCGCTCATCTCAAACACGCCCGGCACCTTAAGGGCGGCAATCCTGGCTATAACGGCAATGACCCCCTGGTGCACCATGATGGCGCCAAGGTCGCTGCCTTCTTCCTGCCGCTCTCCGCCGAAATAGGGATCGGCTAAATTCTTCTTTTCGGGCCTGCCGGCGCTCGTGTTTTTATCTGTCTGCATAAACATTCTCCTTGAAAAATAATCAACGCAGAATATTCGCCAGGCCGCCGCCATCCTTGATGAACTTGTCAAGAAACGAAATGTTGTACTGGCCGCGCCTGAAGAGGGCGTCGTTCATGAGGGCCTGGCCCAGCGGCACCGTGGTTTTCGGCCCCTCGATGATGAATTCCCCCAGGGCGCCGTACATGCGGTTGATGGCCTCCAGGCGGTTCGCGCCCCGCACGATGATCTTGGCGATCAGGCTGTCATAGTTGGGCAGTATTTCATAGCTCGGGTAGACATGCGAGTCAATCCTGATGCCCGGGCCGCCGGGGAAGTGGATCCACTCCACCTTGCCGGGCGAGGGCGCGAAGTTGTTGAACGGATCCTCGGCGTTGACGCGCCACTCGATAACGTGCCCCTCGGCCTCGACATCCTTCTGCGCAAAGGACAGCTTTTCGCCGGCCGCCACCCTGATCTGCTCCTTCACCAGGTCGAAGCCGGTGGCCATTTCTGTGACGGTGTGTTCGACCTGGATGCGCGTGTTCATTTCCATGAAATAATACCGGCCCTGGCGGTCCAGCAGGAACTCAATCGTCCCGGCGCCGCGGTAGCCTATCGCCTCGGCCGCCCTGACCGCCAGCTTGCCCATCCGGCGGCGCTGGTCCGGGCTCAGCACAGGGCACGGGGATTCCTCAAGGAGCTTCTGGTGCCGCCTCTGGATGCTGCAGTCGCGCTCGTTGAGGTGCACGACGTTGCCGTGGTGATCGGCCATGAGCTGGATTTCAACGTGCCGGGCATCGTCGAGGCATTTCTCCACGTAAACCGCCCCGTTACCGAAGGCCCGCTCGGCTTCCGAGCTGGCCATGATAAAAGCCTGCGCCAGACTCACGTCGTTGTGGGCAATGCGCATACCTTTCCCGCCGCCGCCGGCGGCCGCCTTGATCAGAACCGGGTAGCCGACCCTGCGGGCCACCTCAAGGGCTTCCTCCTGCGTCTTCAAAACGGTGTCGCTGCCGGGGATGGTCGGAATGCCGTGCTTTTTCATCGTTTCCCGGGCTATTGACTTGTCGCCCATGCGCTGGATGCTGTCGGCCAGGGGCCCGATGAAGGTGATGTTGCAGCTTTCGCATATCTGCGCAAAATGCGCGTTCTCCGCCAGGAACCCGTAGCCGGGGTGGATGGCATCCACGTCGGTCACTTCCGCCGCGCTGATGATGTTGGCAATCTTGAGGTAGCTGTCCTGGGCCGCGGCGGGCCCGATGCAGATGGCTTCATCCGCCAGCTGGACGTGGAGCGATTTTTCATCCACATCCGAATAAACGGCAACGGTTTTGATGCCCATCTCCCGGCAGGCGCGTATAACCCGCAGGGCGATTTCTCCGCGATTGGCGATTAAAATTCTGTTGAACATATTAAAATCAGTGACAAAGCTTAATGTTAATTTTAGATCTTTCTGCGCAAGCGCGTTTGATTCAATTTAAAGACGGCAATTTGCCGTTTACATTGCTTATGAGCATCTTATAGACGACCTCATCGTCCCGCACTATTTAGATCGTTCCATTAAAACACATGACAGTTTGGCGGAGAAGCTTGAAACTGTAGGCCGCCATAAAATGGCGGCTCCAGGCGCCCGCATGCTATGCGGGCCTACAACAATTTGGTTGCGGCCAAAGGCCGCCTTGGAAAGAGTTTTTTTGTCAATGCAGTTCATATTCTGCTTTCAACTCAGCCTTGAACTTTGAACCGAAATCAGATTTTCTCTATCCTGAACAGCGGCTGGCCGTACTGGACGGCGTGCGCGTTTTCCACCAGGATGGCGCGCACTGTCCCGCGTATTTCCGCCTTGATTTCGTTCATGACCTTCATGGCTTCCACGATGCATAACACACTATCCGGGGTCACTTCCTGCCCGATTTTCACATATGCCGGCGAATCCGGCGAGGGCGCCGCGTAAAAGGTGCC
>JBAYWJ010000230.1:0-6154 GCA_041674125.1 Kiritimatiellia bacterium
CTGGGCGACCGCGGCCAGCAACATCCAGGACGCGGTGAACGTGGCCTACACCAACTCCACGGTCTGGGTCGGCGCCGGGCGCTACACCCTGCCGGCTAACCCCGTCGTGTACATGGGCACGAACGTTGTCTACATCGCCAAGCCCCTCGTCCTGCGCAGCTCCAACGGCGTGCCGGAAACCACGATCATTGACGGGCAAGGAGCCAGCAGGGGCATTGTCATGTCGTGTTCGCTCGGGACCACCAATTATGTCGTGGTTGACGGCTTCACCGTTTCCAACTGCGCGGCCACCAACACTGGAGGCGGCATATACCTTGTGCCCGGAACATGGACATGCCTTGTGCACAACTGCGTGATTACCGACAATTCAGCCAGCAACACCGCCGGCGGAATCGGGCTTCCTTACACCTACAGCACCACTTTTCGCTACGTGGTATCGAATTGCTTAATTCGCGGCAACTATGCCGCGTCCGGCGGAGGAGCATATTCGGACCTGCGAATTGTAGCCACAGGCAAGTTCACACATTGCATATTTGAAAATAACACTGCCGTGAACGCAGGCGGCATGTACTCGAGCGGCGCCATGGAATACGAGTCATGTATATTCCGCGGAAATCAGGTTTCTCAATACGGGGGCGGGCTCATGTCAGTCGGCGGCAATTTCACGGCGCGAAACTGCCTGTTTTATATGAACGTGGCGGGACTGACGGAGCTTTTCAGGCGCGGGGGCGGCGTATATGTCAACACCGGCAACCATGCTTTGTATAATTGCACGATCGTCAGCAACAGGATTTACAACAGCGGCTACGGTTCCGGAGTGCAAATTAACGGCGGCAGCCTGCTGATTTGCAACTCGATTGTCTATTCAAATGCAAATAACGATAATGTATACGGCGCCGCATTTTTCACCAACTCCTGCACCTACCCCACCAACGCCTACGTCCTGGCCGGGACCGGCAACATCACCAGCCCGCCCGCCTTCGTCAATTTTGCCGCCCAGGATTTTCATCTCTCCCAATCTTCCCCGTGCATCAACGCCGGCATGAACCTGCCCTGGATGAACGGAGCAAAGGACCTTGACAACCGCAATCGCATAGACAGGTATTTCGGAACCGCCGACATGGGCTGCTACGAATACCTGCATCAGGGAATGACTTTCAAGGTGCGCTGACCTGCCTTGAAGGGCATAACTCATGCGCAATCAAATATTTTTGAAACACAAAATGACAAGCAAAGCCAGCCTATGCCGCCGGTTTCAGCTGAAGTCTTTTGACCGGCCGGTAGGGCGGATACTGGCGGCCTTTGCCGTCCACACCTTCCTTCTGGCGCCATGCGCCCTGGCCGACCATTACGTGGCCCAAAACGGCCAGGCGCCCTCTGGCACCTTCACCACCTGGGCGACCGCGGCCAGCAACATCCAGGACGCGGTGAACGTGGCCTACACCAACTCCACGGTCTGGGTCGGCGCCGGGCGCTTTAACGCTTCAACCAGTTCCGTGGACTATGCCGGCACCAACGTGGTATACATCAACAGGGCCCTCACCCTGCGCAGCTCCAACGGCGTGCCGGGAAACGCCATCATCGACGGACAAGGCTCCAATCGGGGAATCGCAATTGTTTACAGCGGTTCCACCACAAATCTGTTCGTGGTGAATGGGTTTACCATTTCGAATTGCTCCGCCAACGTAACCAGCGCGCTAACAAGCGCCAGGTGCTACGGCGGCGGAATTCTTTTTCTTCCCTCATCCGGCGTCACCTGGACCGGCGTGGTCCAGAATTGCGTGATCAGCGGCAATTCGGTGGGACCGGGGTCAGTCTATGATTTCGGGGGAGGAATTTTTGGCGGCTACACATCAGGCACCAGATATTTTCTGCTCGTCACGAACTGCACGATCAGAGGCAATCGCAATTTCAAAGGCTGGGGCGGCGGACTTTATGCCGGGGCATCCGGCGGGACAATGGTGCATTCCTGCCTGTTCGAGAATAATTCGGCGATATCGGGCGGGGGCTGCCTGGGAAATTATTCGACATTCATAAATTGCATATTTCAAAACAATGCGGCCACGGGCACACTCAGTAACGTGGGAGGGGGCGGGGTCAAGGGCGGATACAATACGTTCACCAACTGCCTGGGATTTTACAACACGGCCGCTTACGGGGGCGGTTTCTCGTGGAGCGATAACAATGGCCCCTTGTACTTTTACAACTGCACCATCGTCAGCAATCGCTCGCTCTACGGCGGCGGCATCAGGATGGATAAGGCGATAGACCAGCTCACGGTCTTTAATTCAATTGTCTATTCCAATTCAACGATTGATTTTTCCAGGGGCGCCCTATTCACTAATAATATTTCGTTCTCCTGCTTTCGCACCAACGGGCTAGATGGAACTACTCTCGGCACAGGCAACATCACCAGCCCGCCTGCCTTCGTCGATTTTGCCGGACAGGATTTCCAGCTTTCTCTCCAATCCCCCTGCCTCAACACCGGCACCAACCTGGACTGGATGACAAACGCGGTTGATTTGGACGGGAAAGCGCGCATCCGCTACGGCCGGGCTGACATGGGCGCGTATGAACATGTTTACAATGGCACCATATATAAAATGCGATGATTTTAAGCATTTTTATATTTGCCTGCGCGCCGGACGCCCGTATCGTGTAATATTATCTTGACGGCGAGCGCTGCTATGTTAAATAATGCACCATTATAATCTAATCACGGAGCTATCGCATGCATTTTCGCCTTATATCAAGCATATCGCATACGCCAGCATTAAGCGGCTTCAGTCACTATGGGTTCGCGCTATCACTCTTCCTTTTTGCCATATTGCTGTGCCGCGCCCCGGCTGACCATTACGTGGCCCAGAACGGCCAGGCACCCTCGGGCACTTTTACCAGCTGGGACACGGCCGCCAGCAACATCCAGGACGCGATCAACGTGGCCTACACCAACTCCACGGTCTGGGTCGGCGCCGGGCGCTACACCCTGCCGGCTAACCCCGTCGTGTACATGGGCACGAACGTGGTCTACATCTCCAAGCCCCTCGTCCTTCGCAGCTCAAACGGCGTGCCGGATACCACGATCATTGACGGCGGCGGCAAAAACCGCGGGGTTGTGATGTATAATGGCGGCATCGGCGCCACCAACTACGTCGTCATTGACGGCTTCACCATTTCCAACTGCGCCGCCACCAACTTCGGCGGTGGAATTATTGTGGTGCCCGGAACATGGACAGGATTGGTTCAGAATTGCGTGATCAGCAGCAACTCAGCCGTAGGAGGCGGCGGAGGGATTGCTGTCGCTCAAACATACTCCCATTTTTACTATATTGTCTCAAACTGCGTTTTCAGAGGCAACCGGGCAAACTACGGAGGCGGAATGACAACATTTATCCGCGATACCGCCCCCGGCGGGCTGATCACCCATTGCCTGTTTGAAACCAACCTGACCACCGCGTACGGGGCCGGCTTGTGCGTTGAAAGCGGTACCTTAACCATTGATGCCAACATATTCCGCGGCAACCGGGCCGCTACTTCCGGCGGCGGCATGCATATCCGCGGCGGCACCAATATTGCACGCAATTGCCTTTATTACAACAACTCCAGCACAATCGCTGGCGGCGGAATTTACTATGAGGGAAGCTACGGCCATTTCCTGCATAATTGCACCGTGGTCAGTAACCGGGGCAGTTCGGGATCTGGGATAGGGTTTCAAGCCGCAGCCATAACACTGCAGATATGCAATTCCATCGTCTATTCCAATCTTAACGGCAATGTCAACAACGGCCTGCCATCCTATACAAATTCCTGCACCTACCCCACCAACGCCTACGTCCTGGCCGGCACCGGCAACATCACCAGCCCGCCCGCCTTCGTCAATTTTGCCGGACAGGATTTCCGGCTCTCCCTCAACTCGCCCTGCCTGAACACCGGCACCAACCTGGGCTGGACTTTAAACGCCAAGGACCTGGACGGCAAACAGCGCATCCGCTACGGCCGGGTTGACATGGGCGCCTACGAGCTCATTTACGACGGCACCATTTACAGGTTCCACTGATCGCTCCGGCCGGCTGCATGGCGCCCCAGCCTGGGAACTTGTCACATAATTGGCATGGAGCATGGCGCGAGCGTCGCATCGGCAAAGAAAGACGTTCAAGCGCAGGCGGCATATGCATTCCGGCCCGCAACTGCACCTTGCGTCACTCCCATATGATTCTTCTTTCCTGTCCCCATTTCTGTCCCGGCAATATTCTAATATTCTGCAGAATATTAGAATGTTTTTTGCGGCCAGGGACATCAATTCCGCCTTGTAGAACCGCTTGGGAAGCGGTAAGTTGGCTCAATTGATCTTCACATAATGAAATATTTTTCACGCAAAACAATCATGGCATTCGTCGCCGCCTGTCATACGGCGGCCGCGCGCGGCCTGGTGCGGTGCAGCAGCGGCAACATGTCCTGCCGCCTCGCCGGCAACCGCATGCTGGCCACGGCCACCCGCAGCTGGATGGAGCGCCTGACAGCTTCCGATATTGTCATCTGCGATATTGCCAGCGGCAAGGCACTCGACGGCAAAAAGCCGACCGCCGAGATCGCTTTCCATGCCGCCATCCTGAAGACACGCCCTGACGTCAACGTCGTTTTGCATTTTCAGTCCCCGTTCGCAACCGCCCTGGCCTGCCGGCGCGCGCGTGCCAGAAATTTTTTTGTCATCCCGGAAATCCCCTTTTACATCGGGCCGGCAGCCTGGGTACCATGCCTTACCCCGGGCACCAAGGAGCTCGCCGCGGCGGTAACAAATGCCATGCTGAAGCACGACCTGGCCATCATGGCCAACCACGGGCAGGTGACCGTGGCCGAAGATTTCGACCACGCCATCCAGAACGCTGAATTTTTCGAACTGGCCTGTGAAATCATTGTCCGCAACGGGGGCCACGTGAAACCCATGGCCGGGAAAACCATCCGGGATTTGAGGGCCCTGAAAAACGACCTGAAACCGACAGCCGCCAGGGGGGCATAGGCTTGAACGATAAAGTCGCAGAAAAGAATTACATTAAATCGTTCTGTTAAAGCATATGACAGTTTTGCGGAGATCTTTTTGAGCGCCTTTATTTCAGTCAATAATGACGGATATAATATGAGCATTTAAAAAAACATTGGTTATTGCGGAGAGTGGATTAAGTCTTACTCCGCCCAATCCGTCAACTGACGGAATGGGCGGAATGAATCGTAGGGCGAATTTTGTTTTCGTCGTTTGACGGATTGGGAAAAGCAAGGCCAGGCCGGATCAGATGCGGACGCGCCGCGCGTTGCATTAGACTCGTGTCTATGCGAGCGCGGGAAGTTCGCTCGTGCTACGTAGCGAAGCTACTTCGCAGGGTAGCACAGATGATCCGGGATCGCCGACGCATTTTCCCAACGAAATTCGCACTGCTATTAACAGCAAAAATAATACTATCATGGGTCATTGGGATACCAGAAAACTTTTTTCAGAAGATAAATACCGGCAGATCGGCAAGGAAGGAAATATTCAATCCATTTCTTTCCAGAACGAGCCGTACCTCGGCAAGCGGACGGAGGTGTTCGCCTGGCTTGGGATTCCGGAGTCACCGGCCAAAAAAGCGCCCGGCATGGTTTTGATCCACGGCGGCGGCGGCAAGGCCTACCGGCAATGGGTTGAAATGTGGGTGAAGCGCGGTTACGCCGCCATTGCAATGGATTTGAGCGGCAGGGACGCCGAAGGCAACCGCCTGCCCAACGGCGGGCCGGAACAGGACCACGCGGCCAAATTCAGCACTGAAGCCAAATGGGAAGACCTCTGGACATACCACGCCACGGCGGCCGTCATCCGCTCAAACAGCATCCTGCGCTCCCTCCCGGAAGTAAACCCGGAGCGTATCGGCGTCACCGGGATAAGCTGGGGCGGATACCTTACCTGCATTGCCGCCGGCGTTGACCGGCGCTTCGCATGCGCCATCCCCGTTTACGGCTGCGGCTTCCTCCAGGATAACAGCGCCGAGGTCTGGATGAAGATTTTCTCCGCAATGACGCCCCGGCAGAGGCAAAACTGGCATGACAAGTGCGACCCGGCCGTTTACCTGCCGGAAGCCGGAATGCCAATGCTTTTTGTCTCCGGCACCAACGATTTCGCCTATCC
>JBAYWJ010000231.1:0-6138 GCA_041674125.1 Kiritimatiellia bacterium
CCGAAGCGTGCGGCCATGCTCCGGGCGCGCTCCGGGGAGAGGTCGCAGCACCACTTGAGGCGCGCGCGCGGGTTTTTTTTGAAATTGGGAAGATCCTGGCTTGCAGCGAAGGCGCCGCATCCGATCTGGGCCGCGGTCAGAATTTGCTTTTTCATGGCGGCATTATATATCACGGAAGAATGATTTATCAATCGGCAAATAATGCCGCCCCGGAAAATATGGCATTATTTTTTTGACATTGCCCCCGCAAGGGAATATATTGTTTCAAAACAGGTTGTTGCTTGCATTGCTTGCCCGGAGTTTAGTGGAATTTACCGGCCGGGCGGCCGGTTTGGTGGCATATAGCCATGAATAATGTTGCGAAAAAAATGCGCAGTTTGGGGATTTTGCTTCCGGTGGCCTGCGCCGTGCTGTTTGGCCTGAGCGCCCGCGTGGCGCCGGCCCAGGTGGCCATCGAGTCGGGCCAGTGGATCAGCGATTACCTGTCCGCCTGGTGGTGGGGCGGATGGTGGCTCGATCCGGAAGAACGGACGGAAACCTATTATTTTTACGCCCAGCCGCCCGAGACGGTGTTAATCCGCCTCGGCCATGAAGAGCATTACCAATATCCGAATTTCACCATCTACAACCCGGGCGCGGACGGCGAGGCCTCGACCAACAGCGTGGCTACTTATGTTTCCACCGGAATAGCGCCCGGCTGCCCCGATGGAAATGAACATTACATGGCGGTGACGAACCGCGGCTGGTATCATTTTGTCTGCAGCCTGCCTGCTCCGGTTGCCACCAATTCTTATACCAACCTTTACACTTCATACAACTGCTCGATGCTGCGCGTACCGAATATACCGCTCTCCTACCAGGACGAGGATGTCGGAACCCTCCAGGTTGGCAATTCGGAGGTGGGTGAAATAAATGTCAGCGCCGACCTGGACGCCGGTTTTTTTGCCGTCACAAACGGCCACAGCACCATGCAGATCCGCATGGGCCAGAAGGAATACGAACTGGTGCCGAACCTGCAGATTTACGGGCCGGACGGCGTGCGCGTAACCAATGATTTTCCCTCGGACTACCGGTCCGAAATCACCTCCATGCTTACTAACAACGGCATTTATACCATCGTCTGTTCCGACAAGTTTAACGCAAAGGGATCATACGCGCTGACTTTGGTGCTCATTCCCGGGGGTATAAGCGGGTCGGACATGGATATCGGGACCATCATCAGCGGCGAAAAGAAGACCGGCACGATCAACGAGCCCGGCGACCTGGACCTGGCATCTTTTAATGCCGTCAGCGGGGACGTGGTCACGGTAGTAATGCAGGAAATCGACACCGACATGATCCCGGTCATGGAGTTTTACGGCCCGGACGGCACTATGCTGGCGCGCACGACCGATGTGTTTGAGACGCGCGCCTACATCACCAACTTCGCGATCGTCTCCAACGGCATTTACAGCGTGATCTGCAAGGACAAGGAAGACCGCAAGAATGTTACTTACACGCTCCAGATGGATTTCATGGAAGGCAGCCCCAGCTTGGCCAACGTGCCCGGCGCGCCCGCTTCCGTTACAGCATCCCAGGGCTCGTACCAGGACCGGATTGAAGTCAGCTGGAGCGCCGGGGCCGGGGCGACTGGCTACGATCTCTGGCGCAGCTACAGCACCAATGAGTCCGTCCAGCTGTATACCAATATCACGGGGATCACATACACCGACAGCAGCGTGGTCACCAACGTGTATTACTATTACAAGGTCAAGTCGCGCAACGCCTACGGCACCAGCACCAACTTCAGCCCGAGCGCCATGGGATATTGCGGAACATTTTCTTCGTCCGCCAAACGCAACGTCCTGATCGTAGGCATTGACAATTACGCGGCCGCCTACGGCCCGACCCCGCTCAACACCTGCACCAACGACGCCTACGGCATGCGAGACATATTTTTCCTGGGCGACGCCTCCAACCGCTGGGCGAGCACGAACATAACCATCTACACCGACCGGCAGGCGACGAAGCTCACTGTTCAAAACGCCCTGCAGACCCTGGCCGCGGGCAGCGGCGCGGGCGATATCGTGGTCTATGTCCACTCCAGCCACGGCGGCTCCTCGGGCGGCACGCCCGGCGGCTCGAATACTTTTATCTGCACTTACGACGCCAACTACACCGCCGCGGAGCTGGGCGGCGACCTGACGGCGTTCAACAGCGAGGCCAGAATCATTGTTATCCTGGATGCCTGCTATTCGGGGGGCATGTACCGCCGCGCCCTGGATGCCGCGCCCCCCGCCTGGCCTTTCGCCGAGGAGGCCATGAGCTCATATCGCCAGGTCAAGGCCGCCCAGATGAAAAAGCAGGGGATCGCCGTTCCCAAGGAGCTCGGCAACAACATCGCCTTCATGACCGCCTGCGACTATGACGAGGTCAGCTACACCAGCGACTTTTACAGCCGTTACATGGGCTACCTGATCAACGGCTGCGGGGTGCAGGCGGTCGATACCAACAACAGCGGGCAGTTGAGCTTCCTTGAGCTGCATAACTATGCCGCCGCGCAATCCGAGGCCGAAACGCCCACCCAGCACGCGCAGTCTTACCATCCCTCCGTGCTCAGCGAAAACAAGGTGCGCACGGTCGGCACAAACCTGGTCGCAGTTTCGAGGATCAGGTATAACGATTTTGACGGCGACGCCTATTCCGACCTTGCCATTTACAACACGGCTACCGGCGCCTGGCGGATAGGCTCGCTCCATCGCTGGATGGTCCTGGCCTGGAACGCTTACTGGGGCACATCGGACTACAGGCCCCTGAACGGCGACTACGACGGCGACCGTGCCACGGACCTTGCGGTCTACAGCCAGTCCCTTGGCAACTGGAGCATTGCCTCACTTAAACGCCAGGCGATTATTGTCGGCTCCGCCTCTTTCGGCGGCCCCGGGTTCGGACCAGTCGCCGGCGATTACAACGGCGACGGCATATACGACGGGGCCGTCTACCAGTATCCCGAGGGATTCTGGTACATCATTAGCTCGCTTGGCGTGCCTCTGGTCTGGGGCACAACCCTTGCCGGGACGGGCTTCGTGCCGGTGTCCGGTGATTACGACGGCGATTTCATGTCCGACCTGGCCATGTACAATGCGGTTTCAGGCTACTGGTACATCATGTCCATGACTGGCAGTGCAATAACCTGGGGCACGCATTGGGGGGTGGTGAATGCCGCGCCGGTTTCGGGCGATTTTGACGGTGACGGCTACTCCGACCTGGGGGTTTACCAGGAATCAACCGGCCTCTGGTACATCTGGTCTTTGAAGAAATCGTCTACCCTGGCCAGCGCCCTGTATTTCGGCGGCCCCGGCTTCAAGCCTGTTCCGGGCGATTATGACGGTGACGGACTCTGCGACCTGGTCGTGTACCATGAAAGCACCGGCAACTGGCACCTGCGCACCCTGAGCGGCTCGCAGTCCGGCGTCATTAATTTCGGCGGCCCCGGCTGGGTGCCTGTCCTTTCCACCTGGTGACCTCTTCCAGTCTGCCGAGATTGGCGGATTGCATCCCATAGCTAAGGCGCTTAAGAAGCTTCCATGGCATCGAGCGCGCATTTTGCCAGCAGCGCGGCCCCCAAGGGGAGGATGCGGTCGCCCGCGTCAAACCGGCTGTTGTGCAGGTCCGGCATTTTTTTGCCGGTGCGGACTCCTATCCGGGCGATGGCGCCCGGGACTTTTTGCAGGAAGAAAGAGAAATCCTCGCCGCCCATTGAAGGCTTGTCCGGCGCCAGGCTCATGCCCAGGCCGCATGCCGCCTTGCGCAGCAAGGCCGCCATTTTGCAGTCGTTGACCGTGGCGGGCACGCCTTTCTGGTAGGTTATTTTCCACTTTGCGCCGTGGGCCGAGCAGATGCCCGCCGTGATCTCGCGCATGCGGCGGATAATAGTTGCCTGCACGCTCTTCTCGAACGTGCGCACGGTGCCCTCCATGGCGACGCGGTCCGGGATGATATTGAAGGCGGAACCGCCGTGGATGCAGCATACCGATATCACGCGCGGGTCGGTGCCGCAAAGGTTGCGTTCTATGCTCTGCAGGCCGCTGTAAACCTCGCTGGCCACCAGGACCGGATCAATGCACTTGAAGTGCATGGCGCCGTGTCCGCCGCGGCCGGTGATTTCAATCAGGAACCTGTCGGCGGCGGCCCAGGCCGGGCCGGGCGCGCATGATACTTGCCCGAATTCAATTTCCGGCATGACGTGCAGAGCGAAGATCGCGTCCACCTTCGGGTTTTCAAGCGCGCCGGCGCGGATCATGGCCGGGGCGCCGTCAAGCCTTTCTTCCGCGGGCTGGAATATGAATTTGACCTTTCCCCTGAACCGGCCCCGGAGGTGCTTGAGAATCATGGCGGCGCCGAGGCACATGGCAATATGCGCATCGTGGCCGCAGGCGTGCATCATTCCGCGGTTGCGCGACTTGTAGGGGACGTTGTTTTCCTCGAGAATAGGCAGGGCGTCAATGTCAGCCCTGAGCGCCGCGGTTTTGCCGCCCGGGGAGCGCCCGGTGAGCAGGCCTATCACGCCTGTTCGGGCCACCGGCGCGATAACCCTGTCCAGGCCGATTTGTTTCAGTATGCCAGTAATCTTGCGGCAAGTGCGTGTTTCCTTGAACCCGGGCTCGGGGCAGGCGTGGATTTCGCGCCTGATTTTGGCGAGCGTGCCGGCGAATTGCCCGGCCGATTTCTTTATTTCGCTTTCGATGGGCATTGAATTCCTCCGTTGCCCGAAGCAAACACGATCGGAGTTGACCTGTCAATCTTATCCGGGGCTATAAATATGATCTTGAGGATGCTCTCCGTGAGCTCAAGCGAACCCGGAGAGCGGTTGAGAAACACCTGACTGTTTCCGGCCTCCGTATTCCCGGTTTTTCAACAGTTGACTTCGGCTGTTTAACCGGCTAGGATGCCCTAATCTCAAGGTAATTTCTTTCGTAAAAGGGCATTGCGCATGAAAATTACGGTTGCCGGCAAGGATTGTACGCAGGAGCTTGGCCCTGTGATTCAGCAGGTTGCCGCACGGCTGAAAAAAATGGAGGGGCGCTCGGCCCCGCCGCGCATTTCACCGGAAATCGGCGCGCTGGCCCTGCATCAATCCCAGTCCAACTCAGATTACCTGGACCATTTTGTCCGGCTGCTGCGCTACCGCGATGCGTTTGATACCTACGATTTTGACATTCCGCGCCGGCCCGGCCCGGCCGGCGCCATTATGGCCGCATTCAAGAAGTTGCTCTGGAAGCTCACGCGCTACCAGCTTGACCGCATCGCCTTCCGCCAGAACATGATCAACGGCCTTTTCACCAATGCCCTTGAGTTCGAGTTGTCTGAAATGAAGAGGATCAACGCCGGGCTTTCCCGGAGGATTGAGCAGCTGGAAGCTCTCCGGGATAAACCGGCCGGAAACGGCCCGGGCTAGGTTAAATTTGCGCGCGGTGCCCCTGATGAACATACACCAGATACTGGCCGGCTTCGCGGATGGAGACGCAATTTCCGGCGAGGCGATCCAGATGCGCAAGATACTGCGCGGCTGGGGATTTGAATCGCATATTTACTGCGACCCGGCCAGGGTTTCCCCGAGCCTATGCAACCAGTGCTTTTCCCTGGATGAGTATTCCGCCACGGCCGAGGACATATGCCTGCACCATTACGGCATCAATTCGCCTTCCACCGACCTTTTCCTTTCTTCGCCCTCAAGGAAGATAATCATTTACCACAATATCACCCCGGAAGAATATTTCCGTGGCTTTGATGATGACGTGGCCGCGCAGCTCGGCGCCGGACGTGAAAGGCTGCGCGACATTTGCCGGTATGTAGATGGCGTCTGGACCGTGTCCGGTTTCAATGCCTCGGAGCTGAGGGAGCTCGGGGTCGAAAACGTGCGCGTGTTTCCGCTGCTTTTTTCACCCGCCGCGCTGGACCTGGATCCGGAGCCGCAAATCCTCAGCAAGTTAGCCGGCGGGCTGAAAAACATCCTTTTCGTCGGCCGGATTGCGCCCAACAAGAGGGTGGAGGACCTGATCAGGGCTTTTGCCTGGTACAACAAGGTGCTGAACCCTTACAGCCGCCTCATCATCGTGGGTTCCAACCGCAGCGCGCCGCGCTACTACGCCATGCTGC
>JBAYWJ010000232.1:0-6128 GCA_041674125.1 Kiritimatiellia bacterium
AGGATCTACATTTATTATCCGTCCTGCCTTGCCGCGGCGGGCATCCTCCTTAAGCAGGGCAAGCTCGACGAAGCGCTCGGGGAACTGAAGCGTTTTGACCCCCTGCCGCCCGACGGCCCCACTGCCCCATACAAGGCCCGGGCGCTGAAGATGCACGGCGATATTTACGCCCAGCAGGGCAAAAAGGACATGGCGCTGGCCAGCTACAAGGACGCCCTGAAAACCGGGCTGGACAAAAACGACAAGGACCGTGTGAACAAAACAATTGAAGAGCTGTCAAAATAATGAAAATAATATTCCCTGCTTTAATGGTGCTGTCGTTCATCTGCCCGGCCAAAGCGGAACTCGACCTGGTCAGGAACGGCAAACCCCTGGCCGATATCGTGATCGCCGAAGCGCCCCCGCGCGCGGTCAAGCTGGCCGCAATGGAACTGCAGGAGTATATATTCAAGATCAGCGGGGCAACGCTGCCGGTCGTGACTGCTCCCGGAATCGACATCCCCGCGCATATTTACGTGGGCAAAAGCGCATACACCGACAAGCTGAAAATCACCGGCGAAGGTTTGAAGTTCGGCGCCTTCCGGATTGCATCGGGAAAAGACTACCTCGCATTGATCGGCCATGACAGGGATTACGTGCCGCCTGAATTCGCCCCCCGCAACAGCAAGGATATCGAACGCTGGGACAAGCGGACCGGGGAAAAATGGGTGAATCCCGTCGGGAGCTGGATGCACACATACAGCTCAACAGCCGGCATAAGCGACTTCGACGAGCGCGGCTCGCTGAACGCGGTCTACGAATTCCTGCGATACTTAGGCGTGCGCTGGTACATGCCGGGGGAAATTGGCGAAATTGTTCCCAAACAGAAAACGATTGCCCTGACCAAAGTGGACAAGGAAATCCATCCGGATTTCCCGTACCGGGACCTGGGCAATTATTCCCCCGCTTTCTGGTATGGCACGCGCGACGCCATCCTTTACAAGCTGCGCATCGGGCTTGCCGCCTCACCGGACTGCGTCGGCGGAGACTGGCCGCACGGGCTCATCAACGTGCACGGCCGGAAGGAAACTAAAGAGGCCCACCCGGAGTATTACGCCCTTTACGGCGGGAAGCGGAGCCTCGGGGTTTCAGGCGCGGGATCCCCCTGCCTTTCCTCCAAGGGTTTGTTTGAATCCACCGTCAAGTACGCTCGCGCGGTTTTCGACATCTACCCGGACAAGCCGACGGTCGGCATCATGCCGCAGGATGGCTACGTGGACCTGTGCCAGTGCGACCTGTGCAAGGGCAAGAATACGCCCGCAAGAGGACGAGGCGGAAACATGTCCGATTACGTCTGGGGCTTTGTCAACCGCGTGGCCATCGAGGTCTACAAGACCCACCCGGACCGAAAAATTATCAATGCCTCCTATGGGTCTTACGGCCTGCCTCCTGAAAAAATCGCGAAATTCAGCCCGAACGTGATGGTCGTGCTCCCTATGGCGCGCGACCCTGTAACGCGCACCAATATCCTGGAGCTTCGCAAAGGATACATGGAAAAAGTCAGCCCGGGCAATATTATATCCGGCGGCCACTACCTCCACAGCCGCCCGGGATGCGGATTCGATGGCCTGCCGGTTTACTTTCCGCACCTGATAGCCGAAGACCTGCGCTCGCTGAAAGGAGTTTCGCAAGGGGAATTCATCGAGCTTTCGCAAGGCATTGGCGACGGCATCGGCAACATGCACGCGCCGGCATTCAACCACCTGAATGTGTACGTGACGGCGCGCTGCTACTGGGACGCCGGCCAGGACATCAACGCCCTGCTCAATGAATATTACGAGAAGTTTTACGGTCCGGCTGCAAAGGAAATGAAAGCCTTCACTGAATACTCGGAAATTAACTGGCCTTTCATGCGGACCCAACCGGAACCGGTGGACAAGGTTCTGCAGCTTCTGGATAAAGCCCGCAAGGCAGCCGGCGACACGGTTTACGGCAAGCGCATCGACCTTGTTCGCGATTATGTCCGGCCCATGCATGAATTGCGCAACCGGCTCTCCGTGGACCGGACGGCCGTGCCCAGGCAATTCACCTGGACGGTGAGCGAATCCAGGATAACGCTCGACGGCCGCCTGGATGAGCCCGAATGGGGGTGGAAATCATACGCGCTCAGCCTTTCCGAGCTGGAAACCGGCCGGGGCGTGTTCTGCGGGACGTCGTTCCGGGTGCTGTGGGGCGAGGGAGCAATCTATTTCGGGATCCGCTGCGCCGACTTCGACATGAAAGGCCTGAACATATCAACCACAAACAAAGACGACGCGGCCCTGCTGAAAGGCGATTACATCGAGGTCCTGCTCGAGACCCAGGGGCATTCCTTCTACCAGGTGGCGCTCAACCCGGCCGGCGCGATCTATGACGCCGACATGAAAGACGGGACAAACACGGCCTGGTCATCGAGCGCCAGGGTCGCCGTTCACAAGGGCGATAATTTCTGGAGCGCGGAAATGCGCTTGCCCGTAGGCGACATGATAGAAGGCGGCGTTGACCCCATGAAAAGCGTTGAGGGCCGCCGGCCGAGCAACTTGTATCCATGGTTCATCAACGTGTGCCGCCAGCGGGTCCGGAGCAGGGAGACGGAGAGATCCGCCTGGGCGCCCACCGGGGACAAATCATTTAATGTGCCAGTAAAATTCGGCGAGCTGTACGTGAGATAGCGAACACATAACCATACAAGGAATATTTGCCGTGCATGTATTGATCATAATCATAGCTGCCGTATTCTGTTTCATTGCAAACGCAACGGCCGACTACCTGTCCGGCCGCATGGCGGCGGAAAAGCTTGGCCGGGACGGCCAGCAGCAGGAGGCCGTGGCCGCGTTTACCAGCCTGGCTGCCGAAGCAAAAAGCGATTTCCAGAAATCGGACGCCCTGGAGCAGGCTGCCGCCTGGGCAGGCGCCCTCAAGCAATACGACCAGGCGCTTGAGCTTGCGAAGCAGATCCCGCTGCCGGCGTCATCTAAATATTGCCGGATGAAAATCCTGCTGGAAAGCGGGAAGCACAAGGAACTGATCGCCGAATTCAAGGATGAAAATTTTGAAGAGTGGCCTGAAAGCCTGGTCGGAAACGGGTATTACAGCCGGGGCAGCGCTTACCGCGCCGCGGGCAACGCCGAGGCCGCGGCAAAAGACCTTGAAAGAACGCTCGGGAACATCGACCCGGACGGCTTTTTCCATGTCCGCGTGTTAAATGAGCTGGGAGGCGTCTACCAGGCCCTCAAACAGGAAGACAAGGCGCTGGAAGCTCATCGCCAGGTTGTCAACGCCTCCGCTTACAAGGGGATATACACTTTTTGCCAATCCGTTGTCACCGCCTCGAACATGCTGATCAGGCAGGGAAAATACGACGAGGCGCTCGCGGAGATCAAGAAGTTTGACCCGCTCCCGGCTTCCGGAACCTACAGGACACAGGCCCTGGAAATTTATGGCGATATTTTCGCCGGCCAGGGCAAAAAGGAAGAAGCCCTCGCCAAATACAAGGAAGCGCTCCAGGACAAGGGAATTTCTAAGAACGCCGCGGATAACCTGAACAAAAAAATCAGTGAAATATCCGGCACATAAAGAGGAAGGTGACATTTGAAAAAAGACTTTGGTTCGGCAAAAGGTAAATCAAATCTTATTCCGTCCAATCCGTCCGTTGACGGATTGGACGGCATGGGCGCAGGGCGAATTTCGCTTCCGTCAACTGACGGATTTGAAAAAGCAAGGCCAGCTTGGGCCGAATGCGGATGCGCCGCGCGAAACGCCATACTTGTGTATGCGCAAGCGCTGGAAACCCGCAGGCGTCCCAAGATCGCCGCCTCCTTTTTCAAACAAAATTCGCTCTGCTTTGAACGCAAACAGGGTGGAAAAAATTGGTGGCTGCTATATGCCGCCTTAGAAATATGCTTTCCAAATAAAAACGTGATGATGATGGCGGCAGCTTGCCTGGGCCTGTTCCTGCTCATGCCCGAATGTCCCGGGGTTGAAGCAATTGAAACGAACAGGACGACAGAGGGTAAATCCGCAGACCTGGCGCCCAGGCTCCGGGCCGTCAGGACGCTCTGGGAAAAAGACAACAAAACCAGCGCTCAAACCCTGATAAAGGCGTTAAAAGACAATGACTGGATGGTCCGCAAAACTGCCGCGGCGCTGCTGGGGGAACTTGGCGACAAGTCGGCTGCGCCGGCCCTCTTGGAAGCGTTGAAAGATGAAAACTGTCAGGTGCGCAGCGCCGCCGCCGACTCCCTCGAAAGCCTGGGCGATAAAGCCGCCGGGCCGGCCCTGCTGAAGGCCCTGAAGGACGAAAACCTCAATGTCCGCTGCGCGGCCGCCTCGTCCTTCGGCCGCCTTCGGGAAAAAACATCAGCCCCGGCCCTCATGGAGGCATCGAAGGAAGAAGGCAATCTCCGCATTGCCGCAATCATGGCGCTTGGCGCGATCCGCGATGAATCCGCCAGGCCGGCCCTGGAGAAATACACTGAAGACAAGGACTGGATGGTAAGGCGCGCCGCTTTTGCGGGGCTGGGCGCGCTCGGCGACAAGGCCGCCCTGCATAAGGCCTTGAAGGACAGTCACTGGCAGGTCAGGCGCCTGGCCGCCGACCAGATGGGCCGCTTGAACGACCCGGCGGTGCTGGCGGCGGCGGATGATGAAAACTGGCTGGTGCGCCAGGCAGCAATCATGACTTTTCAGTTTGTCAAGGACGATGCCGTCAAGCCGGCACTGTTGAAGGCGTTAAAAGATGAAAGCCCTTATGTCCGACTGCCCGCGGTTGACATGCTCGGCAAGCTGGGGAACAAGACAGCAGTGCCGGCCCTGATCGACGTCCTGCAGAACCAGAAAGAATACTGGAACGTGCGCCGCTCGGCCGTAAACGCGCTCGCAAAACTGGGCGACAAGGCCGCCCTGCCCGCTTTCCGGGCCGTGATCGTGGAAAAGGATCCTACCAAAAGCGGCTTAAACTGGGGTACGCGCCACGACGCCTGCCTTTTCCTCGGCCAGATGGGCGATAAGGATGCCGTTCCCGCTTTGCTGGAGGTCCTTAAAAAAGACAATTCATCGGTGCAGAATGCGGCCGCGGCGGCGCTCGGCATGCTGGGCGACAAATCCGCCTCCCCTGCCCTCCTGGAGGCGTTGAACAGCAAGGACATGCGCGTCCGCTCCGCCGCGGCCGGGGCGCTTGGAAAGCTCGGGGACAAGGCTGCCCTGGAAAAGCTTCAGCAGCTTGAAAAGAACGACGGCGACGACACTGTGCGCAAGACCGCCGGAGAGGCAATTGCTAGCATTCAAAAGGAGCAGGTTCAATGAAAACATTTTTTTTAACAGCATGTATTTTTGCGGGCGCATTGATGGTTTCATGTCCCGCCCAGTCACCAACCAACACGGTCGCCAGGAAATACGGCCCGCCGGGATTTGAAGAGGCTATCCAGCAGTTCGAGCGCGCAGACCGGACGCGCTTTCCGCCGCTTGGCGCAATCCTGGTCACCGGCAGCTCCCACATCAGGAAATGGGAAACCATCCACGAGGATTTATCCCCTCTCACGGTCATCCACCGCGGCTACGGCGGCAGCACTTTCAACGACGCACTGCAATACGCGGAGCGGATCATGATCCCGTACCGGCCGCGGGCGATTGTGATCTATTCCGGCAACAACGATCTGCGCCAGGTGGATCCCGAAACGGTTCGGGACACCTGCCGGGCCTTCGTCGAGAAGGTGCGCGCCCAGCTGCCAAAGGTCCGCATCTACGTCGTCTCCATCCCCCCGTCCATCCTGGGATGGGAAGGGAAAGATGCCGGGATGTGGCCCGAGCGCGTGAAGACCAACCAGCTGATCCGGGAATACTGCGAAGAAAACAGCCTGGCCTGGATCGACGTGGCTTCGGGCATGCTCGATGAAAAGGGCGAGCCGCGCAAGGAGATCTTCGACACCGACGACCTGCACATGAAGCGGGAAGGCTACTACATCTGGCGGGACATCATCCTGCCGCTCCTCCTCAAGAGCGAGGCGCCGCGCTGACCCGCGGCTTGAGGCAAGATTACAAAACATTAAACAGGAGGCATATCATGGGAATCACGGTATGGCGGAATTTGTGTGACCAGGCTGAGGAAATGG
>JBAYWJ010000233.1:0-6125 GCA_041674125.1 Kiritimatiellia bacterium
AATTGGCATGGAGCATGGTGCGAGCGTCGCGCTGGCAGAGCAAGGCGTGCAAGCGGGTGGCATAGCAGCCGCTATGTCCCCGCTTGCAGAACGCGGCTCTGCCAGATGCGTCGCCGCATTCCATTGGAACAGAGCGCATTTCGTGCCTGGCGGCGTTGAGCGCGCGGGAGATATACCTTTCAGGTATACCCGCCCACGCGCTCGCCTTGCCAGACGCGAAATTCGCTGCTGCCATGCCCAAGCGAATTTTGAGATAGGTTCTAACAGAAATGCTTTTCCATACCCGCAGGACGCGGCGCGATAGGTAATCATTCAGCCGGGGTCACGGTGAAATGACGGCTCTTGGGCCGGGCCGCCTCCCTGATCTTGGCGTCCGCTTCCAGGATCTGCTTCATTATTTCATCGAGGCTCGCCTGCAATTCTTTGTCGGGGGTTTTGGCCATGGCTATTTCCTTCGACCTGCCGCGCCAGCGGCTGACGAGGTTTTCTTTTTCAGCCACCAGTTTCATGATTTCGCGGCATTGGTCAGCCACGGGCCCCTTGGCCAGCGTGCCCATGTTCCAGCCCTTGTCCAGCTCATCCGCGCTGACGGTGGCGACCGGAGTGCCGTCAATCTCCACCCGGTAGCTGCCGGGCTTTAGACCGGTGATCTTCAGGAGCCAGCGGCTGAGGTCGGCGATAGAAGGATAAACTATCAGCGCCCCGCGGGCTTCGTCCGGGATCGGCATGGGCAGGCAGTCATCCTGCCGGTCGAAAGAGAGCTTGCCATTATTTTCCGCGGACGCGTTGCTGACCCGGCATTGGACCTGCTCAACGACCTTGCCGGAGCTATCCAGGGTTGCGCTGCTTACAAGCCCGGGCGCCTTGAGTTCCTGCAGCATTACGGCGCACATGGTGAGCTGCCCGACCGGCCCGGGGTGGACCGGGTCCCCGCCCAGGCTGGCGCCGCGCGACTGCATCTCGCTCCCGGCCCAGATGTTGGTCCACTGCGCCAGCAGGTCGCGCCCCGGAACGTCTTTCTGGATCTCGACAGTTTTCTGGATATCCCCGGCCAGGCGGTGCAGGTTTTCTATCGGCTTGTTGCTGGCCCAGAGGCCGACGAGGATATTGTACTGGTCGGCAAACGGCGCTTTTTGTTCGGTGGCAAAAGCATTGAGGTTGGAAGCAAAGGTCGCCAGGCCGTGCGGTCCGGCGGTCGGGCCCTGGCCGCTGTTAACGGGGCTGGAAGTGAGGTAAACCGGCCGCGCCCCGACGGCCCTGATGCGCTCCGCCAGGATGGTCATGTTGGTGATGAAGCCCGCGGCCCCGCCCATTTCCCCGTTCATTCCGAGCTCCACGCTGACGACCGTGGGCTTCCAGGGTGCGACGTCCCCGTCGAAGCGCGCCAGCGCCCGGGCGACGTTGTCGCCGCCCACGCCCGAATTGCGGAAGCGGAAGGTCCACTGCGGGAAGCGCGCGTAGCAGAAGGCCTCGATATAGTTGGAGTGCAGATGCTGGGCGGTGATGGAGTCGCCCACCATGACCCAGGTGTCGCCATCCTTCAGGGGGAACGCGCCGGGATTGGCGGCGGCTTCAGCGCCGGGCCCATAACTGGAAAAAACGATGCAACATGCCGCTGTTATGGCGTGGGTCCATAGATTTCTTTTTTGAATCATTTTTTCTCCTCTTCTGATATTAAAGCAGTTTATCGAGATTGTTGCAGAAATATCCTGCGGCAAGCCGCAGGGATCAATGCCAAGGTAGGGCAAGGGCGTCCATAGCCTGGCATAGCCTCCAGGCGAAGCCGGCTCGCCCTGCCGCGGCGCGGTCCAGCCTCCGTAGCCAAAGGCTTTACGACGGCGGAGTAGGCCCAGAGGCCGTCGCCCTACCGGAGATGCCCCGCGGTTTAACGTGGGTATCTTCACTATTTTGATTTACCGGTGCTGCTTTTCCACACCCGCAGGCCGCGGCGGGAAAGGTAGATCGGGATTGTCTTGAAACCCTCCTGCGCCAGGCGGCTTTCCAGCTTCCTTTTCTTGGACATGTCGCCGTCGGTGAGGATGGCGATCGAGCCGCCGTCGCCGCCGGCGCCGTTAACCTTGCAGCCGAGGGCGTTGAAATCTTCAGCGATGGAGATAATTTCCTCGAATTTGCCGCAGACAAGGTTCTTGTGCAGCGCGCGCTGGGTTTCGGTGTTGCGGTTGAACACCTCCCCGAGCCCGGCAAAGTCGCCCTTGACGAGCTCGTCCCTGGCGCGATATGCGAGCTGCCTTAATTTTTCCAGGCGCTTGTCCCTGGAGGCCGACTTACCCATTCCGGCGATGACCATCTTGTGGGTTTCGGAGGAATTATGCGGCTTGCCGATGTAAGTCAGCACCAGCCGGTTTTCGAGCTCCCACCAGGTGGCATCGGGTATTTCCACCGCCGTGCGCCTGGTGCGGGGAAAGTCGGTAATTTCAATCATACTGATGCCGCCGTGGGCGCTGGCGATCTGGTCCTGGACGCCGCATTCCAGCTTCAAATCCTCGGTCTCGATCGAATGCGCCAGCGCGGCCGCCCCGTGGGGTGAAAGCCTGTCGCCAGCGAGCGCATTCAGGGCGCCGACCAGGGCTACGGATACCGCCGCGGAAGTTCCCATCGAGGCGCCCGGGGGCGCGCCGGAATAAATATTTATGCGCAGGGCCGCGCCCTTCGGGATCGGCATGCGCTTGACGGCCGCCTCGATGAGGGGGTGCTTGTCGAAGACTATGTTTTCCGGGTCAAGGGTGTAGGAGGTGCCGTAGTTTTCCACCGCGATTGTTACTTTGCCCCTCGATTTTTCACGGAGCGATACGTGGATTTGCACTTCCACGTAAGGGTAGATGGCGATGTTGAACACCGCACCGTGGCGGGCGAAATGGGTGTCAGTCCAGCCGCCGACGTCGCAGATCCTGGTCGGGGCCACCGCGTTTATCACGAAAGATTCCATACAGGCCTTGCCGCGCGAGCGGGCTTTAACTTGTGAAGCCGGGCTGATGCCTCAGCCATTGCCCGGAGGCTTCCAGCGCGATTTGTTTTGATTCGAGATTCTGGCGCCGGACCGGCAGCATGTCCAGCACGTCGAGGCCGCAGGTTGCAAGGACCCTTTCCAGGCTTGCGCAGCAGGCCGGCGCGCCGCCCCCTCCGCCCCCGGCCACGCAAACGCCCATGGTCGGCTTGCCCCTGATGGACATGTTGCCGTTCTCATGGGTGCAGATCCGGCGCAGGCGGTCCGTGAAGGCGCGCATGCTTTCGCTCAGGTCGGAGTAATAGACCGGGGTGGCGAAGACCGCGGCGTCGGCGTGGCGGATTTTATCCACAAGCTCGGCGAAGTCGTCCTTGATGACGCAGCGGCCCTCTTCCCGGCATAGGCCCCAGCCGCTGTCCCCGCACTGGCGGCAGCGCTCGACCTTATGCTGCGTAAGGAAAATGAGCTCGGCGTTGTCTTTCGGGGCCGCCAGGAATCCCTTCATAACCGCCCGGGCGGCCCGGGCGGTCTGGCCCTCGGGGTTCCTGCTGCCGCATATCAACATGGCTTTCATCCATTTTCCTGTTTTGTTAAAATTTATACGATCGTATCTGTTTATATCTTCTATTCGTTAATTTGAGATATATAACAAAATACCACGTGGCTTGCCACTTGGAAGAATGCCAAGGTAGGGCAAGGGCGTCCCGCCCTGCCGCGGCGCGTCCGGAGGCCGTCGCCCTACCGAAGATGTCACGAGCCTTGGCGTGGTTAATTTTCACTTATTTCTGTTACTCTTCCGGCAGTCGAGCCAGCCGGCGATGAAGGCGGCCTGCTGGCGGCAGATGTGCTCGTGGAAATGAACATGGTCGCGGAAGAGGTCCGGCCCGAGGTTTTTGGTGAAGGTGAAGAGGTCGATCGCCGGCACGCCCGCCTCCAGCATCACGCGGTCGGCAGCGGCGTTATAGGCTGCGCAGTCGGCGGCGAAGCGCAGGAATTTCATGCCGGGCTTGTTGTGGATATTTTCATCGCAGGGCGTGGTGCGGATCCAGGCCAGGGCGGTTTTTATTTCCTGCGCCACGGCGATGATGGCGCGCAAGTTCTCTTCGTATTGCCCTTGGGGAACCTGGAAGGCGCGGGTTTCGGGGGCGCGGCGCAGGTCGTGCAAGCCGCAGTTGACCAGCATCAGGTCGGCCTTGATTCCAGCGGTTTTAGCCAAGCCCTTGAGGAAGGCCAGGACCATGGATGAATCCCCCCCGTTGGCTCCCTGGGGTTTGTCCAGGTTGAGCAAGGCCTCGGCCTCGCCCTCCTTGCGCGAGTATTCAATCGCCGTCCCCGCCAGGTATTGCTTCAGGAACGGGCCGTAGCCAATGGAGATGCTGTCGCCGAGGACGTAAATTTTCATGTATTTACTTTCATTTTTTGTCGGGCCGCAGCTTTGCCTGGAACGCGGCAAGTGAACTGCTTGTATTCTTTACTAAGGGGTCCATAATAATCTGGGCATATTCTTGCTTAGGTAGGGCGGGGCAGCCTTGTCCCGCCGTTGCTCCATATTGTGCGGCCGGACTGGCAGTCCGGCCCTACCTGTTAGACATGTCTAGACAATTATGGACTGACTAATAATATAATCTGGATTCCCGTTTTCACGGGAATGACAATTACGGCAAAGACATTTCATCGTCATTCCCGACCTGTCCGCCGTAGGCGGGCGAGATCGGGAATCCAGGATTTGATCATGCTATGATGTCATAATGAGCTAAAAATAATTTTATTTTCCCTCCAGCGTCAGGTTGCCCAACTTGGAGAGCACGCGGAACAGGGCCTGGCCGGTCGGCGAGATTGCCGTGAGCTCGGGCTTTTCGCCGGCCATGCGCGTGCGGCAGACATTAATTCCCCAGGGATTATCCTTGTCGGGGCCCTTGGCGCCGAAATCCCTGGTCGGGATCATGATCTCGGCCGTCCAGCAGTTCTTATCCTTTTTAACCATGACTTGGGTGCCCGGGTTCCAGAGGGTCGGGAGAGTGTCGCGCTCAACCAGGGTCACATCCTGGGTTTCATCCCATATCTGCCCGTTGGGGTTGACGACTATTTTGAAAAAGGAACGCTCCGGGGTTTCGATGTAAATTTCAATCACGTCGTCCTCGAAGATGTCGAAGTCGTCCTGGTACTTGGCCTTTGCCAGGATTTTATCCATGTTGGGCTCGTTGCATTTCACACCGATGAGGAGCGCCGACTTATCAGGCGGCATGAGGAATGCGACCGAGGCGGATTTTTCAGGCGGGATTTCATCGCCCTTGACAAGCTCGCGCATCGGGTGCCAGGCCGCATCCTTCCAGAATGGCTTGTCGAGATCGCCGTCAATTTTCATGGGCTTTTCGATTATGCTTGCGCTGAAATCCGGGCCGACGCGCTTTGTGTCGGCAATAAAAGATTTCAAGGGCTGCATTTCCTCCTCGATCTGTGCGACGCGCTTGTCATAGACCGTGCCTGCACCGGCCTTTGCCCGCGCGCGCGAGAGGATTTCAAAATAGCGCGCCACGTCAGCTTCTTTCAGGAACCCGGAATACATGGTCACGCTGCGCGATTCGGGCCGCATCCAGACATCCTCGGCGAAATCGTAGAACTCCTTCATTTCCTTTTTGGCCGGGCCGAAGTAAAGCTCGTAATATTCATCGAGCATTTTCAGGCGGTCCATATCGGGGTCCCAGTAAAGCTTGCCCTGCCAGTAGTGGGTCATGTGGGTGAGCCCCGGGCATACCAGGTTCGGCGGCTTGCCCTTCGGGTATTCCGGGGCGATTTCGATGAACTTGCCCTCGCAGACGCCCTTGAGCTTCTGCATTTCCTCCTGGAGGATTTTGGTGAAGAAAACCGGGTAGCGCGGCCGTTCGCTGGTCCGGTAAAATAAATAGTAATCCCAGATAAAAAGCTTATTGGAGGTGAGCATCTTCAGCCATTGTTCCCGCAGCTTTACCGCGAGCCTGCCCTGGGGCTCCGCCATGTTGGCCGTGCCCAGGCAGAGGGTGATGGCCACGTTATCGGGGAGCTTGTCAATCCCGGAGGGGGGCGCCTGGTAGGTGGAATAGGCCAGGCAGGCCAGGTATTTGTCCGGGTGTGTTTTCTTCAGTTCCTTTGCCGCGAAAAGCCAGTAATCCCAGACGTAGTC
>JBAYWJ010000234.1:0-6117 GCA_041674125.1 Kiritimatiellia bacterium
ATTTGAAGCACGGATGTTATTGCCTGCAATGCCGCCGATGCCTGTTTCAACAACGGTCCAGTCAGAGCCGTCGTTGTCGGAATATGCAACAACCTTGTAATTGGTCGCGGAAGATCCGCCCAGGAACAGCCTGCCTTCGGGCCCGAACCCGAACTGCCTGTTGCCGTTCCAGGACGCCGCGGCAGCCGGCAGGGCAATTGCTGAAAAAACCGTCGCGCCGGACAGAGCCGCGCACGGCACGGATGACTTGCGAATGCCGTTTGTCCCGGCACTGTCCAGGATATACACGCACCCGTTTGAAGGATTAATTTCCAGCCCGGCTGCGTTGACGCCGGACATACCGACCGGGACCGGAGAACCAGATCCGTGCGTGAATTTACCCGCGGAATCGAGCGAGCCGAAATACAGCTCATTGGAACCGCCCGCAGTTGCCAAGGCAACTAAAACAGAATCAAACACCCTCACTTTGAGGAACTGCGCGCCCGGCGGGGGCGGAGGATCCAGCGCAAATGCAGGAGCCGAGGGCAGGTTTGTCACAAGGCTGCCGGCGGCCGTCGAGCAGCTTAAAAGCTCCATGTTGCCCGCCACGAAAAGACGGCCCGACTGCTCGTGGGCCGCGATGCTGTTGACCGTGCCATGATTGGCCTGAGCGTCAAAATCCGGCACAACCCGGAATTGGAAGCTGTTGGTCGCGAATATATTTGTGCCGCCGTGCGTCAGGTCGGCATAAAAAACAGAGTTGGCGCTGAACTCGGTGCTTACAAACAACCTGATCTGATTGGTTGTGCCGGGGGTTTCAATGATATCAATATCGCGGATTGACCCGCCGTAGACCGCCTCTATTTGGGGAGTTAAATTGGTTATGTCCGCAATCGCGGCAAAGGCTGTTATAAAAACACATAAAGACACCGCTAACATTTTAATTTTACCCATAATATCCTCCATTATTGTTTCATTTATACTCAAGTTGCTTATAGCAATCAAGAAAATAATGATTCCTTGCCAGATATCGAATTGCTCATGCCTTGAACAAAACCGGCCCACAAACGGCCACGTGCGGCACTTCCCACTTTATGTGACCTGAAGGATCACGCCCGGGTTTTGATTCGCAGATGAGCATGAGTGAGCGCGCGCCGCTTATGTCAACCACAGTTTTTAGCGGCGGTATTCCCGGGCGGAGCGTGACCCGCGCCAGGACCCGCCCGGCGTATTTCAGCTCCTCTGAATAAACACGGTTCAGCTTGCGATCAACCTCAACGCGGAATTCAACGCAGGTCTTATCGGACTGCCCCTCCCTCTGCCGGCTGGGAAGGCCCACCCTGCAGGTAAAGCGCCGGTATATATTTCCGTTAACAAAAAATTTGCAGCCCATGTGGCCGCCCATGCCGAATCCGTCCCTGACGAGTTCATCCCTGGCGGCTCGGCCGCGATGCAAACCGCAGACATGTATAGGTATTTTGACCTTGTTCTTGACAAGGGCTCCGGGAAGCAGGTCGCAATACTGGCAGTGGTGCCAGAAATAAGGCGCCACGCCCGCCAGGCTGATTTTCGCGAGCTTCTCCACTTCCTCCCGCCTGAACCTCCGCCTGGCGATGCAAATTGCGGTATACCACGCACAAGCGGTCAGCCATGTGGCGGACCGCGACTGGCCGGCAAGTATTTTTTCGCGCTTAAGCTGGCTTTCTGCTTTGCAGGTGTAAACCAGCCTGACTACCGGGCCAACAAGGCTTTTGGCAAGGATGATGCCGCGATCGATTTCAACCTGTATCCGGAAAGCGGCTTCCGCCACGGTCGTTCCCATCAGGACAGGCCGCGCTGGTTCAAAAGAAATGCTCCCGCAATCAAAAAAATGATGCAGCCTGACGTGCCGCCCGGCGACCGGATCCGGAAACAGTTTCTGGATTTCATCGTTGTTGACGGCATGCGCGGGCGTAAACGGCTCCTGAACATAATGGCCCAGGGCGCCTCCATGGCGAATCGCCTCCTCCCAGTCATTGCTTTGAACCGCCCTGATCATCCTGTTCATGAGCATTTCGATGATACCGGCGGACACCAGAGGTGACATGCTCCCCCCTGATGTTGCGGCGGCCTGGCCGAGGTCATCCGGGGGGCCATGCGGGATCCAGCGGCCGTCCGGCAAGGTCGCATAAGGGCGGCAGTCATCATAATACACCAGGTCCATTATCCGGCAGAAATAACCGGCCTTTTCGCGGGCACTCAGGATACCCCCGGCGGGGAGATAAGGCTTGTCCAAGGCTGAAGGGCTCAGATCCAGTTTGAAAAGCCGGCGCTGCCAAGCCGGCAGGGAATCGAAAGCCAGGCAGCCGAATCCGGCATGGCCTTTCCAGGTTTTCCAAATATGGGCCGCATTCATCTAGAGTCCCGCCAGCTTTCCGGCCGCCTCGATCACCCCCGCCGAAAACCTGCGTTGCCCGACGGCTCCGCCATTCCTGCGCACGATTGCCTTGATGTGACGATGGGCGTTGGCCGGGCAGACCATCCAGGCGGCCAGGGCGGGATCAAACATGGGACGGTCATTCCACCCGTCCCCGGCCACCATTGTCTCCCCCGCGCCAAGCCCGAGACGCGCCTGCATGAACCTGAGGGGTGCCCCTTTATTCATGTATGCCGGCATGAGCGTATCGGCTTTGCAGTTGCCGGACATGCGGTACATTAAGCCCGATTTCAAAAGGGGATGCAGCAATCGCCAGCCGATGGAAGCATCGCCATGCCCGGCAAAAGACACCGTAAGGCATGGTTGAGCATAAGGCATGTAATAAAGCTCATCCGCGAGGCCTGTTTTGATAAGGCGCGCGGCCAGGGCGCGCATCATGCCGCCGCAGCGGCCGAGGAAGCGCCGGTCCAACGCCCTTATGCGGCGCGCATATGCCTGGTCAGGGCACAGTTCATTTCCATCAACACGCGCCAGGGCGCGGCCGGTTGCGCCGGCCAGGAACACCGGCCGCGACTTCAATCCGCTGGCACTGATCACCTTAAGCTGGGCTTCCGGAGACCAGGTGGTATTGGTCGCCCATTGGATTCCCGCCCGCGCCAGGCGGTCAAGGAAACGCGCAAAATACGGCGGGAAAACCTCATAAGGCTGATGGCCGCCCAGGGCAGTTCCATCCAGGTCAAACACAAAAAGCTTTATTTTGTTGGTGCAGGCCATTTTTTCTGAAGTTATAAAAAAGTAAAATTATTGCCGGCGATAGTCAAATCAATTTGCCCTTTGTTTTTTTCCTTGCATAAGCACCGTGATGCGATATTTTAAAATCATGAGCGATCACTGTGACATGACGCGCGCAGCCTTGCGGGTTCTGCCGGGCTGGCAAAGGAAGCTCATTGCAAACAAGCAGGAAGACCTGGCGGTGCTTTACTGCAAATACCCCGACCTCGCGGCCTATGAAGCGCTCCTGCCGCGCTCATCTGCGATGCGCGCGGCTTTGCCCTGGCAGTACATGGAGAAAGGGCGCCAGTACCATTACTGGATGGTCGAAGAGCGCGTGAAAAACGCTCATCTCCGTCAGCGGCATGAAATCCGCCACGAAGACAACTATCGCTTTTTCATCCGCGGCGCCGTCTTTTTCTTCAAGGCCATCGCCGTTGACATGAAAAAAAATGACCTGGACGGCGCGCTCAAATACGCCGGCAGTTTAATTCACGCCAACCAGGACCCGGCCTCGCGCATCCACTGCCTCGAGGGCCGGCACGGGCTGCACTGGCTGGCGCTGGACAGCCTCCTTGGCCGGGGCGGCGAGATGGACCCGGTGCATTCCGCGAGCAGAATCCTGGTGCAAATAAAGCGCATTGAAGGAATTGATATCGCCGGATACCGTCCCGCGCTGCTTGGGCTGACCCCGGCCGAGGCGGCCTTTCATCTCCACCGGCGCCATGCGGAGGTGACGCTTGCATCCCGCGCCAGGACGCCCGGTATGGTCGCGCTGGCCCGGGCCGGGAGGTGGAAAAAAGCCGCGGCGCTGCTTGCGGAAACGGAGAAGGAAGGCGCAAAAATATCGGCCGACATCCTTTTCACCGCCCTCAGCATGGCGCGGCGGCGCTTTTCGGAACAAGACCGCCGCACCCTGGCCCGGGTTGACCTTGCGCTCTTTCCGCCGGTCGATGCGCCCTCACTGCTCTCGGCTCCTTACGGGTTTTCGCCGGTGGCGCGCGGCTACGCGCTTTCCGACCGGGGCAGGAAAATGCCGCTGCTTCTCAGGCGCCCAACCGGCGGCCTGAAGCAGCCGCTCAGATCCGGTCTGGCCACCGGCGCGCACATCTTCGGCTACCGCATCGCCTGGATATTGCCGGCCGGCGTCTACAGGTCGTTCCGGGTGTTTTGCGGCCTTCACCCGGATCTTTCGCTGGCCGGATCGGCGGCGGTTTTAAACCTGAAATTCAGGGGAAAAACTTTTGCGCGCGGCCGGTTCGCGGCGGGTGAACCAGGGATGGAAGCGCGCTGCAGCGTTTGGAGCGGCGGCATGCTGGAGCTTGCGCTCGAAAATTCGCTCAAAACGGGCATAGCCGGGCGGCCTCAAATTGTCTGGGGCAACCTGGCACTTGCAAAGTGATCAGGGGCTCTCCTCCGGCTGCTCTTCCCCGTCTTCCCCGTCCTCACCTGCGCCGGCGGCCGCCTTGGCCTTTTCAACCTTGTCTTCAAAGCCGGCCTGTTTAAGAAGGTATTCCTGCCACTCGTAAAAAACGGTCTCGGCCCTTTTGCGCCGTATGTACATCCCGAGGTCGTTGCGGATTGATGCGAGCGCGGAACGGTCGGCGCCGGTGCGGGACTTTATCCACGCAAAAGCCACGCCGTCCTTGAGAGGAATCAGTTCCGTCATCTCGCCCGCGTTGTATGCCATGATGCTTTTCGTCAGGGCGTAAACGACGTCCTCGTTGTCATCCGGGAAGCCGGTTTTAGCCGAAAACGGCCCGGTGGAGAGCACTTCCACCCCGGCCGGCGCAAGGGCCTGCTCCAGCGTTTTGCCGCCCTGCACGCCCTTCGAGGCGGCCGCGCGCAGAGCGAGCGCCAGGTCGTTGACGCCCTCCTCCTCCGCCTGCCTCTCCGCTGCGGTGTAAACCCGGTCTTTTACTTCTTCATATTCTGGAATCCGCGCCTCGACCCGTTTCTCCAGGCCCAGCACGTAGTAGGCGCCGACGCCCCTGACCGGGTGGCTGAAGTAATCATCATCGGTCATCCTCAGGCTGAAGGCGGCCTGGTTGAAATCGGAGCCCACATCAAGCCAGTCAACCTGCTCTTGCAGCGAAAAATATTTGGAAGTCGCCACGGACACGCCCGCGGTGAGCGCGGCCGCCTCGAAAGTCGGTGCCTTCCCGGAACGGTCCGGCGCCAGCATGACCTCGAAATCGAGGGCCCGGTCGGCGGCTGTGTTCACGGCGTTTTCGCGCGCCAGGCGCTCCTTGATCTTGCCTTTCACGTCCTCGAAGGGCAAGGGATCGGACCAGCCGTTTGTTGTTTTGGTTGAATACGCCTCGATGTTTTCGTCGTAGCAGGCGCGCATGGCCTCGGCGGTGATGCTTTTTTCGTCGAGGTAACGGTCAAAGGGGAAGGCCGCGTATTTCACCCTCACCTGCTCCGGAATCTTGAATTCCTCCTTGTGCTCCTCGAAATATTTGCGCGCATCATCCTCGCCCACCTTTATCTTCTGGCGGATTTCATCGGACCGCAGCACGACGTAACTGACATCGAAAGTATCGTACACCAGGGCGAAGGCCTGAGCTACTTCCAGCGGGGCCACCCAGACCGCCTGGGAAACGAGCATGCGGGCCTTGTTTATGATGAGCTCCTCGCGCACCTGGTCCTCGAACTGGGCCTCGTTGGCGCCCAGCTTGGAAAGGAAAGATGCCACGAAGGCCTCGTAGCGTTTCCGGTTGAACTGGCCGTTTTCAACAAAAAAAGGCTGCTGCTCGATCGTCCCGGTCACTTCGTCGGGCGCGACGGCGAGATCCATCTCCTGCGCCGTTTTCATGACCGCCATCCGGCGCCAGGTCAGCTTGCGGAGAAGGTCGTTCATCTCCTCGGTAATCTTGAGGGGCTGGCCGAACATCAGCGCCATGGAGAGGTAGGTGTTGAAAAATTCCTTTCGGAACTTATCGGCCGGG
>JBAYWJ010000235.1:0-6104 GCA_041674125.1 Kiritimatiellia bacterium
GATTCGATCATTGCCGTAGGCGGAATAATACGCCGTTTTGTAAAATCCGGCGCAAAAGTGCACGTTTTCTGCTTCGGCAACAACGACGAGGCCTATACAAGTTTAAGCGCGCAGACTGCGGCCGTGGAGAGGGGCAAAATCGAGGCCGTTGCGGCGCACAGGATCATCGGGGCCTCCTCATTTGAGTGTCATGGCCTGCCTGATTTCGGCGTCCAGCGCAACCGCGACACCTACCACGCCTGCATCCGCGCCATCCGCAAGTGCAGGCCCGACATTATCCTCGGGCATTACTGGCGGGAGTATTTCCAGCACCGGGACATGGCGCGGCTCACCTGCGACTCCTGGTGGCAGGCCGGGTGGGCATGCAGCGCCGAACTCGGCAGGCCCTGGCGGACAAGGGCCATGTATCACTTCGAGGTGCTGCACGATCTGCCGGACCCGACTCATATCGTAGACATTACGGATACCTTCCGTGATAAGATACGCGCCTTCAGGGAATTCGAAGAGGAAACGGCCCATATGTCCGGAATGCTCGGCCAGATTGAAGCGCGCGCCCGCTTTCACGGGAGCAAGATCGGCGTGAAATACGCCGAGGTCCTGCGCCAGTCTTTTTTTGTCCCAAATGCGGTTAATGAAATAAAGGAATTGTGAAAGTGAAAAAAACTATTCTCTGGGGATTCAGCGTGGACGACGTCGGTCTGGACGGCTATTCGACTGAAAAGCATCTGAACAACATCCTTGATTTCCTGGACGCGAATACGATCAAGGCCACGTTTTTTGCGGTTCCAGAAGCGGAGGGCAAAAAGATGAGCTCCCGCCGCGCTTATGTTGCCATTCTCCGGGACGCGATCAAGCGCGGGCACGAGGTGGCCCAGCATGGCCTGACCCATGACCGGTTTGAAATCGGCATACCGCCGGAGATGATCATGATGCTGCCCCATGAAGGGCCGGCCAGGAAATATTTGGCCGAAAACAGGGAAAAACTTGCCCAGGAGCATACGGTTGAAAAAATACGCTGTAAACTCAGAAAGGGGCGCGAAATAATCGAGGATGCCATCGGCAGGCCGGTGCATGGGTTCCGCGCCCCGGCCCTGCAGTCCTGCGACAACATGTTCATCGCCCTGGCGGAAGAGAAATATCGGTATGACAGTTCAACCTGCCTGCAGCCGGCGGCCTGGGACATATTGAACAACATCAAGTATGTCCCGCGGGAAATAAATCGCGAGGCATTTTTAAAACACCAAAAAAACGGACTGTGCGAACTGTCGCATACCGCTGAATATACATGGTACCTGGGGCGCGGCAGGTTCGACGAATTTTATGCACTTGCCGTCCACGATTTTGACAGCTGCCTGAAATCCGGGTTGCCGTTTATTAATGCTGGTCATGTGTCTCCCATCCAGGAGGGAGCCGATGGCAATCTCGGTTTTGAATTTTATCGTAAATTCATTTCATACGCAAAAACGAGCGCTGAAAAGGGCGGTTATGTATTGAAATCCACGACGCTATATAATGTCGCGAAATGTGTGTCGGAGCAATAGGCATTAGAAATGTAGCGCCAGTGTTATGTCCCGGAAATTCTTTGTATTAATTCTGATGATGTCATTCCCGCGATCTTCCTTCGCCCGCCGAAGCGTGTGCTTCGCGAAGGCGGGAAGCGGGAATCCAGAGTCTGCTCCGCCGAAGTAAATCCTTTGGCTACGAAGACTGGATAAGAAAGACTGGATTCCGGGTCAAGCCCGGAATGACATGCGCAACAAAATACGGGAAACGTTTGGGAGAATCGCAAATGAAACATAAAAAAAATCAAGCCATCACGTCCTTTGATTCCGCGCAAACAGGCCAATTCGGCGATGTCTTGACCAGCCGCGCCGGGCTGGTGCCGGTCAAGGTGGGACTGCTGGGGATGGGGTATTTTGAATACTGGCGCATGTACCCGCAACTTAAGGAAATTGTCCGCGCCGATCTGGACAACCTGCATGCGCGGCTGAAAAAGGCGCTGGCGGGTTTTGAGGTGATTTACCCCGGGATGGTCGACACGCTGGATCGGGCGGAGGCGGCCGGCGCAAAGTTTGCATCGAGCCAGGTCGATGCGCTGGTTGTCGCGGAGGGCACCTATGTGCCCGACTTCATTACCCTGCATGCAATCAACCGCGCCGGCAATGATCCCTTGATCATCCTTTTCAATTCCCAGACCGGCCGCGACCTTTCACCGACCGATGATTACATGGCCACAATGCGCAACAGCGCCTTGATCGGCATTTCGCAGCTGACGGGATCTTTTGACAAGATGCAACGGCGTTACGAGGTTGTCTGCGGTGAGATAAGCGATCCGGAAGCATATAAGGAGATAAAGGGGGTTCTGGCCGCCTGGTGCGCGGTCCAAAAGCTCAGGAACAGCACTTACGGCCTGATTGGCCACGTTTTCCGGGGCATGTTCGACCTGGAGTTCGACAAGGCCAAGGTCAAGGGATTCCTCGGGCCGGAAGTGATGACCATCCAGCCCGAACACCTGGTTGACTGCTGGCGGAAAGTAGGCAATGGCACCGTCAACGAGGTTGCCGGAAAGCTCTTCAAACGCTTTAAATCGAAAAAAATCGACTTGGAAGATGTAAGGCGTTCATGCCGGGTCGGCCTGGCCATGAAAAAGATTTATGACAAATACAACTTGGATGGACTCTGCTTCCTGGGCCAGCATTATATTGAAAAGATGACCGGCGCGCCGGCGCGGATGGGGGCTTCGTTGATGTTGGAACAGGACCGGGTCATGGTTGCCTGCGAGGGGGACGTCGGAGGCCTGGTCATGATGCAACTAATGCATGATTTCACCGGGAATGTTCCCCTGCAGGCGGAGTGGGGGCAGTTCGATCTCAGCCGTAATGCCATCTTCCTGCTCGGCCACGGGATCGCCTCGCCGGAAATCGCCAAAAGTGACCGGGAAGTGACCCTGACCGCATCGCCGGAGGAGTGGGGGTTCAAGGGCAGCGGCCTTAACTACGAGATGATCATGAAGCCGGGGCCGGTCACCATGGGGCACATGCTCAATACCGGCAACACCTGGCGCATGTTCATTTCGGAGGGCGAGGCGATTGATTTCCCCTGCCTGCCGTGCGATGAAATCCACGCCATGATCAAGGTTGAAACGCCGGTCGTGGAATATGTGAAATCGGTCCTGAAGCGCGGCGTGGCCCACCACCTGATTGTTGTTCATGGCCAAGTTGCCGGTGAACTCATCAAGACGGCGGAGATGATGCGAATTGATAGTTTTGTCGCCAAATGAAATCGAATGAAAAGAAAAAGTGGCGTGTGGTTAGATCGTTCCGTATAATATGACAGATTTACGTAGATATTTTTATGGGCATGAATTTCAGTCAATTAATAATGAGCATTATATAAGCATTAATAATAAAGAAGAAGATTGCGGCGAAAAGAGGTTTTAATTTTACGCCGTTCCGATACGCATGCGTTCGGGATGGCATTGGGTGCAGGGCGAATTTTGCTTCCCGCATAGCGGGATTTGAAAAAGCAAGGCAAGCTTGGGCCGAATACGGTGTGCGCCGCGCGAAGCATCAGACTCGATTCTATGCGAGCGCGGGAAACCCGTAGACGGCCTTAGATCGCCGCAGCCTTTTTCAAACAAAATTCGCGCTGCTATTGAGACAATCAACACAGGATGAATCACATGATTAAAATACAAAAATCGGAATTCAAGGCCAGGATCGGCAAGATACAGGAAAAATTGGATGAAAGGAAACTCGATGCCCTTCTGGTTTACGGCGATGAATACCGCAAGGAAAACCTGCGTTACGTCTGCAATTTCTGGCCGATCTTCGAGCGCGCGGCCTGTTTCATCCCGCGCAGCGGCGAGCCGGTTATGGCAGGCGCCCCGGAGGGCGAGCTTTATGCCCGCGAAATGTCGGTCTGGCGCGACTTGCGCAATGTGAAGGAGTTTGCCTGCGTGTCCGTGCCCGAGGAAATAGATTATCCCCTGGCTAATTTTTCAAATTTCAAAACCATACTCGGGGAAGTTCTTGATGGCGGCAAAAACCTGGGTATTGTCGGCATAAAGGACATGCCGGCCTTTGTCCTGGATAGAATCAGGTCGGCGGTGAGCGGGATGCAGATTATTGATGCCGGCGATGTGCTTACCTCGCTGCGTATTATCAAGTCTGCCGCCGAAATCGCCTGCCTGCGCGAGGCCGGCCGGCAGGCTTGCCTGGGTTACCGCAAACTGCTTGAAACGGCGGTGCCGGGCAATACCGAGACCATGGCGGCTGGGGCGGCAGAAGGGGCGGCGCGCGCCGCCGGGGCCGAGGATATTAATTTTACCGTGTTCGGGAGCGGTAAAAGGGTCGCCACCATTATCGGCCGGGCAACGCAGAAGGTCATTGAAGACGGCGACATGGTCATGGCCGCCCTGGCGGTGCAATACGAAGGCTACGTGGCCACGGTTGAATACCCGTTCGTGGCCGGAAAAGCCAGCGAGGGCCAGAAGCGGTTCCTGGGGGCGCTCTTCGAGGCCGCCGATGTCCAGCAGAAATACCTGGCGGACGGCGTCATTGCCGGCGACATGGTCAGGGCCGTGAAAGCCGTATTCAAGAAACACGGCCTGACAAAATATGATGTTTACCCGCCGATGCACGGTATCGGCCTGGCCGAGGCGGAGTCGCCGTATCCGGATGAAAAGGCGACCTACCCGCTGACCGAGGGTATGTGCGTAAATTCAGACATAAGCCTTTTCGGCCACCCTGACGGCTCCAACCGGATAGAGGAGGGGTTCGTGATTACAAAGAAGGGCCCTGAATCGTTGACCCCGTTCATCCGGGAAATGTGCCGGAAAGGAATCTGACAGAATTTTCGATTGCCGATTTTCGATTTGCGATTTTCGATTTGCGATTTTCCAAAATACAAAGTCAGTTTAAAAGCTTTATTTGCCACAAAAATGCACAAGAAGAACACAATAAATATAAATTTGTGAATTTTGTGCCTCTTCGTGGCTAAGTATGAAATTAACTCGGAGGGTCAAGAAATGAAAGGCGGAGCTAAAGTCTGGTATTTCCCCGACGGATATCTTCCGGAAAAGTCGGCCAGGGGCAAGATGGAGGCGCACGAGGCGCTGATGCTGTTCAATACGCAGGCAAAACCGGCAAACGTCCTGATTGACATTTATTATTCCGACCGGAAGCCGGTGAAGGGGATAAGCGTGAGAGTGGAGCCGAAGCGGGTCAAAACCCTGCGGATCGATCATCCGCGGGACATGGGCGGCGAGAAAATTCCGCCGCTTACGCAATATGCCCTCCGGATCAGGTCCAGCATAAACATTGTCGCGCAGTTCGGCCGCCTCGATACAACCCAGTCCAACATGGCCTATTATATAGGGGTCGGCTACAATGAATAAACCTCCCGAATGGATTTGGCATGCGCGCTGCACGCAGTGGGTTTTTAAAAAGACCCCGGCGGCGTCCGCCCCCCTGAAGATTGCCCCATGCATGGACCCTTATTTTGAGGGCGGGATAGGGCCTGATGAAATGGCGAGGGATGCCGGTGCATTCAAAAAGGCCGGGATCAACATGGTGCTTACGGAAAGCGTGCGCCGCCTGATGCTGTATGAAAGCCAGGATAAAACAGGGCAGGTGATCGGGGCCATAAAGGCGGCGGCGGAGGCGTGCCATGCGGAGGGAATAAAAATCATCCACCATACCACCGCCTCCTTCGTTGACCAGGATTTAAAGGGGCTCCCTGAAAACCAGAGGGAATGGCTGATTGTTGACGCGCAAACCGGCGAACACGCTTTCCTGAACATGTGGGGCGGATGGTACCTGTGGTGCATCAACAATCCGGAATTCCGCGCGGAATATTTCCGCCACAGTAAAAAGGTTGCCGTGGAAGCCGGCGTTGACGGGTTCATGGTGGACGAGGTCTATTTCAGGACAGGCTGGTATGGTTGCGCCTGCCGACATTGCCGCGAAAAATACCGCAAGATGACGGGCCATGTCCTGCCGGACGCTTCCGCCGGCTTTTTCTGGGGCAATTTCGAAAACCCGGCTTTCAGGGAATGGATCAGGTTCCGGTGCGTTTCGGTCGGCGATTTTTACGAGGACTTA
>JBAYWJ010000236.1:0-6043 GCA_041674125.1 Kiritimatiellia bacterium
CTGCCCTCCTGGTCGCCGCCGGGCTGGCCGAAAGCAACGGCGCCGCGCGCCGCCTGGTCCAGCAGGGCGCGGTAAAATATGACGGCCAGAAAATCACCGCCATCGACGCCGAGTTCGAAGTTGCCGAAGGCAAAATCCTCCAGGCCGGCAAGCGCGGCATTGTTAAGATGCATCTTGCCTGATCAATGCCCCCGGCGGGAACCCTGCCTTACTATTGCAGATCCCTGGATTCCCGGTTCCACCCGCAACGGGTGGCCCGGGAATGACATACCGGGGAAGTCAAGGTCATCCCGCCAGCCAAGGCAAAAGTATGGCTCGCGGTTCGCCGGTGTTTTATTCTGAATTCTTCCGCCTTAGACGGATCTGGAGGAGGCTGCTGACTACTGGATACTGCAAGCAAAAGTGGACTTTTGCTTGCATATCGAGATTGACAAATTCACCGCCGACCGCTAAATTAAAGATGTCCGAACGGTTTTGCATTCCGAAAACGAACACATGACACAGGAGACGGCATGAAGAACACCGACAGGAAAAGATTCTCACCCTATTCACTGCCCGGTCGGATTGCGCTGTTTTCAGCCTGCTTTTGCCTTGCCGCCGCGGCCCACGCGGCTGCGCCGGACAACCTGTTCTTCCTGCACCATTCCACCGGCAACGGGCTGATCGAGGGCGGCAACATGCGCGGCGTTATCAGCGCCTACAATGCCGCCTACGGAACCGCCTTCGCCTTCTGGGACCACGGCTACAACGGCGACGGCCTCCGCGACCCGAACGGCAATGCCACGGGAACAAGCTATGACGTCCCCGGTGACAACACCAACCCGGACGGCCTGCACTATCTCTGGACTTCAACCGAAGCCGACGCGACCGCCTGCCGCAACACCATCCTGAACAACCACCAGGTCATCGCGTTCAAGTCCTGCTTTCCAGCCTCGGCCATTCCCGACGCGGACACCCTGGCCCAGTACAAGGCCTGGTACCTGGAAATGCGGAGCGCTTTTGACCAGCACACCGACCGGCTCTTCGTGGTCATCTCCACCCCTCCCCTGCACCGCCTTTCCACCACCGCCGCAGAAGCGGCCAACGCCCGGCAGTTTGCCAACTGGCTGAAAAGCCAGGAATACCTCGGTGGCCGCGCCAACGTGGTGTGTTTTGACCTCTTCAACTGCCTGGCCGGCTCGGACGACATGCTGAAATACGAATATGAAGGCTCCCATGGCGGCACCGATTCGCACCCTAATGACCTGGCCAACCAGACGGTCGGCCCGGTCTTTGCCGATTATCTCATAAACGCCGCGCTGAATTTCAATGCCACCAACACGCCCATGCCCGCCGGGCTAGGAGCGGCGACTATCCGGGCCAACGGAAATACAAACGAGGTTTCCATAACACATCCCGGTGCCGTCTGCATCACCGTGGAAATGAACGCGGGCGAGTCGGCCGGAGTTGAAGCAGACTGGTGGGCCCTGGCCCTGGCGCATGGTTCAGGCGAATGGTATTACCTGGATGGCAGCATGCAATGGCTCCTGTTCAGCGGCAACCTGGCCGAGTGCCGACCCGCGTACCAGGGCGCCCTCTTCGACCTGCCCGCCGCAACAGTCCTGAGCGGATTCGTTCTCCCCCGCGGCGCATATTCCTTCTACTTCGGCGTCGACCGCAGGGACGGAATTTTGAACGCGGAAGGCCCGATTGAATATGACTCGGTCTACGTTGTCGTGCAGTAATCCCGGTAAAACAAGGAACGGGAGATGGCGCCATGAAAAAAAATGCGATGCTTATTGCGGCTTTTGTGTTATGCGCCCCTGCTGTTTTTGCGGCCGGCGAGAGCGTGGCCATAAGGGCCAACGGCGCGAGCGGGGTTGTCACCCAGCAGTCCGCCGCGACGCTTTCGGTGACCATAGACGTTTCCGCCGGCGATTCCGGCCTGATAACGGCCGACTGGTGGCTCCTGGCCGAAGGCGCCGGCAGCTGGTATTACTATGATCTCACGGCCGGTTTCATTCCCGGATTTGAGATGACCTTCCAGGGCGCGCTGCCTTCGCTCTCTTCCGTGGAAGTCCTGCGCATCAGCGGCCTGGCGGCCGGAACTTACTCCCTCTTCTTCGGCTTTGACACCTCTCTCAACGGAGAGTTGGACATGGGTTCGCTTGTCTACCAGAGTGTTACCGTCGTCATCGAGGGTTCGGGCCCGCCGCCCGACCCGCCGGTGCCGCCGCCTGATCCGGGCTCCCTGATCCAGCCGACCAACCTGGTCTACCTCGGCGCCTTCCGCCTGCCCGAAGACCCTGCCCACCCCGGCGAGGGATGGGAATGGGGCGGGCTTTCGCTGGCATATTATCCCGGCGGCGACCCGGCCGGAGCTTCCGACGGGTTTCCCGGCTCACTATACGGCACCGGCAATGCCCAGCGCATGTGGGTGGGCGAAATCAGCATCCCCGCCCCGGTGATATCCGCCGGCAAAAACATTGAGGATCTCAACATGGCCACGCTGCTGCGCGGCTTTACCGACATCCGTTCCGGCATCGCCTCGCTTGAAAATCTTTACGCCAATCGCATGATTCTCTATTGCGGGCTCGAATATCTTCCCGCCCAGGGCTCGCAGTCCAGCGCCAAGCTTTACGCCTGTTTTGGCGACCATTTCCACGATGAGGGCACGCCGCAATACACCCCCACGCACATGTGGACCGACCTCGACCTCGCGGGCAACCACAGCGGCGCATGGTGGATCAGCACCCAGTCGCTCTACAGCGTCAACAACTACATGTTCGAGCTCCCGGCTTCATGGGCCGATGCCAATGCCAACACGGCCGGGCGCTATCTCGTCACCGGCCGCCACCGCGAGGGCGGCTGGTCCGGCCAGGGCCCGGCCTTGTTCGCCATCGCCCCCTGGGCCTCAGGCAATCCGCCGGCTGCAAATGCGGTGCTGCCAGCTTTCCCGCTCCTGCTCTATTCCAACACCCGCGGCGAAGACCCGACCGCTTTCACCATGACCAACTATCACCTTTCCGACAACTGGTTTGACGGCGCCTGCCTGACGGCCGGCGCCAGGTCGGCAGTGGTGTTCATCGGCCTCAAGGGCCAGGGAAACTGCTGGTACGGCTACTCGGACGGCACCGTGGTGCCGACCGACGGATCGGAAGGCCCCCCGGCACCCCCCTATCCTAATAACGACCGCGGTTGGTGGAGCACCTCGTTCCAGGCGCAGCTTCTTTTCTATAATCCTTCCGATTTCGGCGCGGTGGCCGCCGGGACTATGGCCCCCTGCCAGCCCCAGCCGTATGCTGCCATGGATCTTGACTCCTATCTCTGGAACCTGGATAAGGTCAACCACTCCAACTTCAACGTGAACCAGAACAAGTACCGCGTCGGCGGGCTGGCGTTTGACCGCACCAACAGCCTGCTCTACATCGCCGAGGACCGCGGGGACGCCGCCAACGAGCGGCCCCTGATCCACGTGTTCAGGTTGGATTAATTCCGGCCGGCCGCGAGCGCGCAAGAACCACAGTCCGTATCCGGCGTTTATTTTTCGTTTCCGCCCCGGACTGGATTCCCGGTTTCACCCGCGACGGGTGCCCCGGGAATGACATCCTGGATAGGGCAATGTCGTCCCGGGCATGACAGCATTGCAAACGGGCCGGCACACCCATGCCCGCCTGCCCGAGCTCGGACAGGGAAGCCAGGGTTTTATCCTATAATATCTAAAATTCCACATTGACCGACTATGCCCTTTTGTTAGAATTTACACTATGAGGGAGCTTATCCAACTCCGCATTCGAAAGGCGCTGATTTTCGCAGCGTTTGTTTTGGCGTTGCACGCGCCCCGGGCCGGAGCCGACCGCTACGTGGCCCAGGCCGGCCAGACACCTTCCGGCGGCTATACCAGCTGGGACACTGCCTCCACCAACATTCAGGACGCGGTAAGCGTGGCCGATATCGACGAGACGGTCTGGATATCCAACGGCGTTTACACGGTGGGATTAAGCAACCAGATCGTCTACATCAACAGGGGGGTGAAGCTGCGCGGGTTCAGCGGCAACCGCGATGACGTGATCCTCGAAGGGCCGGCGGCAAATGAGCCCGCCCGGTCCACGAGGGGAGTCTATATAAGCTCTTCCACAAACAACTATGTTCTTGTGGATTCCATCACCATCAGCAACTGCACTTCCACCGATTATGGCGCAGGCATATACATCGTCGGCAATGCAACTTACCCCGGCACAGCCGAGGTGCGGAACTGTTCCGTCTTGAACGGCTCAAACAGATTCGGCAGCGTCGGCGGCGGCAGCGTTGTCTCCTGGCAGAGTGCCGGATCGGGCTATCACACGATCATGACCAACTGCCTGATCGCCAATAACTGGGCCTCGAACAGGAATTTTGCCGGCGGATGGTTTAACAACGGCAAGGGGACCGTTGATAACTGCGTGTTTGCGGCAAACGGCATTTCGGTCAACACCGACCGCGGCTACGGTTTCGGCATGGGCGCCTCGGGTACTGTCAGGAACTGCCGATTTGAACGCCACACCAAGGGAGGCCCATGGGGCATGGCCCTCTCTGTCGGGAATAATGCAATTATTGAGAATTGTACGGTTATTTCCAACTGGGGTCCCAACGGGAGCGGAATCTACGCCGAAGGCGTATCAAATATAATCATCCGAAACTGCCAGATCAGTCATAACCGCACTACCGCCAATGGCGGCGGGTTTTACCTCTGGAACGCCAGCATGAAAATTGAAAACTGCACAATCATCAGCAATAATTCCGGCCTGATTATCCGGCAGACCGGCGCCTTGACCGGCACCGTCGTCATGGTGAACAACATCGTTTGTTCCAATAACGTCAATTTCGAAGGTATTGCCGGATATTTCTACGCAACAAATAACTGCTCCTCCACCGCCCTGGGGGCTTACGGTCCGGGAAACATAACCGACAGTCCCCGCTTCCTGGATTTCAACGGATTCGATTTCCGCCTGGCCCCCGATTCCCCCTGCATCAACACCGGCACCAACCAGGACTGGATGAACGGTTTCGTGGACCAGGACCGCCTCCCCCGCGTCATGCAGAACATAGTCGACCGCGGCGCTTACGAATCCATTTACGGCTATTTCGGCCTGGGACCGGATAATTTCACCAACACGGTTATGCGGGGATACTCAACCAATATGACCTTCAGCCTTAGCAATACCGCTTCCGAAATCGCCGTGGACTGGCAGGCCGCCGTCACCGATTCATGGATCCAGGGGCAAATGACCGGCGTCATCGCCGCCTCAAGTTCAAGCGCCAGGTGTTTTACCAATAATTCGCTCGCCCAGCTGCCCGGAACTCATTCCGGCCGGATTACATTCCTCTCCAGCGCCAACAATCTCTACCCACATACCGGGGCGGTTGACATGGTGCTGCACGTGGCGGAGTTTACGAGGAACCCGACCCAGGTAGTGGCGACGGTGCGTCAGTTTGGGCATACTAACAGGACTCTGACGATCTGGAACTCGGGTTCCGGGAACATACCCTACACTCTCTATACGAACACATCATGGCTGGCGGCGGAACCCTCCTCCGGGGTTCTGACGGGTAACACGGAGCAGGTTATCAGCGTGAGCTTTACCAACACCGCCCTGCCGCTGGGGGTGTACTACGGGGCCCTGACGCTGGTGCCGGGCATAAGCGGTGAGCCCTTCGAGGTGAACGTGGAACTCACCGTGACCACCGGCCCCCGGATGACCATGACGCCCCTTAGCCTTGCCCGGACCGTCATGATGGGCCAGAGCCCGGAGGGGCAGCAGCTTTACATTTCCAACGTGAGCACGTCGGAGGCGATCAACTGCCGGGTTGACTGGGACCAAAGCTGGCTTAGCGTGAGCCCGAGCAACAGCATAGTCTTAATGCCCGGGGCCACCAGCACCCTGGCGGTAAGCTACAGCACATCCGGGCTCACCACCAACATATCGGGTCAGTCGAACTACAACGCCATCATAACGGTGACGGCCACCAACACGGACACAATCGGCTCTCCCGCCTCGGCCTCTGTGACGGTGACCGTGAACCC
>JBAYWJ010000237.1:0-6009 GCA_041674125.1 Kiritimatiellia bacterium
GATTTTTTTTGAATTCGCGGGTAAGGCTCGGATTATAGCGCAATGTCGGCGAAGCAGTCGTTTTCAAAACGCGCTGTCCCGATTTTGCTGTAACCATCGTTTGAGGCATCAGCAGGAGGCGTGGGCCTTTGCCGCGGAAGTGTACCGCCATATATCTGTTATTTATCCTGAAGCCCGAGATTGTCGTGACCAGGCAGCGGGCTGAGGGCAGCAAAGTGAAACCGTTGGCGTCTGCAATCCTGATCTTTTTAATATCGTGCGTAACGGAGATTTTATTTTTTAACTTCCGGTATATGCCGTTGTCGTCGCTCACGAATATTTCAACCTGCCACTGTGGCGCGAGCAATACTGACGCGGCGGCAAGGGCGGGATATGACTTCCCGCCTGATTGCGCCGCCGGCAGTTTGTCGATCAGGAAGGCCAGCTCGATGCTTGTGACCGGCAAATGCACGTCATCTTTACCGGAATCGCGGCGTTTAAGGCGCCGTTCGGGATGCTTGGCGATGAAGGCAGCCACCTGCGTTTCACCGCCGAGGCAACTGGTCTGGGATCGCCCGGGGAGAAGATGATGCCCTTTCGGCACCGTGTATACCCCGCCGCCCTCATAGGGTTTGAATATTCCGCATACCTTCAACCCGGCCTGTTTTGCAAAGGCTACGGCCTGCCTGAAGGGGTCAGTGAAGCCCGCGCGCGAGGCGGCCAGGCGGTTGGAGTTTTTCTCTGGCAGGAAACTCACGCGGCCGGCATCGGTATAATCCACGTTGTCCGGAGGCGGCACGACGATATTGATGCTTTTAAATCCGAGCGCGGCAAGCGCTTCAAATTTCTTACGCAAGGTCAAGGGAGTATGGAACGAGCAACTCAGGTCATAGTCGAGGTCCATGACCGGGGCCAGGAAACCTTTGAGCCGCTTGTAAGAAGGCCGAGTCATCTTATCGCACAATTCGGTCAAAATATACGAGAAATAAGCACGCCCGCCCCAACACCATCGAGCCTGCAGCGACCGCAGCCATAATTTCTTGCCGCAACTTTATCATCGGTTGAACTGGAACGAATAAATATCGGCGTCTTTCATCATAATTTCCATGACAACCGGCTTGTTTGCGAGCGAGGCGATGCTGCTTTTCTCGAATACAACTTTCCTGTCCAGGCTGTCCCCGAAAATTTCAACCGAATCCATGGATTGGCCGCCGCCGATGAGCTTGAACTTCAAATAACCGGCTGCGGAAGTGGCAAAATTGACGGAAAGCTCCCTGCCCTCGAAAACAAACGGCCGGGTTACGATCCTGGCAGGCTTATACGGGGCGTTATACGATACGAAGCCGTCCACGCGCATTGAGTATCGGCGAAGGTTGGTCGGAATTTTCGCCCAGTGATTTTCAAAAGCATACATTGAAATTTCGTTCGGGGCGAAAGGCAGGCTGCCCGGGGTCTCTATCATTCCCAGCGCGGGGTAGCAGTCCCCATAGACCCAGTTGTACTCGCGTTCCGGCCCGGGCTTCATGAAAGCCTCATCCCATCGTTTCCACTTTTTGCCGTCGCGCGATGACATGAAAACGCAGTCGGTGATTGCGAGCCCGTAGCGGGGAGCGTGTTTCATGCGATCCTTGCGCCGCTCTGCCCCGGCCAGCTGCTCGAAGTTGGCGGTCCATTCCTTCTTTTCCACGTAGCGCGAGGGAAAACCTACATACATGTGGTCGGCCCTGTAATACGGCTGGACTACGTTCGTATACAGGGGATAATCGTCGCCTTCGCCAAAATCAAGGCGGAGGGGCTCTGTCCAGTTTTTGAAATCGCCCGAAACCATCCAGCGCACGTCCCTTATGCCGGCATTCCAGTTATCGCCGGGCACATCGTGAAAGTCGCGCAGGTAGCATATGTATTGGCCTTCGCGCCTGTCCCAGAAGGCGATGTTGAGCGTGTCAAATTTTCCACGCCCGGTCATGCGCCATGCTTTTTTGAAAATAATGCCGTCCTCGCTCGTGAAGCACCAAAGGTGCTTGTCCCTGACATCCAGGCCCACGCCCTTGTAAAGCTCATCGGGCTTGCATTCCGGGTTTGAATCCTTAAATACTGAAAAATTGTCGAAGATGTTGGTGGTGTCATCCAATATGATATTGTTCGATTTTGAGCCTTCGTAATCGCAGATGCCCAGGTCAGGCTTGCGCCAGTCCAGGCCATCTTCGCTTTCGGCATAGCAGATCACAATCCCGTGCCTGTTCTGTCTTTTCTGGCTCAGCATTTCCCACCCGAGGTAATACATGCGATACAGGCCATCGTCCTTGACAATGCAGTGGAAATCACAGCCATCACCTTCCCATGGCGCATTGTGTTCAATAACCACTTCCCTGGCTTCAGGGTGGTGCAATCTGAGCTTTGCGGTGGTTTCGGAGGCGTCAACCAGGTATTCATCCCAAAACAATTCCCGCCGGCTGCCGATATTGACAGACTCTGACATGCTCATTCTCCTGTATGAATTATTATTTAAACTGGATGGCGTACAAGTCAGCGTCCCGCATGGTGAACCTCAGCTTAACCGGCTTGCCCGCCAGGAAAGCCAGATCGGCCCCTCCTTTCCACGCAACGGGCTCGTTGAGGGCATCGCCGTACATTTCCGGGCAATCGCGCAGCGAAAATCCGGGGACAGGTTTTCCGCTCAGATCCTGGATTTCGGCACGGACCAGGCCGGGCGCAGAAGTTGAAAAATTGATGAAGAGCTTGCTCCCTTCAAATCTTAAAGGGCGGGTGGTAAACTCGCCGTTTCGCGCTCCGGCATGGATTGACACAAAACCATCCTGCCGGACCGTATAGCGCCTCAGGCGGCAGCGCGGCGTGTAATAGCCCTCCGTAACATACAAAGAAATTTCCGGTTCATCTCCTCGGACGGGAGCTGTCATTGCCAGCCCCCACGCTGTCATGTTGTTGCGGTTGAACCACGCGTCGCGCAGGAGCCCCGGGCGGATGAACGCCTCGGCCCACCGCTGCCAGCGCAAACCGTCGCGGCTTGACATGAATACGGCATCCGAAACCCCGCCGTGGTCTTCCGGTATCCTCTTGCGGAAAGAAACAAATCTCTTCGGAAAACCTACCAGCACATGCCCGCATCCGGGCATCGGGGTGACGGCGTTGGTGTATAGCTGTTCTAAAGGCGCTGCGCCAAAATCCACCCATTGCGGTTTTGACCAATGGAGAAAATCGCTGGATCTGCAGGTTTTAATGTCCCTCACCGCCATAAACTTCCTGCCGCCGTGCCGCCCTTTGAAGACTATGTGATGCGCATAAGTTCCATGCGCCGGCCGGAAGTCACGGTGAAAATCAATGTAACACCCGCGGACAGCATCCCAGAAGGCAAGGTTCTGGCTGTCAAATGCGCCGTCGGTGATGACCGGTTTTGCGCGCATCAGTTCCCATCGGAAACCATCCTTCGACTTGAATGCAAAGAGTCCGTTTTCCTTTGACCCGAACGCGCCGTGCCCGGCGAGGGCCTTGTAGCGTGCATCCGGCTTGCAGGAGGGATTTTCATCCCTGAACGGCGAAAAGTTGTGGCTGCCCGGGCCGGTCAGGACAATATTATTGCGCTTTGAGCCGGCGTGCGCGTAAAGCCCGAGATTCGGGCGATGCCATTTGATCCCGTCATAGCTCTCGGCGTAACAGACAACCTGGCGCATTGATTGTTTGCTGCCGGGAAAATACGAAGCTCCGCGGTAGTACATCCGGTACAATCCGCCGTCTTTGAACAGGGCGACATAGCAGCAGCAATTCCCTTCCCAGGGACGGTCGAAATCGAGGACTACATTTTGCGGGGCAGGCTGTTGGAGCTTTAATGCCACACCGTGCATTTTCCCGACAAGATAATCATCCACGAAAGGTTCGCGCCGCGAGGCAATGCTGAGTATTTCTTTTGCGTGTTTTCCTGTGGTCATTGTTTCACCTCAATGTTTGAACATGATAGCCCCATGGGCGGGGATGCGATGACTGCCGCTTATTATTTCGCCGGTCCACAGGTCGCGCGCGGAGCGACTCAGCTCTATTTCCCGGCCGAACCACAACCAGTTGAGATATGCTTCGTAAACGCCGTCATCACGCTCCAGCAGCATGTGGCTGGCCGGCATGTTGATCAGGCCGGCGCCGGAGACGCCATTTAATGTCCGTCGGGCCGGGCCGAAGTGGCGCGTTACAACACCCAGGATTTTTTTTGCTTCCGGATCCAGCCGCGTCAGGTCGCCGCCGATCTCGCACACGCCCCCGGACATGAATGCCATTGTCGCCCAGAGTCTGTTTTCGTCGGCGCTTACGTTCGGGTTCCATCCTATCGAATCGGCATCGGCCAGAGTGCAATCGTGGCGGCAGAACGGAACTGTTGCGGTCAGGCACATGCCAGATTGCAGCATTAATTTCCAGGATCCGTCCCCGATATCCGCTCCGGCGCGGACGGCATCCACATATTTGCCCACGAAAGGGTTGCCGGCGTTCACGACGCAGCCCGTGAGGATGTATCCGCCCGGCTGGACAATGTCGCGCAAGTCTTTCAGGAACATGTTGCGCAGCTCAATCGCGGTTCTGTCCTGGTTGCGGTAACGCACCTCGGGAATTTCAAAAGGCAGGCTCCAGAAGTCAAGCTTGACCCCCTTGTACCCCCATTCATTGCAAATCGTGTTCCATGCCGATCGCGTATATTCGCGCGCCTCCGGGATGGAATAATCAAGATAGGCTGTTCTTTTGCCGATTTTATCGAAGGCCTTGAGGAAAAGCTCCGGGCGGTCGGCGACAAGCGAAGAAGTGCGCAGGACGCGCGGCGTGGTCCAGATGGCGGGCTCAGAGCCGCCCTTGCGGATTGCATCGGCGGCCGCTTTCATGCCGCGAGGGAAAAGCTTCGGGTCGTGGGGGGATTGGCCGTCGGGGTGGAATATTTCCAGGCATGAAGCAAACCAGCCGCGGGTGGAACCGCTTATGCTGCCGCGCTGGTAGCCGTCGTCTATCATCACGAAGCGGGGCTTGTCCGGGACAAGCTTCGCGAGGGCTTTTGAATTGGCGGCCGCGACGTCGTGGGTTACATCCATGTGGCCGCGCGGGCGCAAATTGTAATTCCAGGAGCCCCACATCACGGCGCGGCGCAGGATAGAATCGGCGCCGTAAAAGCTTACGCGCTTGCGCAGCAGGGCGTAATACTCGTCAATGGCATTTTCAAGCCCGCCGGGAGTGAAAAGCATCACCCAGCGCTCGGTGGCAAGCTCGCGCCCTTCCCCGGCGAGGATGTGCGGAACACCAGTAAAACGTTCTTCGGCGGTGAAGTGCATGCTTGCCCCGCGCCCGCTTATTTTCCATACCGGCTTGCAGCGCTCCTGGCTGAGGACGCCCATGATCACCGTGCCGCGTTCCGGGTGCGTGAAAGTTATTCCCGGGAACGGCAAATTTTCGGACATCCCGAATTCTCCCTCCGTTCCGGGGATCGGCGCAAGCAGCCCGCCGGTAAAATAACTGTAATCGTTGAAATAGCTCTCTTTCTGGAAAAGCTCGCCGTGCGCCATTCTCCACCCGGCCCCGGCAAGGCGCAATGTGCCGTCAAACATCTTGATAGCCGATATTTTCAGGTCTGCGGGGTGCAGGTTGCGCAGGGATTGCCAGAACTCGATGGATGAGCCTGAGAGGCGGTGCACGTTAAGCTCAACCTCAGTGCCCCGGCTGATTTTCTTGCCTGGCAAAGGACGCAATTCGCCGCGCGTTGTCTGGATCGCGCACAGGCCGTGCTCCATCGAAAAACCGGTATTGGTCCCGAACGATATTCTCCCGGCAGCGGTCGCGCAATGCATGTTCAGCTTAGCCATGTTTGCAGGCCTTTCAATAATTCAATGAAGGATCTTTTACGGTAAAAAAACATTATCGGCCTTCCGGTTTAAAAAGCAATTCAGATCGCATTTAAATCGCACAATAGACCGCGGCGCGGCAAACTGAAGCATTTTAATCTGCTAATATACCCGGACACCTCTCAGTCAGAATTATTCCTCGGGC
>JBAYWJ010000238.1:0-5996 GCA_041674125.1 Kiritimatiellia bacterium
CAGCCGCGGCGTATTTTCGGCGATGACGATCTGCGCCTGCGGCCGGCCGTCCTCCACGATCAGCGCCTCCGCCCGGACCCGCACGCCCCAGAACCACGCCAGCACCGCCAATGCCGCCAGCAACCACTTTCCCCCGCCTGTTCTATTCATGGCTTCCTCCTGATAAAAAAACCGGTTTACTCCATATTGCCAAACACGGGCTCACCCCGCAACCAGAATATAGGGTTCAAAGTTACCCTTCAGTTATGAGGGCTGATTGTCATTCCCGACCTGACTCGCCTCGGCGAAGCCGCCTCCGGCGGAGCCTGGGTCGGGAATCCAGAAAAATCTCGTGCCACTGGCAGATCCGCTTGTGGCGGAAATACTGGATTCCCGCTTTCGCCTGCCCGCAACGCTGGAGCGTAGCGACTGCAGGCGGGCGGGAATGACAGCTTTGATGTTCACAACCTACCCTCATAACTGAGGCCTTACGGTTCAAACAACAACCCCTCGGTGAAACTGCAAGCCGCTTATTCCGCTCGCTCCGGCCGCCCTGCCGGCGCAACCGCGCCGCTACCAGGCCATTTGGGCCCACTTTGAAGGCTCCGGCGGCGTGAGCGTTTGTTCCTGCGGCTCCCCGCCCGCCCGGCGGACGCGGCGGATATTTATTCCCCAGGGGAATTGCGGCGATGAGCCGGCATGCCCGAATTCATCCGCGGGGATCGCCACCTCGAGCTCCCAGCGGTCGGAGAGCTTTTTCACGTGCGCCTTCGTGCCGGGTGTCCACAGGAGGGGCAGCGCTTTGCGGTTGATGACTTCCAAATCGCGGCACTCGTCGAAGATGGCAGGCGCCGGGTTGACCGTGACTTCAAACCAATGCTTTTCCGGGGTGTTGACGCAGATTTTCACGTGGTCGTCCTTGAAGACGCCCCCATTGTCGAAAACCGTCGTTTTGGCAACAAGCTTATCCATGCTCTCCTCGAAGCAGCGCACGGCCACAAAAAGGTATTCCTTGTTTGTGGTCAGCGCGACCGTGAATTCGGTCCGATTCCGCGCGGCGGCCTCACCGGTCGCCCCGCCCTCCAGGGGCAGCCACTCACAGGTGTACTTGGAAAAATCGCCGTCCGCTTGCGCGCTGTCCGGCAGAGCTCCGGCCTTGACGGGCCGGCCTTTGGGAATGCGGTCGTCGAACACCGTCTTTAAGCCGGCGAAGCTTTTTTCCATCGCGTCAATGCGGTTACAGTAGACCGATCCGGGCTCCGTTTTTGCCCTGGCGGCGGCCAGATATTCGAAGTATTTCGGCACGTCTTCCCTTTTCAGGAATCCGTTTACTTCCGACACGGAACGAGAGGCCTGGCGGCACCAGACCGCTTCCGCGAATTCATGAAAGGCCTTCATTTCCTTTTCGGCCGGGCCGAACCAGAGCCGGTAGTATTCATCCAGCAGCGCGTCCATATCGAGCTCGGGGTCCCACATGAGCTTGCTGTTGACATACAGCATCAGGTGGCTGATGGGCACGGCGCCGATGCGGGCCGTGTCTTTGCGCGGATCGGGAGTAAGCTCCATGAAAAACCCGTCGAAATACTTGCGCTGTTCCTGCCGGGCCTGCTGCAGTTTCCGCATGAAGAATTCCGGGTAGCACGGCGCCGATGCAACCGTTGTCCAATAATAATCGAGCCACCACTCCCACTGTTGCGTTTTGCCCCGCGGCTTGAACGCGGCGTACATGGCGCTGATGGCGTCAAAGAATTCTTTTTTCTGGTCATCGAGCACGTAGGCGGTGGGCGGCACGGCCTCGATCCGGCAGAAAATGTTGTCGGGCTGGTTGGCCGGGTCGATGTTGGAGGGAATGCTGTTGTTGTAAAGACACCACCAGATCAGCCTCTTCTCCGGGTGCGACTTCCTGAGCTCCCGCGCGATGGCGCAGTGGAAATCCCACATCATGTTGGCATAGGCCTGCTTGTGGCTCATCCCCGGTTTCTGATAAACTTGCTTGTCGCGCCAGTCGTAGGGATCGTTGGCGTCTTCCGGCACCGCCAGGGCGACCTGGCTCAGGTTCGGGTAGGTGTCGAAGAGCTTGCGCGCCCAGTCCACGCACGCGCGCCGGAAGTCCGGATCGGTATAGCGCGGCACCCCGCCCTGTTTGGCGAAGCCGGGGAACAGCTTGCCGGGCGATTCCTCCGCGTACCAGGAAGGATGGCACTCTCGCGTTTCGGGATCGCAGATCAGCGTGCGCGTGGTATGGTTGCAGACGATCCCGGTGCGGGTGCCGCACTTTAAGCGCTTGAGCCAGGCCACCCCGTCGCGGTCCTTGGCCATGGCGCGGTAGTAATGCCATTGGCGCCGCTCGAAAGCGGCCGGCCGGGTCTCGCGCCCGGGCTCAAGCGCAATGTTCTTCTCTTTCGGCACGATCGTCCCCTCCTCGTAGGGAGCGTAAAAGCGCACGCCGAGCCGCTCGAGCAGCGCGCTGACCGCGTGCCAGGCGCCGATATCGTCATTATCGTAAATACCGAGCGCCTCGTTAAATATTCCACCACTCCCGGGTTTGAAGTAATAATCGGAGTATTTCTCGCCCATGAAGGCCTGAAACTCCGCCAGGTCGCGAAACTTTGGTTGCGGAAAAAACGTATTAGGGCCAGCAAGAATAGCGTAATTGCTGCTGACCAGGAGATCGTATCCGGAGCCGGCAAACTCCGGGAGCCGGTAGCCGAGCTTGGCCGTGTGTTCGCTTTCGCCGACGTAAACCCGGTTGGACGCCCCGCCGCCCGGCTCGCTGACGATGCTCAGCCGGGCGCCCGAAATTTGTTCAAGAAAATCCTGGAGGTCCCTGGCCGCGGCCTGGATCCCGCTGTGCGCGTCCCGGGCGACGACAATTTCCGCGCAGGGACGCCCTTCCCGGACAAGGTCCAGGCTCATTGCGGAATCCGGTGCGGCAATCGAAGAGATCAGCAGGCAAGGCAGCATGGCAAGCAGCATGGCGTGTTTCATATAAATCTTCCTCCTGGCTTGCGAACATTAAAATGCGAGAGAGCCGAGCGCGTTGGTGTCCGTCACGGAAGGTCCATTGCGCCAGAGCGTGTAGCGGTTTCCGCCGGGTGTCATCCTGTGGCGGGCGGCGTTGAAGCCCCAGGTCTCCCCGGCCGCCGGCGCCGCGCCGCCCAGCTCGGCGAGCGGCACCTTGAACCAGGCCGTCCAGGTGTTGCCGGTGGCGCCAAAGTCGAACTGCCAGCGGCAGTTCCACGCGGGGTCTTCGGTCAGCCGGTTCTGCGCATCAGGTTTCCAGGCCGCATCGTAGCGCGCGCCGGGCGTAGGGTTGGCGGCCAGGCGGTAGATCGGGCCGTTTACCTTGGGCCGGATGCCCAGCTCTACGTATTCCTGCTTCAAGACTTCGCTTTCGGCCTTGGGCTCCGGCATCTCCTTTAAATTCCGGGAGGGACTAAGGCTGTCAATGCGGACATAGAGGTGGTCGCCGGCGCGGAGCGCCTTGAGGGTTGTCCGTATTTTTGCATAGGGCATGGCGCCGCGCTCGCGGAACACCACCGCCGGCGTTTTTTCCCACGCCGCGGCATTCATCGCGGGCGCTTCGGCAACCGCGGAAACCTGGATCAGGGGCGGGTTGGTGAGGATCCCCGCGCGGATGGCCGCCCTATCCCAGCCCAGGCTGGTCATATGCCACCCTTGCTGGTATTTTTTCCCTTGCAGCGCCGCATGGCTGTAAAAATGGCCGTTGAACGGCCGCATCTCGGGCCAGTCGTCCAGCGGCTTGAAGACTTTTTGCTCGGTGCCGCCGGCCAGGTCTTCCAGCCGCGCGTACCAGGCGTCGATTTCATCCAGCAGGGCCGCCTGGATTTCAGGCATGGGATGCAGCTTCAAGGCGTCTTGCAGGGCGAATATTTTGGACAAACCGCGCAGGTAATCGAACTCGATCCGGATCAGGTGCAGACGCGCCTTAACGTCCGGATCTTTCGTCCGGCGCTCAGCCGATGCCAGCAGACCTTCGGCCTCGGCCATGTATTCCGGAGTGTAGATGTTCTGGATGTGCCACTTGTTGTCCCGAAAGCGCGACCGGCCATGCTTGCGGCCGGCCAGGGACATGTTGACGCCGAAATAGTCGGAATAGAGCACCATCTGCTCGTGCAACAGATCGAAGAACAGCGTCATCAAAGGGGCGACATCTCCGAACGCGGCCTCGCAAAACTCCTTGTAGATGGCCTTCCAGTCGGCCGAGGGGTCGTCCATCATGCGCCCGAAAACGTAGTAGGCCGGCGCCTGCAGTCCGCGCACGTAGCCGATCGCGCCATCGCGCGTGGTCCACTGCACGTTGTTACTCGCCATGGCCTGCACGATACCGGCGATGTGCTCGGGCGTCCGCTCCGGCGCGTAGGATCCGCAAAGCCCGAAGCTGGTGAAGGTCTCCTCAAGGCCGCAGATGCCCGCCGGAATCCGGATGCCCTTCAGGCGGTCGAAATCGGCCAGCTTGCCGAACTGCAGCTTGGGGATGACGTTGGCCGGATATTCCTTTACCGTCTGGATGGGGGTTTCCTGGTAGTCCCAGATCACGACACGCGCCTCGGGATACTTCTTGCGCAGGCGTTCCGTGATGGCAAAATACGCCTGCCAGACCTTGCCCGAGCGCCCGCGCTCGTACATGGTGCCCTTGGCCTCGGTCCCGAAAAGCCGCAGGCAACGCTCGCAGTTGCAATAAACCAGGCGAAAGCCGTCCAGGGGGAAAATGAGGATGGTGGAGTCGCCGCCCTTGATCAGCTCCTCCGCGGCCCCGACCATCAGGTCCTGCACCCCGGGGTGCGTCGGACATAGCGGCAGCTCTTTGGAATAGATTTCATTCGAGTTCACCTTGAAATCCCGCTCGCAGGCGCGCTTTCCGTTCCCCAGCAAAGCAAAATATTCCGGATTGCTCTCGGCATATTTTTCAGGGGAGATGACCTTGTTCCAATAGATTGTCCCGCCCATAACGGAACTAAGCATCGGGAAGAAGTTGTTCGCGATGTAATAAAAGGTCTCGTAGTTGAAGTCGGCGCAGGCGCGCATCATCGGCGCCTTTTTGAGGTCGAGGTTGTCCGGCACCGCGATTTTCCGCGCCGGCGTGAAGGCGATGCTGCGCGTGTCAAGTTTCAGCGAACTATCATTGCCCAGGCCGCATCCCTGTTCCATGTTCACGAAAAGAAAGCGCACCCCGGCGTATTCGCGCATGAAATCGCAGGCCCCCTTGACCGTGCCCAGCAGCGCCAGCGGCGTTTCCGTCCCCCTGATCTTGCGTCCCGGATCCTTCTTGTCATTCCCGGCAATGATCAGGTCCTTGCCGACCACCTTCTGGTAATACGTCCAGTCGTCATGTTGCTCGACCTTGATGCCGTTCTTCTTCGCAAACTCGGTCGCGCCAAGGTATATCCCGGGCTTCTCCGCCGCCTTTGCGCCCTCCTTCACCACCTCAACCTTAAACCCGTTCTTGTCGAACGCCGCCTGCATCAGCTTGGCGGTGGCCAGGAGCCATTGATCAACTATCTCGTCCGCGCTTTTATCGGGTATCACGATCTGGTAATTGCACTGATTACTTTCAGCTATGACGAGCTCCGCCGCATGCACCACAACCGATACGAGAACAAATAAGCACAAGGAGAAAATTTTCATTGCCATCTTCGCCGCCTCCCATTTTTTTAACTGTGGCTCCGGGCACGCCATCATTATAATTTGAAAAAAATAATATTCATACCGCATTATTAAGCAATTGACAGGACGGCTAAAAACCTTTCTATTACGGCTATGTTCATCATGGAAGCAGGTTACATGGAAAACGCGCGGGGCTTTGAGTTCCAGAGAGACCCGGGCCTGCCCTGCTGGACAATATCCATGATCCTCAGCGGCCAGAGCCACTTGACGTATAACCGCCAGGCAGTCACGGGCGAGCCGGGCAGGTTTGTCGCGGTTATGCCGAACACCCCTTACCGTTTTATCGCCCGGACGGTCATGCAGGAAATGTGGTGCCTGGCCACGCTCCG
>JBAYWJ010000239.1:0-5918 GCA_041674125.1 Kiritimatiellia bacterium
CACTCCGGTTTGTTGGTTAAACGGCTCGCTTAAGCCGCTCGATCTGTTTTTGATCATGATCGTTTTAACCCAAACCGGAGCTTTTTTCTATCAGTTTTAAAAATTATTTTGGCCAAGAGTGATTTCCAATAATAAGATTGCCTTTTGATTGTGCGATTATATCATTCATTTCCACTGATTATTATGATCATCAATTGAAGGAAGCCCATGCATATAAAATACATGCTCAGAAGGACGCTTTGCCCCTGGAACGCTAATAATATCGTGAACGAGTCCGTCGCCTACTGCCGCAAAAGCAAAGTGGATGAAATCGCCTGGATCACGGAAAGCTCCGGGATGTACAAGGAGCTCCTGCCAATCGGCGGAATCAAAAAGCTCATGCCCGGCCTGTTATACGCACGCAAGAAAACCCTGGCCGCCGGCATGCTCTATTCCATCAACCCCCTCACCACCCTCGGCCACGGCGAGTACGGCAACGAATTGAAGGAAATTCATCCGGAGATGGACTTCATGGTGGATTTCACCGGCACAAAGTCGCGCGCCTGCGCCTGCCCCCTCTCTCCCTACTGGCGCAACCTGATGAAGGAAACCTACCGGCTCTACGCCGAAACCAGGCCCGCCCGCCTCTGGATAGAGGACGACTTCCGCCACAACAACCACGGCTCGGTCAGGTTCGGCTGCTACTGCGATTTACACCTCAAGGAATTTGCCAGAAGAACCGGCCATAAACTCCAAAGGGAAGAGCTGGTCGCGCGCATCCTGCACCCGGGCAAGCCCGACCCGGTCCGGAAAGAGTGGCAGAAATTCCTGGGCGATGTGCTCGCGGAAACCGTCTCTCTCATCGCCCGCGAAGTCCACGCCGCATCACCATCCACCGAGCTGGCATGGATGTCGGTCACGCCCCTCATCCTGGATGTATGCGGGGCCGACATCAAACAGATGCTGGCGGCCTTTGCGGACGGGCGGCGGGGCGCGATCAGGATGCCGACCACTGTCTATACCGAGCAGGGCCATCGCGCCATGCTTTACGAGGACGAGAGCCTCAAGAAAGGCCTCCCGGATCTTACCGCCAACATCACGCGCTGCACCGAGATCGAATCTTGTTTCCACTCCCTTTATGCCAAGTCTTCGACCTTCACCGCCGCGCAGATTGAGTGGGCCGGCATCCTGAGTGTGCCCAACCAGACGCTGAACATATTCGACTACATCGGCTCGCCCATGAACCTGGTCCCAAGCTACGGCAAAATGCTCGCCTCCCGGAAAAACGAGTTTAATTCCTTTGCCAAAGTTTTTGCCGGGGCGGAGCGCGTCAGCGGCGTGGGGCTCATCTCCGCCCCTTTGATGTCCGCCAACGTCCACACAGTCGAGGGCAAATCCATAGGCGAATTCTCGTCAAGGGAATCTGGCTGGGCCAATCCCCTCAGGGCGTTTGGAATCCCGATTGTTTTCGGAACCGGCGAAAACATCACCGCCATTACCGGCCAGGCCTTGCGCGCGCTGGATCAAAAAACAATTGAAGGCATTTTTTCGAGGGGAGTGCTCCTTGACGCACCGGCCTTGAAAGTCCTGCACGAGCTGGGATATGCTGACCTCGCCGGGGCTGGCATCAGCCGCAATAAAATCGGTCCTTTTAAAAGCGTCCCGCTTGGGCCCGAAGAGTTGACCGACCCGGATTTCGGCGGCGGCCGATACCATTACACCTGGACTTACGCCTGCTGGCCGGAAGCGATTCTTGAACCCGCAAAGGGCTCGAAGGTCATATCGAGGATAACCGACGTTGACGGGAAACACCTCTACCCGGCCTTTGTCCTTTACCAGAACAAGCTTGGCGGGCGCGTGGCGGTCTGCCCCTACAACCTGGGCGGATCCGGGCTGGATCCCTACGCCAACCGCGAATCAAATTGTTTTTATTCCGAATACCGCAGACAGCAGATCCAAGCCGTTGTGAAATGGCTCGGCCGGGGAAAGATCCCGCTCATCGTGGAAGCCCCGGGCTGGATCCTTCCCCACCGGGCCGATGCCGCCGGCAGGGTCATGCTGGCCGCCATGAACATAAATTCCGACCCGTGGGAAACCGTCGGCATGAAAGCCGCAGCGCCATTCAAGGCCGGCAAAATTCTCCGGGCGGATGCCGGCGGCAAGTGGCGCTTGCTCAACCGCAAGAGCTGGTCGCAGTCCGGCGGCGTGGTGTCACTGCACGTTAAAACCACAGTGCCGCCGCTGCGCGCGGTTGCGGTTCAGATAATTGCGCAGGGACGTGAATGAAATTCGACGACAAGCCTCCCTTTCCCCTTGTCAAAAGGATAATAGGCTGCGAACACAAAGGCCGATGGCGCCAGCTGGACAGCAACCGCAATATCCACGGGAAGCGGCTCCATGAGATGATTTACGTGGATTATGGCGCCATACGCCTGACAATTGGAAAATCCACCATTTTGCTGAAAGCCGGCGAATGTGTGTTCATCCCGGGAGGCATATGGCATTGGTTTACAAGCCAGACTAACACTCCCTTCAATTTTCTGAACATAATGTTTCGCGGCGCGCTGCCCGCAATCCTTTTCAGGAAACGGTTGCAACTCGACCCCTACGGCATCACGCTTATGGAGCGTATATGCCGCGAGATAAGCCGGCCATTGCCCTACCAAAAAGAAAACACGCTCTGTTATCTGACCGAGCTTATAATCCACCTCCTCCGCCAACTGCGCCAGGCCCCGCCGCTGCATCCCCCTCAGCCGGCTTACCTGCGCCGCCATCATTCCGAGCTGGTCAGGCGCGCGCTGGCCATAATCAACCATCATTATGCCGAGCCATTAAGCCTGCAGGAAACAAGCCGGGCCGCCGGCATCAGCGAATCCTACCTGTTCAAGCTCCTGAAGAAAGAAACCGGCTCGTCCTTCATCCGGATACTTCACGAGCAACGGATCGAAGCGGCCAAGCACCTGCTGCAGGATTCGGCCCTGTCGCTGGCCGACATAGCCGGAAAGGTTGGCTACAACTCCTCTTCGTTTTTCTTCAAGGTCTTCAAGCGCGTGGCGGGCATGACTCCCGCCGCCTATGCCCGCGGCCTGGGCGACCCCACGCGGCGGGGGTAGACATTACGGAAAAGAGCATAACTATTCCGGAATAGCGCATTGACGCCGCACTAATCCGCGTTAACATTGCACATTATGTTTTCAAAGTATTTTCCGCATTTTACTGGCTCTTCATTATGCAGGGCAGCCGGCCTGAAATCCGGCTGTTTACGCTCAAGCCCAAGTGTCGCACGTCAAATTATTACCGCGCGAAACAGAAGGCATGCAAATGTTTTCTCCTGCCTCTCCGACTATCTATCAGGAGAAATTAAATGAATAATCATGTGCCATCGCATTGTGGATTTCATTTTCCGCTGACTGTTTGTCTTTTCGGATGGATCTTAACGGCCGCCATCCTTGGTGCAGATCACTACGTGGCCCAGAACGGCCAGGCGCCCTCGGGCACCTACACCAGCTGGGAGACCGCGGCCAGCAACATCCAGGACGCTCTCAACGTGGCCTACACCAACTCCACAGTCTGGGTCGGCGCCGGACGCTATACCGCGTCAACCAGTTCCGTGGATTATGCCGGCACGAACGTGGTTTATATCAACAGGGCCCTGACCCTGCGCAGCTCAAACAGTGTGCCGGGAAACGCCATCATCGACGGACAAGGCTCCAATCGGGGAATCGCAATTGTTTACAGCGGTTCCACCACAAATCTGTTCGTGATAAACGGTTTTATCATTTCCAACTGCTCGGCCAATGTAACCAGTTCCCTTACGGATGTCAGGTGTTATGGCGGCGGCATTATGTTCAAACCGGCTGTCAACTCAACCTGGACCGGCATGGTCCAGAACTGCGTGATCAGCGGCAATTCCACCGGGCCGGGATCAACTTATGATGCCGGCGGCGGCATTTACGGCGGTTACACCACGAGCGGCAGGTATTTCCTGCTGGTTACGAACTGTGTTGTCAGGGGTAATCGTAATTTAACAGGCCGGGGCGGTGCTTACTTTGCATATCTGGCGACAACCGCCAATGCCTTGATAACCCGCTGCCTGATAGAAACCAACTGGTCCCAGTCCCACGGGGGCGGAATATACAGTAGCGGGCCATTATTAGTTGAATCTTGCGTGATGAGATCAAATGTAACCGCGACCGGCAGCAGCCTGGGGGCGGCAATGTATCAGCTTTATGGCGTGGCCGCAATGCGCAACTGCCTGATTTATAACAACGGTAATCAAGGAGCATTATGCGCAAACAACGGCAGCCTGGAAATTTACAACTGCACGATTGTCAACAATTACGGGCTCGGAGCGAGGGTGGATGCGAGCGGTAAACTGTATGTGTTTAACACCATTTCTTATTCCAATTCAGGCGGTAACCTGTCCCTTGCGGGCGGATCAGGGTCTTTCACAAACACCTGCTCATATCCTTCAAATACCACATTTATGCTAACCGGCACCGGCAATATCACCAACAATCCCCAGTTTGTCGATTTCGCCGGACAGGATTTCAATTTGTCCACGGCATCGCCATGCATCAACTCGGGCCTGAACCAGGCGTGGATGGAATATGCCGGGGATTTTGAAAACCATTCCCGAATTGACCGGTTTTCCGGCAGGGTTGACATGGGGTGCTATGAATATCTTCCCCGGGGCTTGATGTTCAAGGTGCGTTGATTTGTGACAGTAGATTTACGGGTTTCATTGATCGAATATTTTTGTTTTCTTTAGTCGGCCATCTTGGCCGATATCAAATCGGCCCTACCTTCTAAATAAATATCATTAGGATACACTACATCAAGTGTGTTGCGCACCGGATGCGAACAATATTGAGCGCGGACATCCGGTAAAAATACGGGAGCAGATCTAGATGAAAAATAAGTCATTGACGGGTTTTAATTTCGCGGTGTTTATGGCATTTGCGTTGTTCGTGTGCTTTGCTTCCCTTTCCGCCTCCGCCAAATCCTATCTTGTCAAGGATGGCCAGCCAAAGGCCGACATCGTCATAGCGGATAAGCCGACGCGCGCGGCCAAGCTGGCCGCGAATGAGCTGGCGCTTCATCTTTTCAAGATCAGCGGCGCGCAATTAGCGGTAACCAACGCGCCAGGGAAAGACGTCCAAATTCACATATACGTGGGCCGGAGTGACTGGACGGACAAGGCGGGGGTGGCGGTCGACGATTTAAAAAAGGACATGTACAAGGTGGTGTCAGGCGACTCGTGGCTGGCCCTGGTCGGGCATGACAACGATGTCCAGCCTGACGAGTCATGGTGCAAGTCGCCCGCGGACCGGGCGCGGATACAGGCCGAGTGGGAAAAAAAGACCGGGAAAACCTGGCGCGCCATGGGCCTGTCCCATTTCAAGAGCTACAACAAGGAACTGGATATCTGGGAGATTGACGAAGCCGGATCCCTTTATGCGGTTTATGATTTCCTCCGCGGCCTCGGCGTTGAATGGTACCTGCCGGGCGAGCTGGGCGAGATTATTCCCAAAACGGCGGATATCGTCCTGCCGGATGTTAACAAGACGGTCAAGCCGGACGTCGGCGGCCGCTCAATCACCTTTGCGGACTTCTTTCAATGGGGCGGCGCGACCAACGAAGTGCTCTGGCATTTCCGCCTGGGGCTTGGTGCTGGCATAGCGGGGTTCGGGCATTCCATGCAGGTGATCCTGGGCGACCCGAACGCGCGCACCAATCACCCGGAATATTTCGCGCTCTACAACGGGAAACGGGATTTTTACTCCCGCGGCGGAAAGCCATGCCTTTCCTCGGAAGGCCTCTTCAGCAATATGCTCGCGTATGCGCGGGCGTATTTCGACGCCAACCCGGATGCCCCGGCGTTTTCGATCATGCCCACGGATGGCTTCTCCGTCATGTGCCAGTGCGATCTGTGCAAG
>JBAYWJ010000240.1:0-5906 GCA_041674125.1 Kiritimatiellia bacterium
TCATCAATCGAGGTATGCGCCGTCGCCAGGTGGTATTTCATCGCCGCGGCCGCGGGAGTGAGCGGCGGCGGGAACAGGAGGTCAATAAAAGCCGGGTCAATCACCTCGTGCACCATCACGTCGGCGCCCTGCGCCAGCCGGATGAGGTTGGTGCAGGGATAGCCCACATCGCCCGTGAAAACGACGGAGCCGTCGGGCGTGTCGAAGCGAAAGGCAAAGTTGGGATACACCGGCCCGTGGTTGACGAGAGCGGCTGTAACCCGGACCAGGGCATCCTGATATACAAAAATCGGGTCCATGTCCGGCCAGGGCGCGGTGTTGCGGGAGCGGCCGGTGGCCGGATCGATGGGATAGTCGTCCCTGGGCAGAGGCGGAAACGGGATGTCATGCACATTCACCAGCATCGAAAAATCTCCCCAGCCGCTGTCCCGGGTGAAAGTATGTATGGACTGGGAGCAGGCCTGCCAGAGGTAGCGCGTCATGTCAACCGTGCCCGGGGTGGGATTGGTGGGGTTCATGATCGCGGCCGCGTTGGTCCGGCCGGGGGGATAAACGTCCTCCACCTGGCCCCGCGTCCCGGGGCCGTAAACCTGCAGACGCTTTTCGGCCATACTTTCCGGATAAGCGCTCAGGCCGCAGCTCTGCCCGCACAGGAGCAGCGCGGGATAGTCCGTTGTGTGGTCCATGTGCAAATGCGTAAAGAAAAGCGCCTTCACGTTCTTGAGGAAGGAGGAATACCCCACCTCGACGTCGCTGCCGCCGACGTTGGTGTATGCCCCCGAATTGAACGCATCTCCCAGCCGCTGGGAGGCGCCCGGCCCCAGGTCAATCACGTATATCTGCTCGGTTGCGTTGCTGGTGTTCTCCCGGACAACCAGGGCCGATGAAGTGCCCATCCGGGCTGCACCCGGCCACCAGGTCGGGCCGCCCGAGGTCCCCAGGAGGACAACCTTGGTGCTCGCAAAGGCGCTGCCGGCGGCGCAGGCCAGCAGGTATGCTGCCAGGACCCCTATTTGCCCGGCCCGCGTCCGCTTTGATATGGATTGACTGCAACCCGAGTTTGCCAAATGCATGGGATGCTCCTGTTTATTGGTGAATGGATTTAACATGCTTTCCAGGAGTGATAAATGCCAGAACACACTTGACAAAACAAGATTTAAATCATTGGCCGGGCACCGGTCCGGCCTGTTTGCCTTTGACTATCCAGGTCCATCATGTATCGTATCGCAAATGAGCGTTGTTCTTCCTGAGCACTGCTTTGCCGGACGCAGCCCCTTGGCCATCGCGGTTCGCCTCGCGGCCAGCATTGCCGCCGCGTGCCTTTCGCTCTGGATCGGCGAGCATGTGTTCCTCCGGCAGCCCTTGACCACCGATGAAAACAGCTATCTATTCCAGGCCCACACCTTCAGCTCCCTCCGCCTGCGCCGGCCGGCGCCGCAGCCGCCCGAAATTTATTCCCAGAGAATGGTTATCATCGACAGCCAAGCTGGCTGGATTTCGCGCTATCCGCCGGGCCATTCTCTCTGGCTGACACCAGGCGTCTGGCTTGGTGATGCGCGCCTGGCCGTGGCCCTGGCGGCGGGCCTGAGCGTCTGGTTCCTGACGGGCTGCGCCGCCATGCTGGGGGGGCCGGTGTGGCCCGCCGCCCTTTTCCTGCTGGCCTGCCCGTTCTTCCTTTTCATGCACGGCACGCTCCTCAGCCACACCAGCGGCATGGCGGCTGTCTCAATTATGCTCTGGGGATACATGCGCTGGCGCATCCGTGGCCGTCCCGGCGGAGCCGCGCTGGCCGGGCTGGCCTGGAGCCTGCTGCTTTTGAACCGCACTTTCACCGCCCTCCTGCTGGCCCTGCCTTTTGCGGTTGACTCCCTTCTCTGCCTGTGGCGCTCGCCGGACCGCCGCCAATGGCGCGGCACCCTGCTCTTCGCCGGCTGCGCGGGGCTCGGCGTGATTATGTATTGCGGCTATAATTACCTGGTCACCGGATCCGCCTTCCTGACCCCTTACGCCTTCTACGACGATAGCGAGGGCCTGGGCTTTGGCCCGCGCGGCCAGGAATTCCACACCTGGGGCAAGGGGCTCGGCTATCTTGCCGGCAATTTTCTCCTCCTGGACCGCTGGCTCCTGCTGGGCGGCGGCGCGCTATGGCTCTTCGGCCTGCTCGCAATTGCTGGCTGGAACCGCCGCTGGAGCCCCCTGGCGCTGGGCGCAATCCTTATTGTTCCGGCCGGATATGTTTTTTTCTATTGCCCGGGAGTGAATGCCTGCGGGCCTTTTTATTATTTTGAAACACTGCCCTTTTTCGCCCTGGTCTGGATGCTGGCCGCGCGCCGGCTTTTCTGCCAGGAACGCCCGGCTCTGCGCCGCGCGGTGGCGGCCGCAGTCCTGGCACTCCTGATCGCGGCGGCCGCCATGTCATTGTGCTTCATGCGGGGTGAGGCAAGCCACATCTCCGGCCAGCTCTCCGAACAGGCGCGCCTTGCGCGCGTTCTGCGCAGCGCCCCCGGCAACGCGCTTGTAATCGTGGAAGGCATAACCAACGCTTTCCTGGATAAATTGATATCCAACCCGCGCGGCGCAGAAAGCGATCCCCTGCTCTTCTGCGGCTCAAGCAACTATAACCTGGTCATAACCGCCGGGCTTACCAACCGCGCCGTTTTTTTCCTGCGCCCGGACCACCCCGGCAGCCTCCTGCCCGTAACCAACCGCCTCACCTTCATCCACCAGGTGCCATGGCACAGGATTCCGCACCTGACCGGACACCCCACCGGCCCGGCCGATGACGAAGCGGCCGGCCGCCAGGCGACAACCCCCGGGGATAACCCGGGCTACCTCGCCCTGGGTCATTACCAGACCGCCCCGCCCGGCCGCTTCCTGGCCTGCTTCGACCTGGAAATGAGCGCGCCGGCCGGGGAGGAAGCGGCCGCCGCAATCGATATATGCGCCGACCGCGGGCGGCGGATCCTGGCACAGAAGGAAATCTGCGGCCAGCAGGCCCGCACCAACGTCTGCCTGCTGTTTGACCTGGAAAGCTTCGCCGAAATAGAGCCGCGCGTGCTCTTCAAGGGCGGCAAGGTCACCTTCCGCGGAGTCCGAATCACCACCCGCGACTGACGCTGCTTCCGGGCTGGCTTTACCCAGTGGCAGTTTAGATCGTACCGTTACACATGAATCGGCTCATATCCCATAAGAACGCAAATTAAAAAAACATTGCAATTAAATGGTAAATACATAATACTTCAAATTATTTGAGGTATATCGCATTGAGGTTTTATGGCTTTATCAACTAACAAGAATCTTTATCGAATTGCTGAGGTTCAGCAAGGATACTTCACAACCAAGCAGGCAAAGCGGGCCGGGTATGCGGAAAATACGCATCCCTATCATGTGCATGTCGGCAATTGGGTGAGAGAGCATCGGGGTATTTATCGGCTGGCACGGTTCCCATCCTCGCCACAATCCGATCTCGTGATGTGGTCGCTTTGGTCAAGGGATCGCACAGACGTCCCGCAAGGCATATATTCTCATGTCACGGCCCTGAGTATTTATGAGCTTTCCGATGTTATGCCGTCCAAACTGCACATGTCGGTGCCATATTCATTCCGACGAAACAGCGCCACCCCGCCGATACTGATCCTGCATAAGGCGGATATTGATGACCGGGACATTGAACAAATGACAGGATTTAAGGTCACACGCCCCCTGCGGACGATTCTTGATCTGATGGCGGAGGGCAAAACCTCGCGCCATATCATTAAACAGGCGCTGGAACAGGCGCTTCAGCGCGGGCTGATCACCAGGACGGCCATCAAACGACTATCCAAGAACGAGCCCTTATTGGCTCTCCTTGACAAGGAAATCTCGTGAATTCAGGCAAGCGAGAATATACTCCGGAATCCTTTCGTATCTCGTTGGAAGCCCGTCTTAAGCAAAGAGCGGCCAAGGAGAACATTGATCTCCAACGTTTACGGCGGCAGGTGGCATTCGATCGGCTGTTATGCCGCATTTTCCATGAAGTTTCTTCACCTTGGATATTGAAGGGCGGTTATGCAATGGAATTGCGTTTGACCATTGCGCGTACTACTCGTGATATTGACTTGTCGTTTCGCCGAACCAAGCCGGGATCCAGCGCCAAGGACCAGGGCAGTTTAATGCTGGATCTGTTGCAACAAGCCGCAGAGTTGGATTTGGGTGATCGCTTCATATTTATCGTCGGCGAACCGATGGCTGATTTGGATGGCGCGCCTTATGGTGGTTTTCGTTATCCTGTCGAAAGCCGCATGGCGGGGCGTTTGTTTGTCCGGTTCCATCTGGATGCCGGCATGGGTGATGTCGTCATTGAACCATTGGAACAAGTCGCAGCTCCAGATTGGCTCAAGTTCGCTGGAATTGCGCCGGGATCATTTACGGTGATAACCAGGGAACAAATATTTGCCGAAAAATACCACGCCTATACGTTACCCCGCGGCGAGAATATCGAGAACTCACGCTCCCGCGATCTGGTGGATATGGTATTGCTGATAAAGGAAGGCCGGCTTCATCGAGAAAAAACGATAACAGCTTTACACAAGACTTTCCAACGACGTAAAACCCATCCGTTCGATATGAACGTCGTTCAACCGCCGCTTTCCTGGGCAAAGCCGTTTGCCGCACATGCCGAACAGTGCGGGCTGACTGAGGATTTGGATCAAGCCTACGATGTTATGTCGCGTTATATCGGTACTCTTCAGCCGCCAGTAACACGATAAAACTCTGTCAAACTTGCTGAAGTTGTAACCTGCCTGATACAGCCTTGAATCGGCTGACGGGCGAACAGCTTCCGGTTCCATATCTTGGCCGACCAGCGCCTTCGGGAGTATATCGTAAATGGCTTCACACTGGATGACGACCGGATGGGCAGGTCGCAACATTCGATTCCTTTTGAACCGTAATTTCAATTGTGTGTGTGTGTGATGTGGGTGCGTTTGACCGCCAAAATTCAGCCTGTTTCAAAACGAGCCGGAAATTTACCCCGAAAACACGAAACGCATTTAAGCCTTTATTTACAGGCTTGAAATGCGTTTCCGAGTGTTTCAAATTGGAGCGGGAGAGGGGAGTCGAACCCCCGACGTTCAGCTTGGGAAGCTGACATTCTGCCACTGAATTACTCCCGCATAATAAGTCGGATTCGGAACCGTCAGGACTGCATTGCAACCATCAATAAATCAACACCTTATATCGATGCTTGCCCTTAAGAGCATAATTTATCCCTATTTTAACTTTGTCGGGATATTTGCAAAACTCGCAAAACTGATTTGCAAAACTCGCAAAACTGAATCGTCCAAATCTGAAAGAAAACCATAAGAAATGTATCACGACCATGAGCGTTGTCAATGGATTTTGACGGATATTGATTTTGATGGATAAAAATATGAAAAGTGGAGCAAGCAACCACATTCGCCAAGAAGGAGTCCTCCAAGGACTCCTCCAAGGCTTTGATCAAGCGGTGGGGCTTGATCCCGCAAATCCGGCATAGCTGCACGAAGTGAACGATGTCTAAGCGTAGTTGACAGATCTCGACCCTGCTAACCCATTGCCGGGATTTCATCATTTTCCGACCAACATCTACCTGGCGCATTTCCTTTTTATTTCTGGCGTCAATTAACTTCCGGACCACCATTCTATAGCCGCTGTTATAAATTGTTTTCAAGCTTTTCTCCTGGTTAAAGAATAAATACCGTCCCTTATTCTTATAACTCGGAATGGCCTATAATTAACCCGACAGTTGTAAGGTGTTATTGAAATGTGTGCTAACAACCAGATCTTGAGAACGAAAGAGGGATAAAACTGGGTGACACTTCTTCCTGTGAAGGCAAAGAGGAAAGGAAGAGGTGTTACCGATGAACGATAAGAGAAGCAAGAGAGGA
>JBAYWJ010000241.1:0-5892 GCA_041674125.1 Kiritimatiellia bacterium
CGCGTCCTTGCGCACGAAACGAATCATATAATTTGTATGGAAGCAGTTTAAATATCTTGTCCCCTGGGGGAGCATTGAAATCTCCTGCAACAATAATAGGTTTTGTTGTGTCCAGCCTGGCGGCTAATTGCTCCATTTGCTGGAGTTGAGCCAGATGTTGGTCTGCCTGCCTCTTCCAGCAATCTGGATCCCATAACTCGAATGAGGCAATACCAGGATATAACCGGAGGGAGACCAATATCACCTCGCCAATACCGGGCAATGTAGAGGTTCCCAGTGAGAAGAAGGATGTTCCTTGTTGAGGGTGAAGTGACTCTAAATTCCCTCTAACCACAATACTGGAGTCGATATCATACAGGAAGGCTCCTTGTGCTCCAAACAAATCGCGTGCCAAGCTCTCGACATCCTTTCTCGGTGGCGATTCCTGCAAAAAGACAATATCAGGTTTCCATGACTTAATCTCTTGAAGGACTCCCGGGGTTCCTGCAGCGCAGTTGACGGAGATTAATCTTAAGGCATCGGGTGACTTTGTTAACTTAACGGGACTCAGCAGTCCCCGCAACAAAGTCTTTGGTTCCTCGATATACAAAAGGGCGAAAACCAGCCATGCCAACACGCATAATAGCGCTGGGAAACGATATTTCCATCGCAGGAATGGAATCATCGGAACCAGCAACAAAAGCCACCCCCAGGCGGGTAAAAAAGTGACAATGGCAAATGCATTGGGACGCAGGCAGTAAATGAGCGTCAGAAAACACGCCGCTCCGGTTAATAGTGTAAGCGGCCATGCTTTTCTGAATTGAAAAAACATCTCCGGTTTACCAGTCCCCATTTTATTTCTTAGTAACCAACGTTCCGGCTCAAACTGCGAACAGTAGTGAGCTAGTGTGAAGCCGGTTGTTGGGTCTTCCCTTTTCCGTACATTCCCTGCAGAACCTGATTTGTGCGGTATTCTTTAACAAGATCGACCATTTGCCGGGCTTGGAAGACAGCTTCGGGCTGGTGTTCTTCCGCTACCTTCAGACCTTTCTTGAACCACTCTTCCGCTTGGTCTAGATCCTTCTTGTCCAGGTAGTAACTGCCGATGCCTTGGTAAGCATTGATGTAGTTTGGGTCAATTGCCAGGGCCCTCTTGTATGCGTCAAGTGCACCTCTGCGATCACCGTTGAAATATTTGGCATTTCCTAGTGCCATCCAATTCATGGCTTTGCCTGGATTCTGCGAGAGTTGTTGCTCTGCGTTGCGTATAATCTGCCTATATCGAAAACTATAAATCAACTTGGGAGCGAAGTATCCGAGCGCGATTCCTAGCACCAACACAATACCATATCTGATGATTTTCATTTTCATTTCAAGACCCAATATATAATAGTAGAACGTTCGTAAAACTATGAATTTCAATGGGAATATGATTTATGGCCGATCATTTCCCAATAATGAATTTACATATTTATCATTATGTATTTTACCGAGACTCAATGGTTTGTCAAATAACATTGCCGGAAAGCCTGGGCTTTTTTGATTCGTAACACCCACGTAATACTATGATATACGAACAGTCGTAATGTCAGGTAATAGCCTGTAGCGGTCAGGCGCAATTGGGGATACGGCGCTTTGCTAAGATGGGGGTGAAACGGCCAAAGCAGGCGGGTAGGGGACTGAGTCTAAAAAATCCCTCCCGGTGGAAATGTTGAAAATTGAGACGTGACCCCTATTTTTTGACCCCTATTTTTCTTGTTAGGCCCTCTTCATATTTTCCACCACCAGCTTGATCGATACACGGTCATCTGGCGTTCTGTCCAAATGCGCTTCTCCCACATCGGCTTATTTTCGGGGCCGCCGAATTTTCCCTCATTGCTGAGTTTTGTAAACACATCATCGGTGATATACGTGGGGAAGCCTTGCTCGCCCAACGCCGACAGTTTAGCTGCGTAATTGGCCGCACGACCGACCCAGACAAGGTCGTTAGCCATGCGGATTCCCGTTCGGGCGACAAAGAGGTCACTTGTGTCGATTCCGACTGTCTGGCGCAGTGTGTAGGCGGTTGTCGGATATGCAGCGCGTAACATCTCGTTCGTTTTCGTTACTAGAAAATTGATCTGTAAAGCAGCCTTTACGGCTGACGTGTTCTTGTAGTCTCCGATAAACGCGGCCATTACCCTGTCTCCGTCAAAGGCCGTGATCTCGCCAGCATTATTGCGAATGACGCGGCAAGCGCCGAGTAGGTATGCTTTGTACACTTCCGCCGCGAACCAAGGGCGAAATCCGTTCACAAGCCCAGTTGAATCGGCCATGTCAGCGTACAACACCGTGCCCGACAACGTGACCGCATCATTTCCAAGCGCAACATCCTTCGCCTCTGGAACCTGACGACCGTCGCGGGTGTTCCATTTCTTTCCGAATATTGCTCTGATCTCTTTTAGTATTTCTTCTGATGTCATAGATCATCCTTTCACTTGGGGCCATGCCTTTCGATAAGACGCATTAAGTCACGGGTCACAGGACGCATCGTGCGTGCAATCGACTGCCCGTGCTTTCTCTGGTACGTGAGCAGAGTGACGCCAAGTAGGTCGGTTGGTATCTTGATGTCAAGGGGTCTGGGAGCGACAACGTACGTCCTAGTTCGGGAGAGGGCACCCATAAACAGGCCAAGTTCAAGCACTGTGTTGTCTCGGGGGGCCGCCTTCCGCTTACCCCTGCTGATTGTGACGTCGTCCGCCGTCAGCACAAGGACTGCAAAGTCGGACTGCTCCGTAGCAGCTATGAGGTCCTCAATTGTGGCGCGTGTGCACTGAAATATGCCGTCGGACCATATGCGAGGCTCTACGCGCTTCCGCTTTAGGCTATTGTAAATGGCGGTTGCGATGGGCAGAGATTCGGATGACGAGCCAATGAATACGGCAGGTATGACGCGCGGAGGGGGATGAAACCGGTTGCGTTCCCGGAGACGCTGGGAAATTGTGCTGGCGAGTTTTCGCCATATGACGGGGTGGCGATTCGCAATCCGAGTGAAGTCGGGTTCAGAAATGCGGGCGACAACCGATGGTTCGGCCGTAATAACGGAAGCGCTACGAACCGCCGTCCGATCGATAAGCGCCATTTCGCCAACATGCTCGCCGGCTCTACGTGTCGCCACTTCCCGGCTATTCACCATGATGCGGACACTGCCACTGATGATGAAGTAGATGTCGTTGTCTTGACCGCCCTGCGTCATGAGCTGGTGCCCGCAAGGCAGTTCCGACAGATGCGCATATTTGGAGAAAGAAGCCGCGGCCGACGCGCTAGCCGACAGTAGAGGTTGACCAAGAAGTGTCTCCGCCAGCCGCTGGTGGCCAGCAGTTCCGCGAAACCTTCTGATTACGCTTGGATTTGACTTAGTCGCCATATCCTCTCTGTGGTCTAACGGCGGCGCTCATGGTCGGCCACCCGCCGCGGGTGGCCGTACCTCTGGAGCGCCTGGTTCGGCCTGCGTTCTGGTGTTCAACGATGTCGGCGCGCGCTCCTTTGTCGGTAGTAACTGCGCGACGGCGATCACAGTCGCCAAGACAGTGAGAATTAGAAGAATCAATTGGATCGCAAAGTTCCAGAGGTCCTGGTAGACACTACGAATCAGGGAGAGTTGCTCGCTAACGTAGTTGAGCAGAAGTCGTATCTCATAGGCCAAATCGCCGGTCAGCCGCCCTATGTCATCCTTTGCGTGCGTCCTCCGAGCAAAGGGAAGGTTCGGTGTGTCATCCAGGTGTCGAGATATGGACCATTCTCGAATGCGAGAGAATTCGAACTGTAGGGAATTCAACTGGGGAGGGATAAGCAGAAGGCCGACTACGGCTTTGAGGCGTGATACAAAGCCTTGGCCCAAGACGATGTGCGGGGAAACCCTGCCTCTTAGTGAGCTGAGGGTGTCGACGGACCGGCGAGCCGTTTCCCGGAGTGCAAGAAGTGGAATTAGTGGGTGCAATAAGGCGTACTCCAAGTTATGGAAGAGAGCGTATTCACGGCTCGCGTAGTTCTTGGTTCGTTCCTCAGTCAGGTAACGCTGGGTGTGCACGATGCACCGATAGGGAGCCGTAAATGTGCCCTTGTCGATCAAGTCGGGCGGCACGATCTCAATGCCTTGGTTGTCGGCATAACTCAACTCGGGGACTCTCGTTAGACTCATTGAACGCCAGAATTCAGAGTGAGCGTTCCTTGTGTCGGACTGCTCGCCGGTGTCTTCCACTGCGAACACCTCGATGCACGGGAGAGGCCCGTGCGCCGCCCATCCACGGCCGACGTACTTGCGAAGGAGATCCACGACCTCGCGATTCATCTCCAAGAAGAACTCCTCCAACTCGTGCTGTCGAGCTACTGATGGAAGCACACCACCGGAGTGCCAGCGTCTAGAGAACAGACCGATGCGGTGGATGATGGCGGTGTGCTTCACGTCCCGCGAGATGAGATCACGGAAGCGTTCCACAAATCGCGGAGTGGGAGAAGCAGAGATGAGAAGCAGGATACATACGGGTGATATCTGGATCAAGTCCAAGAAAAGCCACTCGATACAGTGGAATCCATCCGTCGTGTTCACCCTGAAATGTCCAATGCGGCTCCATGCGCCTCTCATAGGGCGCCTGCTCCAACCGCGAAACAATTCATTAAACTCTTTCTCTGGTTCCAGTCTGGATGGTTGGATGGCGCTCTTTTGCCCGGAGCACCACCGTGTCAGCCCCTGCTGCAGGGCGGGGAAGTCCTCCGTAAAATACACGTCGTAGAACGAGACGAATGCGGGTGCGATGCGAATGTTTTCGGGGCAAGAAATGGACATTCGCTGTGATGTTTCGCGGCGGTGTTGAGCGAAGAACTTTAGGTCCGGGAGAGACCCGATCTGCCAATTCGGCAGATGATCAGCGATTACGAAGAGGAATTCAGACAGACGCCGCTGCCTTTCCTCCTTACGCCACACTCGGTATGAGGGCCATCGCCGCATCATCTTCTCCCACTATTCTCTTTTGCCGAACATATAATAGTAGAACGTTCGTAAAACCATGAATTTCAAAGGGAAAATGATTTATGGGCGATCATTTCCCAATAATGAATTCACATATTTTTCATTATGTATTTTACCGAGACTCAATGGTTTTTCAAAATTCGGGATTATGTCAACCGTTTATGAGTCCGTGTCGGATCCTGTCGGCAGTCCAGGACAGCATGAACAAAGATGGTTTTGGCCTTGATGCGATAGTATATCGCGAAGGGGAATCGCCTGGAGAGGAGCCGGTGATATCCGAATTGCATAACATGAATGCCGGCGTAGAGATGTAATGAATCAATGTCAGAGAAAAGGGAGTCGAGAAAGTAATCGCCAAGCCCTGCTGCTTGGTTTTCGTAGAATCGGAAGCCGTCTATCAAATCCTGCTGAGCCTCGCCCAGAATCTCGATTCTCATTTGACGCGGTTTCGGATAACGCGTTTTGCCTCAGTCCATTCCGTGAAGTGTGCCGACCCGTTCTGAAGGCGTTTCTGCCGGGCTTTTAGCACGTCGGCGTGCCATGACGGGGATGGGACATTCTCTGATGTCCTGGAAAGGTCGTCCCAAATCTTCTCCAGCGCCCGGAGTTTGTCTGAAGTCGTCATTCGAGCAAGAGGCAGAGTAATTGTCATGATCTTGTTCTCCTGTCCATATGATTTAGCTTATAATATAAAAACTTGCCCATGGAGAGTCAAGGCCAATAATCCGGGTTAGCCGGCGTCATTCCTCAAATGCCTGTTTTCAGATTAGAACCTATCTCAAAATTGGCATGGAGCATGGTGCGAGCGTCGCGCTGGCAGAGCAAGGCGTGCAAGCGGGTGGCATAGCAGCCGCTATGTCCCCGCTTGCAGAACGCGGCTCTGCCAGATGCGTCGCCGCATTCCA
>JBAYWJ010000242.1:0-5868 GCA_041674125.1 Kiritimatiellia bacterium
GGATTTTGCCATGAACATTCGCGAGCGCTACAATAAAAAATACCCCGGCAATAACCAGCGCAAGCTCGTGTATGCCTATGGTGGCACCCAGCGCATCCCGGAATCGCTGAAAGAAATACCGGACGATGTGACAATCTACTTCACCCATACTTCGGACAAGGTTCATATGAATGATTACCGGCCACTCGTCCGGGAATGGATGGCAAAGGTTAAGGACGTAAAACAGTTCGTATTCTACGACTATTATTACGAGCATACCCTCTACAAAGGCGAACAGCCGCCCCTGCCTTATGTCTTCACCGAAAACCTCAAGAAGGACTTCGAGGTCATGTATGACCACTGCAATGGCTGGCTGCTTGAAGGCATGGTGACGCAATTCAAAGGCGGCAAACCCCTCGGATTTTACCGCCCGGCCATCAACCACCTCATGGTCTTCCTGCGCAACCGGATGACCTGGAACCGCAACCTCGATCTTGACAAGGAATTGCAAGAATACTGCGAGCTTTTCTACGGGCCGGCCGCAAAGGAAATGCGGGAGCTGCTGCGGTTTTCCGAGGAGGTCTGGATGCGCCCGGCGCCCCGCCTGGTTACCGCCGCGACTGGCTATCTCAAGGAGGAGGATGTGCCGAAATTCTTCGACCTGCTGGCCAAGGCCAAGGCCAAGGCCAAGGCCGGCGACTCTGTCTACGGCCGGCGCATCGCCATGCTGGCCGTGGAAATGGAGCCGCTTAAGAAAGTGTTCGAGAATCTCAAGCGTCGGGGGCCCGAGCTCCGCGCTCGTCTCTTCACCGACGGGCAGGAACCAAAAGTGGACGGGGATTTGACCAAACCGTTCTGGTGGTACCGCAACGACCTTAAACCGGAGTATACGTTTTATCCGCTGAAAGACATGTTCACGGGCGAGACACCCCGCCATGTCACGACCAGCGTTTCGTTCCGGTACACGGCCGGATCGCTCTTCATTGCCGTTGACTGCCGCGAGCCGAAAATGGACCGAATCCAGGCGCGCTGCACGAAACCGGACGACGCGGATATCTGGGGCGGCGATTTCGTGGAAATCCGGCTGGAAACCCCGAACGGACGCCAGCCCTTGGTTGTCGTCAATCCCGCCGGCGCCGTTTATGACAGCGACTCCACCTCGCCTAATGTGGGGGATTTGCCAACGTTTTACAAGGTTACCAAGTGCGCTGTCCACAAGCTTGCCGACCGCTGGACGGTCGAAATCCAAATTGATGCAAACTCGCTGGAAGCAACGATGCCTTCGCAGCCTCTTCCATGGGGCGTCCAGGTCTCGCGCCAGCGGCTGGCGGGCAACACGCCGGAATTTTACCAGCTTTCGCCCACGGGCACGGCGTTCAACGATCACTTCGAGATGATGGCAAACCTATATGCAAGGTAGGACCTTAAACATAGAAACTGTGACGAAAAACAAAAATATTTTACAAAAGTTAACGCAGGAAACGAAGTATTTGCAAAGCACAAAACCTTTTTCTTTGTTAACTTCGTTGCCTTCTGTTAATTTTATTAATTAAGATTGTGGTCATAAGTACGCATTGTAGAAAATACTGGAGGAAACACATGATGAACAAATTAATATTCCTGGTCCTGATAGCGGCGCTCGCTTCCACCGCCGGCGCGGCGGAACCGGTTTTCCCCGTGGATTTCCAGGAGGCAATGCGCATGGCACGCACTCCCGGCAAGGAGGGCGAAGCCGAGGCTATTTTCCTGGAACTGGCCGGACGCCAGGTCCGCCACCAGCAGTGCATCGGAGCGGCCCTTGAGCAGGCTTCGCTGTTAGCGTTGCGGCGCAAGGATTTTGAGGAGGCGGAAAAACGCGCCGGCCGGATCAAGGATAAACCGCTGCAGACTCTCTGCCGCATGCGCATCTGGGAAGCGCAGCTGCGCTGGACGAATATCGTGGAGGCCGCGGGGAGCCAGGATCTCGCGACCTGGCCAGACCGGCTGGTTTGCGACGCGGCCATGTGCCGCGCCCGGGCCCATGCCATGCTGGGGAACGCCGTTGCCGCCGAAAAAGATTTCCTGCTGGCACAAACAACTACGTTCGACGCCAACCAGCTGGCGTCCGCGAACCTGAACCTGGGGAATTTATACCGGGACCAGATCAAGGACGAAAGCAAGGCGCTCGCGGCCTACAAGGCCGTGATAGATTCCCCGGTGGTAGGGGCCGCGAAGTATGACAGCATCATTGCATATGCGGTTTTGCTGGCGAAGAAGGGGAATGAAAAAGAGGCAATCGCGCAGCTTGACAGGCTCAGGGCGGAAAACATTCCCTCCGCCGACTGGCGCTGCCGGATCCAGCAGGCGTACGGCGACGTGTACGCGGCGCTCAATCGTCCCGACTCCGCCCTGGCCGCCTACCGGAAGGCACTCGAAGTGCCGGATGTTTCGCAATACATGGTGAAGAAAATTGAGGAGCAAATAGCCGGAATGACGCCGAAATGATGCAGGCAGGAAACAAGAAAGCCAGTTGTAAAATTCTTTGAAAGGACGGCCGCGCCGGCTCGTGCTCCCAACTTCGCGAAGCACACGCTTCCGGCCTTCGTAGCCGAAGCTACTTCGGCGGAGTAGGCTCGGTGGGCGTAGGAAGGTCGTAGCGAAGGCAGCCTTCGCTGACTTCGCAGAGTAGCACGCGTGGCCCTCCAAAATAGAAGGGAAACCGTCTATTTGAGTGGTGGAGGGACGCGCTTCGTCGCGTCCGATGGACTTTTGCAAGTAACTCAAGAGTTATTCAGTTACAGGAGGTAATTACGCATGCAATATGCAAAGCAAACGCAAACGTCGGTTAAAACGGCCGCATTGCCCGCGGCTCTTCTCCTGGCAGGCTTGGCGGCTCTCTGCTGTTCCTCCTGTGCCGGGCCGGCCGCAAGTGGAGATTACATTGTCAAAAACGGCAAGGCCCGGGCGGAGATCATTATTTCGGACAACCCGGCGAGGATGACCAGGGTGGCGGCCTCGAACCTTCAGGAATACGTCTGCAAGATGACCGGCGCCACGTTGCCGATCACCAGCGCGCCCTCAGAAAATATCCCCGTTAAAATCTATGTCGGGAAAAGCAAATACACCGATTACCTGAAGCTTTCGACTGATGGCCTGGCGCACGGCGCGTTCAAGATGGTTTCAGGCAGTACGTCCAAAGATGGCGGCAGCGTCGCCTGGCTGGCCCTGCTCGGGCCGGACAAGGACTTCGTGCCGATGGAGCCGTATGCGCATGGCCGTGAATGGAACAAGGATAAGTATCGGGCCAGGAAGGACTGGGACGCGGCGAATCCGGGCGAATATTACGAGTTTCCTTATTACCGCCTTGGCTATAATTCTTATTGCATCGATCTGGATATCTGGGAGCAGGACGATGCCGGGACCATGAACGCCGTCTGTGAATTCCTGCGTGGTCTTGGCGTGCGCTGGTATTTCCCGGGGGAGCTTGGAGAAGTCGTGCCGGAGAAAGACAGCATCGCCTTCGCCGCGGTTGATAAAACTGTCAGGCCTGATTTTCCGATGCGCCGGTTCGGCTACTGGAGCGACACTTCTGAAAATAAGCTCTGGAATTTGCGCATGGGGGTTAACTTCGGGCACGATATGATGGGCCTGGTCCAGAACTGCCACGGGAGCAAGTTCGTCTACATGCGCGACGAGGTCAAAAAGGCCCACCCGGACTGGTATTCGCTCCAGAACGGAAAGCGGCTGACGGATTTCTCAGACACCGGCGCGCCGTGCTTTTCCTCGGAAGGCCTGTTTCAGCAGAACTTGAAGTTCGCCCGGATGATATTCGATGTCCGCAAGGAACCCATGCTCAGCCTAGACGCGTGCGACGGCTACGGGTCCGGCATGTGCCAGTGCGAACTCTGCAAGGGCAAAGAGACCCCGGAGCGGGGCAGGGAAGGGACGATGTCGGACTACGTCTGGGGCTACGTGAACCGCGTAGCAAAGGAGCTGTACAACAGCCATCCGAAACATATGGTGAGCGGGCTTTCCTACAGCTCTTACAAGCTGCCGCCGGAAAAAATAGACAAGCTCAGCCCGAACCTGGCCCTGGTCATCTGCCAGAACCGCAGCACTTATCTTGACCGGGACCTGCGCGCCACGAATTTGGTCACGCGCCAGGCCTGGCTGGAAAAGCTGCCTTCACAGGAAATCTATATCTATGACTATTATCTGCAGAACTGCCCGCGCTACGGCCGGGCCGATATTCCCGTCTATTTCCCGCGCCTGATCGCGGAGGACCTGCGCTCTCTGAAAGGTTTTTCAAAAGGCGACATGATCGAGGTTTACCGGCACGCCGACCCGAAAAAATTCACATGGGACCCCATGGCGATCATGCACCTTAACATCTACGTGACCGCCCGCCTCTGGTGGGACGTCAACCAGGACCTGGAAGCCCTCCTGGATGAATACTATAAGCTCTTTTACGGTCCTGCGGAAAAGGAGATGAAAGCATTCATCGAATATTCCGAGCAGAACTGGCAGCAGATGAGCCTGAAAATCGAGGTTATTGACCGGGCCCTGGAGCTTCTGGAAGCCGCCCGTGCAAAAGCCGGCGCCACCGTTTACGGAAAGCGCATCGCTCAGGTGGTTGAAGAATGCAAGCCTCTGAAGCAGCGCCGCGAACGGCTGGGCCGGGTGAACGTGCCCGATGCGCGCGCCCTGCCGCGCAGCAAGACGGACCTAAAGATGGATGGCAGTCTCGACGACAAAAAATTCTGGGACGTGCGCGGCTACCAGTTGCGCGAGGTGGAGACCGGACGCGCGCCCGAACATCCCACCTCGTTCCTCGTGGCGTGGGGGAGCGACGGCGCGCTTTACCTCGGGATCACCTGCCGGGATTCTTCCCCGAGCAACTTGAACATCACCGCCACGCAGAACGGCGACACGAACATCTGGTCAGGGGATTTTGTCGAGATCCTGATCGAGACACCGGTCCACTCCTATTACCGGATCGCGGTCAACCCGGCCGGGGCCATTGTGGATGCCGACATGAAGGATGGCATGAACCTGAACTGGTCTTCAGGTGCCACCGCGGCCGCACAGGTTGGAGAAAAAGCATGGACCCTTGAAGTACGCCTGCCGGCCGCCGGCGAGAACGCCCAGGAAATTGACCCGCTCAAGGGCATTTCCGGGGCGGGGCCCAACCCGACTTTCCCCTGGAGCATCAACGTCTGCCGCCAGCGCGCGCGCAAGAATGATATCGAGCGTTCGGCCTGGTCGCCTACCGGTTCGAGCAGCTTTGATAATGTCAGTAAATTCGGCACGGTGTGGTGCAAATAAGAAAAAAAATGATTCACCACGGGAGGCACGGAGACAGAGCAGCAGAGGTCGCTTGAAATCATCCCGAGGCGCTTACGCGCCCGGGGCTGATTTCAAGCAAGGCTTGTTATTGAAGGAAGAAGGGAGTTTTATATCTCCCATCTTCTCCAGTACTAAAGCGCATTGGCAAATTTTGGAGCAACGTTTCGTTGTTCGCAAATTTGCCAAACCTCATCTTTTTCCGGTCTCCGTGTCTCCAGCGAAGCGGGTGGTGAATCTCTTGAGTTGTGGACGCAAGCCCGCATTGGTAAGCAGTTGAAACAAAAATGAAAGCGAGAAAAGCAATGACTGGATTCAAACACTTTACGCTTGCAATACTGGGCATAGCGGCAGGATTTTATGCCACTTCGGCTTCCGGGGAAGCGTTTATCGCCAAAAACGGCAAGCCGCTTTCTGAAATCATCATTGCCGACAAGCCCGCCCGGATGTCCAGGCTGGCAGCCTCGGAACTGCAAACTTTCATTGAGAAAATCAGCGGGGCGAAGCTGGCGGTCACGAATGCGCCGGATAAAAACATCCCGGTCAAGATCTATGTTGGGAAAAGCA
>JBAYWJ010000243.1:0-5863 GCA_041674125.1 Kiritimatiellia bacterium
GAGCGATGCGCCGGGCCCGCGGCCGATATCTGTTTTGAGCGGTCGCCCCGCAAAGTCGGGGGCAGGCCTGCGGGTGGCGAGCCGGCCGCGGCTTAAAAAGACCGCCGCGAGCAGGGCCAATATCCCCGGGAAAAGGAAGAGCTGGTAGCGCTCGATCATGCGCCGCTGGATGTTTTCCTCGATATCGTGCGCCGCGATTTTGCTCAAGTGTTCGCGGTAGAGTTTCCCGAGCTTGACGTTTGCCACTCCCACGGGCACGTAGGCGCCTCCGGTCGTGTCGGCGATATCCTTGAGGGTTTCATGCTGGAGCCTGCTGATCACCTCCTGCCCCTGGTAGGTCATGACTGGCTCGGACTTGGCAAGGCCGGGAATATTGGCGCCCTTCGGGTCGCCGAGGCCTACGGTAAAAATGACCGCTCCTTTTTCCCCGGCTCTGCCGGCCGCCGCCATGGCCTGGCCGGCCAGGTCTTCCCCGTCCGAAATGATGACCATGGCGCGGTGGGCGCCGGCGTCGTTCTCAAAGGCGGCCAGCGCTTTGTCGATCGCGGCGCCTATGTTGGTTTCGCCCGGCGGGGCTGAATCCACGGTTACGGCGTCAAGCATCTGCTCGAGGTAGGCGTAGTCGGTGGTGAGCGGGCAAAGCTGAATGGCGTGCCCGCGGAAAGCGACCAGGGCCACCCGGTCGCCGCGCAGCTCGCGCAGCAGGTCCTGCACGTCCGCCTTGGCCCTCTGGAGGCGGCTGGGATGTACGTCGCGGGCGAGCATAGAGCGCGAGACGTCGAGCGCAATGACCAGGTCCCGCCCGCGCTGGAAAACCTTCCTTTCCTCCGCCCCCCACTGGGGACGGGCCGCGGCGATGATCAGCATGACCAGCCCGGCCTGGAAGAGGACAAGCTGCCAGTAAAACCGCGCCGGCCGGGCCTGAGGGGAAAGCTTGGAGAGCATCGGCTCATCCAGGAAAGCCCGGATTGCCGATCGCCGGCGCTTGAACAGCACGAGCCATAGAAAGGCCGTGCCCAGCGCCACCCAGGCGAAGAGAAGCACCCACCCGTTGACAAATTGAATGTTCATATTTGAAGCCTGGCAAAAGTGGCGAAGGGACAAAGTGTGCCGAATAAAAAGTATTTTTTTCCCTGTGTGCCTTCTGCCTTTGTGCCTATGTGTCTCTCTCCGCTATATAATTTCCTTGAACATCATCATGTTGAAAAATGCCGCCAGCGCCAGCATGACAAGGCTGCCGGCCAGCAGGGGCGGGTACCATTCACGGTACTGGTTGAACCTTTCCTTGCTCACCGCGGTTTTTTCAAGCTTGTCGATTTCATTCAGGGCCCTTGCCAGGCCCTTCGGGTCGCGGACGTTGAAATAAAGGCCCTTTGTGTCTTCCGCTATGCGGCGGAGGAGGGTTTCGTCAATCCGCACCTCGGCGTACTGGACCGTCTTGCGGCCGAACATGTCCTGCGCCAGAAACGGCGCCCGGCCGTTGGAGCCGACGCCGATGGTGTAGACCTTTATGCCGAGGGCCTTGGCGGCCTTTATGGCTTCATCCGGCTTGATGATGCCGGCGTTCGATTCGCCGTCGCTCAGCAGGACGATGACCTTGGACTTTATCTCCGTTTTTTCCAGCCTGGCCGCGGCCGTGGCGAGCGCGTCGCCGATGGCCGTCATTTGTTCCTCCTGGTTGGCGACATTGCCGTCCTTGTCCAGCCGCAGGCGCGGCGTTTCAACTCCCTTCAGACTGTGGAGGAGGGCTCCGTGGTCAATCGTGAGGGGGACGACGCTGGTTGCGTAGCCGCCGAAAATGACCAGGCCGACCAGGTCGTCGGGGCGGCGCTCGATGAATCTGGCGAAGGTATCCTTGACCACGTCCAGGCGCGTGACGGCCTTGTCGGAAGCGGAAAAATCCAGGGCCTGCATCGAGCCGGAAACATCCGTCACCATCTGGATGGCGATGGCGTTGGCGCTGACGGCGGTTTTTTCAAGCACGGTCTGCGGCCTGGCCAGTGCGACGATCGCCGGGACGACGCCGAGCAGGTACAGCGCCGGGAGAATATGGCGCATGGTCTTGCGCCATGATCCGGAGGATGCGGGCAGGCGGTTCGTGGGGGCGAAAACCGTCGCCACCCTCACCCGCCGGGCGTATGCGAACCAGAGGGCCAGCGCGGCCGGCAGCAGCAGCAGGAAATAATATGGTTCGGCAAATTGGAACATGTTGATACCTTACTTGGGCCTCATTCGGCTGCAAAATCCATATTTGAAATTTGAAATATCCGCCCGCGGCGGAAATTTTGACCGCATTCCATCCAATTTCAAGTTTCTAATTTCAAATTATCTCTGTTCCTTTTCCTTTTTTTGCAGTTTATTTTTTTCATCCGTGTCGATGTAATCGCGGGCGGTGGCCAGGGTCTGGGCGATGATTTCCATGGCCGGACGGTAGGCGGCGAACTTGACCAGGTCGGCCGTCTGGAGGAAGGCCTGCAGTTTCCTGACAACCTCGCGCTTGAAATCGTGGTTGAGCGTTACCGCCACCAGGAATTCCTCGGTAGTCTGTTCGGGCGCCCTGATGGCGTGCGCCCGCTCGATGTAGCGCCGGACAATCATGGTTAGCTCGAGATAAAATTCTTTTATTTTATCCCTGGCCACCAGGTCCTGCGCCAGGAGCTCGCCGAGCTCGTAAAGGGCGCGCTCGCGAGGCGACATGCGCCTGAGCCGGATGGCCCTCTGCACGCGCCTGCTCAGGCGCCAGAGCAAATACAACGCGACCGCGGCGGCGGCCGCCGCCAGGGCCCAACCGGCGACGGTCTTAAAAGGAGGATAAATCGTGATAGGACCCTCTGTTTCGTGGATCGCGGGGCCAGGCGGGCCCTTCGATATGCCCGCAACTTGGAAGGTAATGGGGCGCGTGGCAAACCATCCCTCCGTTTGGCTGCCGCCGCCCGCCCGGGCGCTCGCGGCCCAGGTGACCGCCATGGGGGCGATGCGGTATTCATCCGCCAGGGTTGGCGTCAGGCGCGAGCAGTATTCCCTGGCCGGACTTTTTTTTTCATCCAAAACGTCGCGCGTGAATGAGCCGCTGAGCGTGAATCCCTTCAGCCTGTCCTTCAGGGGCGGGAGGCGCACCTCCGTGTTGGAGGGGGTATGTACGCGGATTGTCAGGAGGGTGTCCCGGTCGAGGTGCACCTGAGGCGGGTCCGCCAGGATGGTCAGCTCGACCGGGCCGGACCTGATGGTGTCGATAAGCGGCACTTCCGGCCGGGGGCCGGAGTTGTTATCGTGGCGGCAACCGGATGCCAGGATGGCCAGGCATGCCGCTGCGAGCGGGAATAATCGCGGGAACGGGCATGAAACTACCGGCCTGTTTCGAGCGTCGCGCGCGGCCGGGATGGCCGGGGTCGCTACAAGTTCTGGCTTGCGTTCTGAGGTCATGGTAATCCTTGCTCTAACCGCGCCGGAACCTTTGCTGGCGCTTCTGGAAAAGGCGGCGGACGTCGTCCACGAAGGAGCGGTCGGTTGAAAGCTTCAGGGAGTCTGTTTTCAGGCGCCGGAGGCGCTTGTCGAGCTCTTCTTCCTCGGCCAGGGCCCTGGCTTGGAAGTGTGCGCGTGTTTTGCGCGAGCCGGTGTCAATTTCCATCAGCGCGCCCGTTTCCGGGTCGAGGATTTCCAGCAGGCCGGCGTCCGGCAGCTGGAGCTCGCGCGGGTCGCGCACCGGGCAGGCAATCAGGTCATGGCGTTTGGATGTGACGCGCAACTCGCTTTCGAAGCCGTTTGACTGGAAATCGGAGACGAGGAACACGACCGCCCTCCTTTTCTGGGTCTTGTTGAGGAAGCGCAGGGCCGCGCCGATGTCGGTCGGGCGGCGGGTTTCCTCGGCGGCCAGCACCTCGCGCACGAGGCGCATGGCCGCGGTGCGTCCCTTGCGGGGCGGGATGAAATTTTCGATCCGGTCGCTGAAAAGTATCATGCCGACCTTGTCCTGGTTCTTGATGGCCGAAAGGGCCAGGAGACAGGTCAGCTCGGCGGCCACTTCCGCCTTCGAGCGCGAGCGGGAGCCGAAGCACATCGAGCCGGATATGTCCACCAGGAAGATGATGGTCAGCTCGCGCTCCTCGCAGAAGCGCTTGACGAACGGGTGGCCCATGCGGGCGGTGACGTTCCAGTCTATGGAGCGGATGTCGTCGCCGGGGACATACTCGCGGACCTCGTCGAATTCCATGCCGCGCCCCTTGAAGACGGAATGGTATTCGCCGCTGACGTGCTCGTCCACGAACTTGTTCGTGAACACCTTGATGCGGCGCACGTGCTTCATCAGCTCTTTGGTGTCAATGGCCATTTTTTTGCCGATTTTAATTTTGGATTTTGGATTGCCGATTTGGATCCGGGAAAAATCCAAAATCGCAAATAGAAAATCCAAAATAATTCAGGGGACCGGTATGTCGTTCAATAAACGGGCGATGACATCCTCGCTCTCGATCTCTTCCGCCTCGGCCTCGTAGGTCAGCATGATTCTGTGGCGCAGGACGTCGTGCGCCGTTTCCTTTACGTCCTGGGGCGTCGCGTAGCCGCGCCCGTGCAGCATGGCGTTGGCCCGCGCGGCCAGGTTGAGATAGAGAGAGGCGCGCGGCGAGGCGCCGTATTCGATCTGGTGGTCGATCTTGATGCCGTATTCCGAAGGCTTGCGCGTGGCAAAGACCAGGTCCAGGATATAGTCGCACACTTTTTCGTCGCAATAAACCTGGTCCATCAGCTCGCGTAAGACGCTGATTTTTTCCGCGGACATGACCTGCCGGACTTCGATTTCCTGGCGCTTTGTGAAGCGGTTCATGATGCGGCGCTCGTCGTCCTTGGAGGGGTAGGTGATCTTGCACTTGAGCATGAAGCGGTCGATCTGAGCCTCCGGCAGGGGATAGGTGCCCTGCTGCTCGATCGGGTTCTGGGTGGCCATGACGAGGAACGGGTCCGGGAGGGGATAGGTTTTGTCGCCGATCGTCACCTGGTGTTCCTGCATGGCCTCGAGGAGGGCCGATTGCACCTTGGCCGGGGCGCGGTTTATCTCGTCGGCCAGCAGCAGGTTAGTGAAAACGGGCCCTTTCTTTACCGAAAAGGTGCCTGCCTTCGGGTCGTAGACGAGCGTGCCGATCAGGTCTGCCGGCAGAAGGTCGGGCGTAAAGCTGATGCGCTGGAACTGCAGCCCGAGGGTCCTGGCCAGGGTCTTGACGGCCGTGGTCTTGGCCAGACCGGGGACGCCTTCGAGCAGGATGTGCCCGCCGGTCACAAGCGCCACGAGCATGCGCTCGATGATTTTTTCCTGTCCTACCATGACCTTCATCACTTCCTGGCGCAGGAGGTCAAGGAGGGCGTTTTGTTCCCTGATCATGTCGGTCGTCTTGGTTATTTGGGCATGGTCCATAGCAGGTGTCCTCCGGTGAATGATTTACTTGTTTTTTTCAGTCTTTTCATCGGCCTGGGCCGGACCGGGTTTTTCGGCGGCCTTGTCGCCGGGTTCCCCGGCCTGTTTTTCTTCCTCTTTGGGCGGCTGTGGCTTCTTGATGAGATCCTCCCTGGTGATCAGCAGCGGCTCGGCGCGATATGACTTGATGACGTAGATCCACTGGCCGAAGGTGTCGTTGAGCGCCGCGGCCTTTTCGGCCGCGGCTTTCGCGTCATCCTGTTTGGCTTTTTCCTCTGCGGCCGCTTCTTGGTCCGGCTTGGGATCCTCCGCCCGGGCCGGCGCGGGTCCGTTGGTGACGGATATCGAAAAATAGCGGTCCAGGGTGTCGTTTGTGAGCGCATTGCCGACCTTGAGAGTGTAAACCAGGCCGTCCCCCGTGGTTGCCTTTAAAATCACGCCGCGGTCGAGTCCGGTTTA
>JBAYWJ010000244.1:0-5782 GCA_041674125.1 Kiritimatiellia bacterium
ATCTGGCAGAGCGGCGTTCTGCAAGCGGAGCCATAGCGGCTGCTATGCCACCCGCTTGCACGCCTTGCTCTGCCAGCGCGACGCTCGCACCATGCTCCATGCCAATTTTGAGATAGGTTCTAGCCTGAATCCTTATCACGGATGGAACGGGAACGGGCCCACCCGGAAATAGTTTGCACTGGAAAGCCAGACGTACCAGTTGCCGCTGGTAGGATTGTAGACCGCCATGTCGGCCAGCCGGTCCCCGTCGAAATCGGCCGCCACCGGCAAATCGCCCTCCGCTCCATAGGCAAACGGCCCGAAGCCCGAATAATAGGCGCTCGAAAGATACACATACCATTCACCGCTCCAGTAGCGCGCGAAATCCGCAATGCGGTCGCCGTCGAAATCCGCCGCAAGCGGTATCATGGTATAATTCCCGTAATCCAGCGGTTGCGAGGGCTGGTATCCGGCCGATGACATCCATATATACCAGGTGTTCAGGTCAACCACGGTCGGATCTCCAAGGCCGTCGCCGTCGAAGTCGGCCAGCAGCAGGCTGGCGTTGCCCGACCCGAACATGGCCGACACGATCAGCTGGTAGCCGCTGGAAGAAAACCAGCAAAACAGGCGGCCTTCCAGGTTCATGGCCGTGGGATCCGCCTTGCGGTCATTATCCATGTCGAAGGCCGCCGCGGGCCAGGCCGGGCTTGACCCGATGGCCGGGCCGACCTTCATGTAATTGGCGGTGGAAAGCCAGGCATACCACTGCCCGGATGCGACCACGATCGGGTCGGCCTTGGCGTCGCCATCCAGGTCGGCGGCCAGGGGAAAGCCGGGACTGCGCATGCCGGCGGCGGCATCGCTGAACGCGCTGGGGCCCACGGCGTTGGAGGCCCGGCCCCAGTAATAATACTGCGTGCCCGGGAGCGCGCTCCAGTCGTAATAGGTCAGGGTGGTTTCGGTCAGGTTCACGAGCGGGGTCGCGCCGGCGGAAATGTTTTCCGTGTTGCGCCAGATCGAATAGCTGAGGGCCGCGGCGGATTCTTCCCATGTAACGGCCACGCGGTCTGGGTAGGTTTTGTCGCTGGCGCTGATGAAGACCGGCGGAGCGGGGGAGGCATCGAGGGAGGAATCCATTTTTATCACGAAAGCGTCGCCCCAGCCCGGATTATTGGGGGTATGGTAGGACCGTTCATATGCCCGGGGCGAGGTGGGAAAATCCCAGGCTTCAGTGTATCCGGTTACAAACACGTTGCCCTGCGAGTCCAAATCGATGGCATAGCCGTAGTCGTCCCAGGTGCCGCCCACAAGGGTGGAAGCGCCCAGGGTTGAGAGCTGGCTGTTGATTCGCGTTACGAACACGTCGCTGCTGCGGTTTGTGCGGCAATAGGCGTTCGGAGTTGTCGGAAAGTTATGGGAAAAGGTGTAGCCGGCCAGCCAGAGGGAGCCATCCGCTCCGGGCGTCATGGCCTCGATCGAGTCATAGTCCGCGCCGCCGATGAAGGTTGAATAGAGCAGATTGTGCAGGCCAGTGTCGAAGGCGGCCACGATGGCGTCGTTGGTGCCGCCGGCGAGCAGGGGCTGATAGGCGCCGGCCGTGGTGGGGAAGTTGCTGGAAAACGAGTTGCCGGCAATGTAAATCCCGGAGGCGGTTACTGCCAGCTCGTTTGGCCAATCATTTTCCGACCCGCCAATGTAGGTCGAAAACAGCAAATTACTCAATCCGGCGTCCAGCTTGGAGACAAATCCGTCATGTTCGCCGCCGCCAAAAACGCTGCTGTAGGGCAGGTTGGTGGTGGGGAACCCGTTGCCGCCGGTTATGCCGGATATGAAAATATCGGAGCATAAATCAAGTTGCAGCGAAAGGACCCGGTCGTAGTTGCTGCCTCCGATGTAGGTTGAGCCCAGCAGGCTTCCGAGTGTGGAATCGAGCTTGGAAACGAATCCGTCGCCCCAGCCCTTCAGATCGCGCTGGAAGGCGCCGGCAGTGACGGGGAAGTTGGTGGAGCGCGTCACGCCGGCAACGTAAACGTTGTTAAAGCCGTCAACGGCGATGGTGTCCGGCCATTCCATTTCGTCGCCCACCAGGAGCGTGGAAGCGATCAGCGTACTTAAGTTGCCGTCCATGATTGACACGAAGACATCGTTGGTTTCCCCACTCTGGTGCACGCGCTGGTAGGCGCCTTCCGTGGTGGGGAAGTTGGTGGAGGTGGTGTCGCCGGCAATGTAAACCCGGCCGAATGAGTCCAGGGTTATGGCATAGGCCGACTGGACTCCCGTGCCGCCCAAAAAGGTTGAGGCGATCAGGTTGGTCAGGCGGTTGTCAAAAAGTGAAATGAAGGCGTCCGTGCCGGCTTTGGTTGTCTGGTAGGATCCGGGCGTTACCGGGAAATCGGTCGAGGTGGTCGCACCGGCCACATATACCCGGCCTTCGGAATCAACGGTGAGCGCGAAAGCGTCGTCCCAGCGGTAGCCGCCCAGGTAGGTGCCGCCCAGGAGCGGGTCAATAATGAGCGGACGGGAAAGGTCGTAGTCACTGATTTCAAACCCATAACGGTTTCCATCAACGCGGTATTGGATGGCAACAGGATCGCTCCCTCTTTGGCCGGGCTGATATGCCACAGGCGCGCTGAAAATGGCATCGCCTTTCGACGTGCGCACCACGAGGCGGCCGGTTTCATCCACCAGGAGTTTATCGGCCCCCGCCACTGTTATCAGGATATCTTCGGGCTCCGAGCCCGGGGCGAGCGTAAACACCTTCTCGATGGTATTGCCGCAGGCCCGCACCGAAAGATCAATGCCCGGATAAAGTGATTTCCAGACGATTGAGCGGTAGGCGGGGACATTTGAGCGCCATCCGGATGTATTGCGCCCCTGGAAAAAACTGGCTCTGGTTGCGGCCGGTTCCGTGCCCGCGACCGCGGCGGATGATGCCTCGACAAATTCCTCGCGTAAAACATTGTAACCGCCGGGCTTGCCGCCTTGTTGGGAGGCAAAGGGCAGGGCATAGACCAGGTGCCCCTGCTTGTCAACGTGGACGCTGCCGGCCAGAGTTTTCACCGCAAACCGCACGTCGGCGCCGTATTGCCCGCAGTTTTCAATAAAGGGCAGGCGCGCGCGCGCGACCTGGTCCAAGGTTTGGTCGCCAATGTGCGCTGCAAAAGCCGGGATTGTCATCAGGCCGGCGAGGACTGCAATCAACATTGCTTTCTTCATGTTTTGCCTCCTTTGGAGTGTTTAATTTTTTAAATATTAAACGTTAAATATGTTAATGTATCCAAAACGTTTTGCAAGAAATTATGCCTGCGGATTTTTGTGCCTCAGTCATAGGGGCTGATTGTGGTTTCCGTGACCGGGCCCCGCTAAAGCGCTTGCCCTGAAGGTCTTGCTGTCATTCCCGGGATGGACGTTGCGGCCGAAACCGGGAATCCAGTTTCTGACTTGCACCCGCCTGCGTTATTTGGCGCGGGGCAGAATGGCAAAGAACAGAGCCCTGTCATTCCCGGTCCACCCGTCGCGGGTAGAACCGGGAATCCAGTCTTTCTCCTGATCATCAGGATTCCTGTTTCTAGCCTGGGCGTGGCTTGTGTTGATCGTTCGCGCTCACGCCGACGTGATTGCCCGGAATTCCAAGGGTAGGGCGGAACAGCCTGTTCCGCCGATCTGTTGCCCGCATGGATGGCTGCCCTGGAAATCAGGCCTTGATTTTCCGTTCCAGTTCGGCCAGTTCGGCGCGCAAAGGCGCGCTATGGCACGCAATGGCGCGATTATTTTGTCTCCCCTGGCATGATTTGTCTCGTAATGACCCGCAAAGGCACGATTATTCACGGCAGGATATAATAGATTCCGCGCCCTTGGCCCTCGCGTCGGACAAGGCCTTTATCCTCCATGCCCTGCAGGAACCGGGAAGCGGTTCTTTCGGAGATATTCATCTTTTCCACGATATCCCGCCTGGTCACTTGTCCTTGGGCAGAAATCATGTCCAGGACGATCTTTTCCCGGCCTGAATCGGCCTGGGAGCCGCCTGAATCCCCGGCGCTGAGACGTTTTTCCCAGATGTATTTCGAGGCCTTGCTGCCGAAGAAGATCCCGAGCACCTGCAGGCAGACTGTGATGAGCTTGTCGGGCAGGGGATAGTCGGGCCGGAAGCTGTTTATTATGAAAGCAAAAAGGGCAAAGAGTATCCAGAGATAGACGAATACGGAGCCCTTACGCGGCGGCTCGGGTGCTCCGATCCAGCGCCGGATCTCCTTGTCGGCGGCGTAGGCGCCCAGGAGCGCGATGTAAACCGGCAAAAGCCCCTCGGGCAGTTTCAGCGTGTGCTTTAATAGAAAATCGGCCGCCATCAGCCCCAAATATACGGCCGTGTAGATTGAGAGCAGGGGAAACAGGACTGAAACCTCGTTGAACGGCGGACGTTTTTCAGCAGGCTGGGCGGTTTCTTCCGGGGCTGGCGTATCAGCGTTCATGCTTCATGTATATACCAAAACGCCGTAATAATTCAATGCCATGTTTCTCCGCGATTCCATGTGGCACTTATTGAATGAATCTGTAGCCGCGGCGCTCTGCCGCCGCGTCTTTTCATCCTGAATAATTACGTTTAGCATTCCCCGTATGCTCTCGGCGTATTGGAATCCTGCTTTAGCGGCCGTTCGACTCTTCACGCTTTTAGCGTGACAGAACGGCAAAAAACGATCTTGATAAATCCCATCGTTTGATTAACATCTCTTTCCAATTATCGGGCATGGGGTTATCAAAGGAAATTCAATGATTTGCGGAAACGGCTGGACCGGTGGCTACCAGCAATCTTTATGTGTTTTGATGCGCCAAAGTTTCATAAGCCCCAATGGTCAACTCATAGTTTGGTGGAAATCCGTCAGCCTGAACCATAACAGAATGGAAAAAGACATTAAAAAAAGGCAAAAAAAGTTGTTGTATTAAGTTAACCTATAGGTTAAATATGGATTTGCGGTTCCTGATGGAAGGGCAAAAATTTACGTTGTTCGCCATCATGCAAGGCGAGGATGTTGGAGAATACTTGGCGGAACTTGAGGCAAAAAACACCCAGGCCCACGACCAGATCATTCGAAGGCTTCAACAACTCGCCGAACGCGGACCTTCCAGGAAGAAAGATGAATTCAACGATTTGGGAAATCACCTCTATGAGGCCAAGGCGAGGACGGGGCCGCGGGTTATATTTTTTTACGATCAAAACCGGATTGTGATCTGCTCCCATGCGTTCGACAAGCAGGGGCAGAAGACTCCCCGGAAAGAAATCGAAAAAGCCCTGATCCGCAGGCGGAGTTACCTCGAAAGTAAAGCGGCGGGTAATGATTTTGTGATTCATACCAAGGAAGGCCATGGAAACCCAGGGAGACAGCCATGAATAAAATCGTGCGGGAAAAAGGCGGGTACAATTTCGCTGAGGCGCTTGAACACGCCAAGACAAGACTTGCCTACTACGAAGAGGGACTCTTTGTCGAAGTGGCGGCGCGCATAGTTGACGCCATGGAAAGCCGGGGCCTCAGTCGCAGTGCGCTGGCACGCAAATTGAATGTCAGTCCTGCCTACATAACCAAAATCCTCCGGGGGCATGCCAACCTCAGCCTGGAAAGTCTTGCCAAGCTGGCGTTCGCTCTTGATTTGAAGTGGGAGTGCATCCTGATTCCCAAGAAAGCCAAGGTCGGTGTCTTGTCTCTGGCCGACGAATCCGGCAATTGCGCCATCTGCGCGGTCGAAAGGGCGACTGTCACGGCCCTCGGCGAGCCCATCCCGGCCGAAGAAGAAGCCTATGCGGAAG
>JBAYWJ010000245.1:0-5776 GCA_041674125.1 Kiritimatiellia bacterium
CACTCAGAAAGTTCAGGAAGCCGTGCAGGCCGCCCAGGCCATAGCTGTCCGCCATTCCCACCAGGAGATTGATGTCGAGCATCTCCTGGCAGCCCTCCTTGAGCAGCCCGACGGCCTGGCGCCGCGCCTTTTCGAGCTGATGGGTGTGGCGGTTGCCGGCCTTCAGGCCGGGGTGGAGAAGGAGCTTGCGAAAAAGCCGCGCGTAACCGGCTCGGTTGAGTCCGGAAAGATATACCTTACCCAGCGCCTGAACCGGCTTTTCGTGAAGGCCGCCGACGAAGCCAGCCGGATGAAGGACGAATACCTCTCGGTCGAGCACCTTCTCATGGCCGCGGCCGAGGAGGGCCGTGGCGCTCCCGCGGGAAGGCTGCTTTCCGAATACGGCGTGAGCCACCAGAAGCTCCTGAAGGCGCTTTCCTCCATCCGCGGCAACCAGCGCGTGACAAGCGCCAACCCGGAAGACTCCTATGAGGCGCTGCGCAAGTACGGGCTCGACCTGGTGGACATGGCCCGCAAGGGCAAGCTCGACCCGGTCATCGGGCGCGACCAGGAAATACGCAGCGTCATACGCATCCTTTCGCGCAAGACCAAGAACAACCCCGTGCTCATCGGCGAGCCGGGGGTGGGCAAGACCGCGATCGTGGAGGGCCTGGCGCACCGCATTCTCCGCGGCGACGTCCCTGAAGGCCTGAAGGGCAGGACCATTTTCGCCCTGGACATGACCTCGCTCCTGGCCGGAGCGAAATTCCGCGGCGAGTTCGAGGAGCGCCTCAAGGCGGTTTTAAACGAGATAAAGTCCGCCGCCGGCAAGGTCATTCTCTTCATAGATGAGCTGCACACCATCGTCGGCGCCGGGCGGACAGAGGGTTCGCCGGATGCCGGCAACATCCTCAAGCCCATGCTGGCGCGCGGCGAGCTGCACTGCATAGGCGCGACCACGCTCGACGAGTACCGCGAGCACGTAGAGAAGGATGCCGCGCTCGAGCGACGCTTCCAGCCGGTGCTGGTGGATGCGCCATCCGTGGAAGACACCATTTCCATCCTGCGCGGGCTCAGGGAGCGCTTTGAGGTCCATCACGGCGTGCGCATCCAGGATGCGGCGATCGTGGCCGCGGCCGTGCTCTCGAACCGCTACATCAGCGACCGCTTCCTGCCCGACAAGGCCATTGACCTGGTGGACGAGGCCTGCGCCTCCATCCGCACCGAAATTGATTCCATGCCCGCCGAGCTGGACGGGATCACCCGCCGGCTGATGCGGCTCGAGATAGAGGAAGCGGCGCTCAAAAAGGAAAAGGATGCCGCCAGCCGCGAGCGCCTTGCCGCGCTGCGCAAGGAGCTCTCCGGGCTGAGGGCCGAGTCCGACGCGATGCGCGCGCGCTGGGAGGGCGAGAAAAAGGCGCTGGCGCGCAAGCAGGCCCTGCGCGAAAAGATCGAGGCGGCGCGGCGCTCATGCGAGGAAGCCGAGCGGGATTACAACCTGGACAAGGTGGCCGAGCTGAGGCACGGCGTCCTGCCCGCCCTGGAAAAGGAATTCAAGGCGGCCGAAGCTTCCGACCGGGAAGGAGCCGCCCGGCTGATCACCGAGGAGGTCACGGAGGAGGAAATCGCCGGCGTGGTCGCGCGTTGGACCAAAATCCCCCTGACGCGCCTTCTGGAAACGGAGCGCGCCAAGCTCCTGCGCCTGGATGAGGTCCTGCACGAGCGCGTCATCGGGCAGGACGAGGCCGTCCGGGCCGTGGCGGACGCCGTCCTGCGGGCGCGGGCCGGAATCAAGAATCCCCAGCGCCCGATCGGGTCATTCATTTTCCTGGGCCCGACGGGCGTCGGCAAGACGGAGCTGGCCAAGGCCCTGGCCGCGGCCATGTTTGACACCGAGGACAACATGGTGCGGATCGACATGAGCGAGTACATGGAAAAGCACGCCGTTTCGCGCATGGTCGGCTCGCCCCCGGGCTACATCGGCTACGAGGAAGGCGGCCAGCTGACGGAGGCCGTGCGCCGCAAGCCCTATTCGGTGATCCTGTTCGACGAGATAGAAAAGGCCCATGCCGACGTCTTCAACATCCTGCTCCAGCTCATTGACGAGGGGCGCCTGACCGACTCGCACGGCCGCACCGTTGATTTCAAGAACACGATCGTCATCATGACCAGCAACATCGGCTCGCATCTTTTGCTGGAGGGTATTGACCGCGGCGGGAATATTTCCGGGGAAGCGCGCGACGGCGTCATGCAGGCCCTGCGCGCGCATTTCCGCCCTGAATTCCTCAACCGGGTTGACGAGACCGTCGTCTTCAAGCCCCTTAGCCGCGAGGAGCTGGCTAAGATCGCCGGCCTGCAGATGGAGGAATTGAAGCGGCGCCTTGCTGAAAACAACATCCGCCTTGTTTTCACCGGCGCGGTCGGGGATTACATCGTGGAGCACGGCTACGACCCCGCTTACGGCGCCCGGCCCATGAAGCGCCTGATACAGCAGAAGCTGGAGACACCGGTCGCCCGGGCCATCCTGGGCGAAGGCCGCCCCGGAAATTTCGGGCTGGTAGTGGATGTTGCCGGCGGCGAAATCGCCGTCAGGGTGGAAAAAGCGCCCGAAGCCGCAGCGCCAAAGTCGGCAAAAAACCGCCCTGATAAAGCTTGACGCTGCTTTTGCTTTTACCGGCAAGCTTCAGGCGCGCTTCTGCACCTGGCGCAATCCTTCGTAAAGCACGATGGCCGCGGCCGTGGCCAGGTTGAGCGAGCGCACGCCGCTCCCGCGCATCGGGATTCCGATGACATCCTCCCGGTGAGCATCCATGAATTCTTCCGGCAGCCCGCGGCTTTCGCTCCCGAAAATCAGGTAATCGCCCGCGCGGAACTCAGCGGCGGTGTGGGGGATGGTGCCGCTCGTGCTGAGGAGGAAAAACCTTTCTCGATCCGCCGCCAGGATGAACTCCTCCAGCGACGCGTGCCGCCTAAGGTCCACCTGGGGCCAGTAGTCAAGGCCGGCCCGGCGCAGGGAGCGGTTGTCGAGCCTGAAACCGAGCGGCCCGACCAGGTGCAGCACGGAGCCCGTGGCCGCGCACAGGCGCGCAATGTTGCCCGTGTTCGGCGGTATTTCCGGCTCCACCAGCACCAGGTTGAAAGGCGGCTGGGGCCAGTCATATGCCAGGCTGGCCCGGCGGCGGTGAAAATGCGGCTTAGGTTGCATGTGTTTATTTATTTTATTTTTCCCGGCAGTACTCCAGGTCCAGGGCGCCAGGTCTCTTTCCGGAACATTATTTGCGGAGATAATTTAATTGTCAAAAGAATAAATTGTGGTAAATTTCCGTGCATTGCGCCCATTTTTCACGGTCATTTCCGGTGTTGCCATGAGAGTGCAGGATATCAACCTGAGCCCGGCCGAGTTGCAGGCGATCCTTGAGCACCAGCGTGTTATGACGCTGGCTCAGGGGGGAGAGGTGTCGCTCGAAAGCGCCATCGAGGACTTTGTCAACAACCGCCGCGACAGATGGATGCAGGAAAAGCTGCACCAGGACAGCGTTGCCCAGATAAACGAAATTGAAAAACACAAATACTTCCGTTCCATCGAGGAGAGGCACGACATCGGCAAGCGGCGCGCCGCGGAGGAATGGTGCGAGAAGTACGCCCACCTCTGGCGGGCCGAGCGCGAGTCGCTGGAGCGCAACGGATTCCTGCAGGCCAGGCTGACGCTCGGCGTGGCGAAGGGCCTCCACCTCCAGCCGGCGGCCACCGTGGCGGCGCTGGCCAGGAAGTACGACTGCGAGGTTTATTTGCACCACGAAAAAATCGACTTCTGCAATTTCATCCTGCAGGGCAAGAAATACGTCAACGTTAAAACCGTGGTGGGGCTGCTGGCGGTAACCGCCGTCATGGGCGACCAGATCGAGGTCATCACCTCAGGGCCGCAGGCCAAGGACGCTTTGCAGGAAATAGCGCAATACATCAACAAGACTTTCAAAGTCCAGGATATCGAAGGCGTGGCCGGCATCGAGCCCGACGCTCCTCAAGCTCCGGCATCCGGACCCCAGGGGAAATTAAATCAATGAATGAAATCCAAAAGCAGCCGGCCGAAACAATGGAAACAACCGCGCCCGCCCAGCCCGTGCCTTTTTTGCGCAGGCAAAGCGGCGCGCTCTACGCGGCCGGAGCGGCCTTGCTGGTCGCGGCGCTGGCCGTATTTTTTGTATTTTACAAGTCCAGCAGGGATGACGAGCAGTCCATGCGCCTGCTGGGCGCAGCCCAGTCGCTGAAGCAGTTCGAGGAGCTCTACGCGCGCTACCCCAAGTCTTCCGCCGCGCCGGCCGCACTGCTGGCCATGGCCGCCTCGCGCTACGCCGCCGGCGATTTCGACGCGGCCGCGGCGCTTTATGTTGAATTTGCCGGCAAGTTCCCGAAGCACCCGATGGCGCCTGCCGCCGAGCTCGGCCAGGCCATGTGCTCCGAAGGGCGGGGCGAAGCAGACAAGGCCCTGATGCAGTTCAACTCCTTCATCCTGACGCACCCGGACCATTTTCTGCATCCCCAGGCCCTCTTCGGCAAGGCGCGGTGCCTGCAGATTTCCGGCAAGCCTGCCGAAGCCAGGATCGTCTACGAGAACTTCATTGCCGGCCACCCGGAAAGCAAGTGGCGCGCGCAGGCCGAGGCCTCCCTGCAGGCCCTCGAGCGCCAGATGCGCGCCAATCCCGGCAAGGGCTGATCGCCGCCCCGGCCCGCGGCGCGGACTCAAAGCGCCTTGTTTTTTTAAGGCAAAATGCTTCCCAAGAAACATCCATGCAGCGTAGGGTTCATCAGCCTCGGCTGCCCTAAAAACCTCGTTGACTCGGAAGTGATGGCGCACGGCCTTCTTTCCAAAGGCTACACGCTGGCGCCGAGCCCCGAACGGTGCGATATCCTGGTCGTCAACACCTGCGCTTTTATCGAGGAAGCCAGGAAAGAGGCCATTGAATCAATCCTTTATGCCTGCGGGTTGAAGCGGCGCGGTGCGGTCGGCGCCGTGGTCGTCGCCGGGTGCCTGCCCCAGCGCTACCGCGGCCGGGTCGGAGAGCTGTTTCCAGAGGTAGACTTGTTCGTCGGGATAGACGGCGTCGGCGGTATTGCGGGGGCCATAGACCGGGTGGGGCGGGGGCAGCCGGCTTCCGGCATTTCCTCGCCGCCGCACCTCGTTGTGAACCCCTCCCCGCGGCGGCTGATCCTGACCGGTGCGCCCTATGCCTACCTCAGGATTGCCGATGGCTGCGACCACCGCTGCTCTTTTTGCGCCATTCCGATGATCCGCGGTTGTTACCGTTCGCGCCCGCAGGCGGCCATTCTGCGCGAGGCCGCGCGCCTGCTGGAGCGCGGCTTCAGGGAGCTGATCCTCGTCGCTCAGGATGTGACCGCCTACGGGGACGACCTCGGGGAAAATAATTCGCTGGCAGGGCTGGTGCGCGCCCTCGGGCGGATCGGCGGCAGATTTTGGATCCGGATGCTCTACGGCCATCCGGGAAGAGTCACCGCGGGGCTGCTCGATGCGATTGCCGAAACGCCCCAGGCCTGCCGCTACCTCGACTTGCCGGTCCAGCACTTCTGCCCGGAAATTTTACGCCGCATGGGGCGCGGCGGCGGGGGCGGGAAAATGACGGAGATTTTCAACGGCATCCGCAAGAGGCTTCCCGGCGTGTCGCTGCGCACAACCTGCATGGTGGGCTTTCCGGGGGAGACCGCTGAATATTTCCGCCGCCTGAAGGATTTCATCCGCGCAATGGAGTTTGACCACCTCGGCGTTTTCGTTTATTCGCAG
>JBAYWJ010000246.1:0-5740 GCA_041674125.1 Kiritimatiellia bacterium
ACGACGGCCGCGATGCTTTCCATCTGGCTGTGGCCGTACGGATGTTCCGGGTCCGGCGGCTTGCGGGCCAGAGCCATGAAGACACGGACCACGACGTAGTAGACCGCATCGGAGGTGGAGTTGATGCCATCGGCGAGTAGCGCCGAACTGTGGGCCGTGATCCCCACAACCGTCTTCAGGGCGGCCAGGATGACATTGCAGACCAGGCCCATATTGACAGCCCGGCAACCCAGTTCATTTCGCCGGTCTTGAGTCATTTCCTGGTTCACGGTTGTTCTCCCGCATCAGCTTTATCCATTGTGCCGGATTATTGGCACCGGATTTCCATGATGGATGCATTCGTCGCGCGAGTGCCGCCCGCGGCCATCGGTAACGGAAAGCGGCGTGAGACACTACCGCATTGGCGGTACAGGTGTCAAACGGCAATCTGATCGCGCGCCATGCGGATTATTGATTGAAATACTTTCGCCGGAAATAAAGAGCAACATTCACGAGGCCGATCAGCACGGGAACTTCCACCAGCGGCCCTATCACCGCCGCGAAGGCCGCGCCATGGTTGATGCCGAACACCCCGACCGCCACGGCGATTGCCAGCTCGAAGTTGTTGCTGGCGGCGGTGAAGGAAAGCGTCGCCGACTTGGTATAATCGGCCCCGGCCTTCCAGCTTATCCAGAAACTCAAGAGGAACATGGCCACGAAATAAATCAAGAGCGGCACGGCAATCAGAAGAACATGACCCGGCTGGCGAATTATTTTCTCGCCCTGCAGCGAAAACATGACAACGATCGTGAACAGCAAGGCGACCAGCGTTATGGGCGAGATTCTCGGGATAAACCGCGCTTGATACCATTCTTTACCCTTAAGCTTAACCAGCACCAGGCGCGTCAGCATGCCCGCTATGAACGGGATGCCCAGGTAGATGAACACGCTTTCGGCGACCTGTTTGATGGTGATGTTGACCACGGCCCCGGAGAGGCCCAGCAAAGGCGGCAGTTTGGTGATGAAAAACCAGGCAAAAACGCTGTAGAACAGCACCTGGAAGATCGAATTGAACGCCACCAGGCCGGCGCAATACTCGCAATTGCCCCCGGCCAGGTCGTTCCACACTATGACCATGGCAATACAGCGCGCAAGGCCGATCATGATGAGGCCTATCATGAACTCCGGCTGATTATGAAGAAAAGCGATTGCCAGCAGGAACATCAGGATCGGGCCCACGACCCAGTTCTGAAGCAGGCTTATCCCAAGCACTTTCCAGTCGCGGAAGACATCGCCCAACTCCTCATACTTAACCTTGGCCAAGGGCGGATACATCATCAGGATGAGTCCAATGGCTATGGGAATGCTGGTCTGGGTCCCTTCCGGACGCAGCGACCCTATCCAGTCGCCGAAAGCCGGCGCGATGTAACCCAGAAACACGCCCGCCCCCATCGCAATAAAAATCCACAGGGTAAGATACCGGTCCAAAAAAGACAGCCTGTATGCAATTTTCCCGGTCATTTTTCAGCATCCTATAGAATGTTAAATATGATATTTATTGATCTACATCACAACATTTTGACCGGATGTTTCCGTCCCGGAAAAGCATAGAGCGTTTATTTAATGCATATCAAACATGCTTCTGTATACGCCTGATGAACAGTAAACGGCAGACACGTATACGTCGAGTGTTCCAAATTTATCCAAGAGCTTATCCGCATATTAATTTGAACCATGATTACTGTTCAGCTTCGCGCATGGCAAGGCGGCCGAGGAATGGGCATACCCGGAAGGCATGTCCTTCCACGGCCAATGCCGCCACGAGCGATATTTAGCGTACCCCATACGAACATCGTGGTCAAAAATATTTTACGGATAAGCTCTAAGGCATAATGCACAAGACATCTATGAGATAACCCGCAACAACGGCCACCGTAAAAACTGTAAGAACGAATGCGAAAATAAGTCTCTTCTTAAAAACGGCTCCCAGTATGATTATTTCGGGTATGCTGGCCCCGGCGCCGCCGATGATGAGAGCAATCACCGTGCCTACCCCCATTCCTTTTGCAACGAGGGCCGCGCCAATTGGAATTACGGTTTCAGTCCGGATATACATGGGCACGCCGAGAGCTGCCGCAATGGGTATGGACCAGGGATTTCCAGTTCCGGCCAGGCGCACCACGAGATCCTGCGGGAAGAAACCGTAGATGAAGGCACCTATGCCCGCGCCTAGCATCAGGTACCAGAACACTCCCTTGAAGGTCACTAACGCCGCAACCGACGCCCGTTTAATTCGCTCCTTGAAAGACACTCCTCCGGAATCAGCTGCTGCAAGGCTGGCAGAACAGCATGCCGATTGAACCGATGCCTCTACCCTGGCTTTATCGTCTACCGAACAGCAACAATTACCCGCGACAGGCTCCGTTTTTATGGCAACCGGATCGGGGACGGATGGTTCGTCGCAACATCCACGCTGTATACTCGCCAGGGATTTGACATCCTTTTCCAGTCCTATTTTCGACAAAATGGCCGCCATGAGCATGGAACCAAAGAAGGTTACAGCCACATAAACCGCCGTCACCTTGAAGCCAAGAAGCATAAGAAACAGCCCGATGATAACCGGGTTGAGCACCGGCGATGAAAACAGGAACGCCATCACAGGTCCGAAGGGAACGCCCCCCTTGAGCAACCCGGTCACGAGCGGGACCGTCGAACAGGAACAAAAGGGCGTTATGGCTCCAAGGCCCGCGCCAAGAAAATACTGTAAAAACATCAGTTTCCCGACCAGGAAGTTCCTGACGCTGGATGGAGGCAGATACTCCATGAGCAGTCCTATGATGAATGCCACCACAATGAAGATCAGGATGAGTTCCCCGGCTATCACCAGGAAAAATTTACCCGCAACGATAAAGCTATTAAACTCGAACATATAACTCCTGTTATACAAAAAGGTTCATCAATTTACGTAAGATTGAAATGGTTTTTCGCCGCGACTGCAGGAGGGGCCGGCGCGCACCGATTCGATGCATATTTCATGCACGATCGGAGCGCACACGCATGCAGAGCAACACCTGGGAGGAATGTACACTATTGACCTTGTCATGAACATTCTATACGTAATTCCGTTATATGGCGAAATATAGTAATATGCGTTTATAATATTATGGTTGTATTCGTAATTTTTAAGAACTGGCATCAGAATGTCGCCAGCAAATAGAACCCGGCGATAACAAGCAAAACACCGGCGATTATGCGAATTGCGGCCTCGGCTTTCTGCATTTTAATCGCCGATTTCCCGAATGAAATGCCAAGCAGGATGGCGCCAAGCGGCAAGCTGAATCCAACTCCAAAAACCGCCATAAGCAACATGCCCCAGAATATTTTGCCCATCAAGATGCTGGCGCCGATGACAATGAATATGCCGGGATTGCAGGGCAGCGAACTGGCAGCCACGCCACCACCCATCAACAAACCGACAATTACTGCACCCAACAGACCGCGGACGGCAGATCTTTCTTCCCTATTACGCGTGAACTGCGGAAATTTGACCGGAAACAATTTGAGCGCGGCAAGCCCCAGGATCACCGCTATTCCACCCGCGAAAATCTTCCAGTATCTTCCAAGCAGCGCCTGCGCCGCCTGGCCCACGAAACCGGCCACAAATCCCAGGATGATCAAGGCCAGCGTGGTGCCGATCATGAACGAGATTGCGGACACGAAAGCCGTGCGGCGATCGGCATCTTCCCGCGTTCCCGAATAAGCCACCAGCATCCCCATGGCCGGCAAGGTGCAGCAGGCGCTGGCCAAAGCACTCACCAGTCCCAGCAGGAACGCGAGCGGCAAGGCCGCCGGACCCATACTGGCGGCCTGTAACGTATCTGTTACCCACTTCAATAAGTTCAGCATATTATGATAAGCTCCTAACGCTGGCTATGCCCGCAAACCAAATGCGAAATCCGAAATTCGAAGCTCGAAACAATATTGAATGACAAAAGAAATTATAAATCAAAGGAATTCAAAAAGAAAAAGCTATAATCATAGTCATTGTTGTATTTGTTTCGAATTTCGTGTTTCGATATTCGAATTTGAGAGCTTGTGAGTTTTTTCAAACAAGCTCTAGTTGCATCCCGAAGGCCCGCAACCACCCGCACCGCAGCCACCCGCACTTGATGCGGCAACAAAACCCTGAATGAGCTTGGCTTCTGTAATTTCACCTGAAACCGGCACCATGCCACGCCCCTTGGCCATTGCGAGCACACCGGGCACTGTCATTTGCGATGCAATTTGCGCGTAGTCGCGCGAGTCAGTCTTCAACCTGAAAATACCAATCTTGCTTTTCGACTGGGCTTCTATAGTCTTCGCCGCGCTGCGCATTTGGGCCAGGGGAGTCTTGATAATAGGATCATTAAGCCCCGGCAGGAATACAAACACGCCCATTGTTTCACCGGCAACCGCATTCAAATCAGAAAGAGCCCCAAGTTCCTGAAGGGCAACAGCAGCTGGAGGCGCGGAAGTTTCATGTGTCACCGGCACTGCATTGGCAACGGGCACTTGCGCTACGCCCGGCAAAGACGCGAATTCGGACGCAGCATTATCGGGCGCAGAAATGTTGCTTTTTATTACAGCCCGCGCCATAAGCACTCCGACGGCAGCCAATATGATCACTCCCACGATCCAACGTGTTCGCCCAGAAGGTCCGCCGGCATGACAACCGCATCCCGGTCCGCATGCAGCGGCTTCCTTCTTCAACAACTCCATATTATCGGGCTTATTATCATTATTTGTTGTCATAGTCTGTGTTCCTCCTGTTGTATCTGATTACAGCAACCTCATTTGCCCTTTACGGCTTCAATTACAGCGGAAGCCACATACGCTTCAATCCCGCTGCCGGGGAACCAGTCCTTGATGAATTCGCGGCTGGCTTCATTAATTTCAACTTTCACATCAGAAAACCCCGCATTGGAAAGCATGGCTTCCAGGTCGGATACGAGCGCCGCGCCGGCCACGCATCCGGCATGTTTGGCAAGGTCTTTCTTGATTTTGTCCGGCATTTTTTTAACGGCAACCACGTCGGAAATGGCCAGGCGGCCGCCCTTCTTCAACACCCGATACGCCTCGCAAAAAACCCGGCTTTTGTCCGGCGAAAGATTGATCACGCAGTTTGAAATGATCACATCCACGGAGTTGTCGGCCACCGGCAGGTTTTCAATCTCGCCCAGGCGGAACTCAACGTTTTTGTATTTGCTTTTCCCGGCATTTTCCCTGGCCTTGCTGACCATTTCCGGGGTCATGTCAACGCCGATGACCCTGCCGCTGTTTCCCGCGTGTTTTGCGGCAAGGAAACAATCGAAGCCTCCGCCGCTCCCGAGGTCGAGCACGACCTCGCCTTTTTTGAGGTTGGCGATAGCCTGCGGATTACCGCAGCCCAATCCCATATTGCTTCCATCCGGCACCGCACTAATTTCCCTGGCCGAATAACCTATTCTGGCCGACGCATTTGAGCCGCTTGAAGGAGACGGCGAACAGCAGGAAACACCGCAACATCCGCCGGATTGCGCTTTTGCGATTTTCGCATAACGGTTGCGGACATTTTTTCTGATAACGTCATGATCCTTTTTGATATTCATTGCTTTAAAACACCTCCCGGCATATTGACTCCAACTTTTCACTGCAAATTGTCCTGAGGCGTTTTCGGTCTTTGAGAATTTGGTCTGCATTTTTTATTTCCTCAAATAGCGGATCAAGCAGGTTGCCGGCCGGG
>JBAYWJ010000247.1:0-5740 GCA_041674125.1 Kiritimatiellia bacterium
GGGAATCGGGCTTGGGGCGCCGGAGGCGAACCCAGTCGAACGGATGGCCGGGGTTGTCGCCGAGGGCTTGGAGGCGGAAAAACCCTCCCCGGTGGCGGAACTGGGGATGGTAGCGATATTCAAACGGAGCGAAGGCAATTTTATTCTTTTTGACAACATCTTCCCCAAGCTCGCCCGGCCAGAGCCAGCGCACGTCCAGGTATTTCTGCAAAAAAGTATAGACCGCGTTGATCGTGCCGTATTCGAACTGCTTGCCCTCGACCGTGCCGCGGCGCGTTACGACCACGAAGTGATTGGTGTCCCAGCGGTCCTTGCCCAGGATGGCCAGGTTGTTGCCGTCGCAAGTTATCAGGATTTCCTCCGGGTGCTTGAAATCGAAATCAACCTTCGGGAACAGCTCCTTGAGCTTTGGCTGGTACCCGACCCAGACGGCGTGCTCGGGCACAGGATCCGGCAAGCCTTCGATAACCTGCGGCCGGGCTCCGCCCGTTTTTTCGATATATGCGGCCAGTTCATCCGCCGCCTGCCGGGTATAAGGCGGGGCGTTGGAAAAAATTATGACGGGCGCCAGGCTATGGCCCTTGTCAGCCAGGATCAATTCATCCCGGGCGGATGCATTTGCCGTGACAAATAACGCCAGCATCCAGCATCCGGCCAGGATGGAGAAAAACCGCGCGCTGCCCGCAGGCAATGAGACGATTTTGTACATGTTGTTTCCTCTCAATGATCAGACCTGTTCATATACCCGTAAAAATCAGGGGCTGGCCGCTGTCGTTCCGGCCCTTCATCCCGCTCCAGTCTTCCGCCGGCGGAATGACGCCCGTGGCATGGCTGACGACGATTCTTAAACGCGAGCGCGGGCTCACCAGCTTGCCGGCCATTATATCTTTTTCCGTGAAACGGGCCATCATTATCATTTTTTCTTTGCGGCGGCCGTGGTCGTAGATGATGTAAATCGTTCCGTCGGGTGCCTGGGTGCCGTCGGGGTAAGTGCACTCGCGTTCTTCCAGCATTAGCCCCCCTTGCCATGAGCGTCCCTGATCGGCAGAAACATAGGCCGTCAGCCGGTCGCGGACCGGCTTCGGCTCGCCGGGTGTTGAATGCAACGGGCCGTGCTTCACAAGCAAAATGCTGCCCGATGCAAGGCGCCGGATAAAAAAACGGCTTGAGGGATGAGGAAAGCCGGTTGCAACGACCGGCGACCAACTCACGCCGCTGTCCGGAGAGACTGCGCTTCCGATGCCGTAACTTGTTCGCACCAGCATCCACAGGCTGCCATCCTGCTTTTCCACGACCATGTGCTCATTGTGGGTGGAGTTCTCCTCCGGAACTCGCGCGCAGCCCCGCTGGACCAAAGTTGCTCCCCGGTCAGAAGACACGTACACGCAGGCGCCTGCACGCCCGTCAATCCTTTGCGCCTCATCCGGAGACAGCAGCGCGCGCAGATTACGCCGCAGGAATCCCGGCAGCATTCTTTTTTCATTGTCCATCACTTTTGCGGGAAGATGTGATATGGTGAATAACCACTCGCCGTTAGAGAGAACGGTCGGCTTGTTCAACATCACGCCGTCGCAAAGGCGCCGCGGCGCCGACCAGGCTGGATGCTCCTTATCCGGTTCATCCGTGGTCATGCTCCAAACACCCCACCGGCCGTCGTGCAGGGTATGGACCTGCATCCAGAACAGCCACAGGCGCTTTGCGGGATCAAGCCAGACGTTCGGGTCGCAGGCGCGCACATTGCCCGGCGGGTCAATAACCATCAGGGGCCTGCTCCAGCTTTCGCCGTCATTCGCGCTGGTGGCAAGGAGAACATAATTGAGCGGACTTTCTCCCTGCCCCCCCGCGTACCAGGCTGCCCACAGCCTTCCGCCGGGGGCGCGCTCGATGGAAGGTATGCCCTGGAAGACCCGCCTGCTGTCGGCATATTCAGGGCCGGGTGAAAAGTTTGGCTGAACAGGCGCTTCGGCCTCTTTTAAAATTTCTTCGTATGTCAGTTTCGCCATATAATTTACCACCTGATATTTCCTTTATCCCTCCGCGGCAATTTTTCTCACCTGGAGATTGGCGTATTCGGCCACCAGGCCGGCCATCTGGCGGAAGCCGATTTTGCCGCCTGCCAAGATCTGACCGTAACTATTACCGTCGTCAACCCAGTGGAAAAGCGTAACGTCGTTCATGGCAAACACCACGTGCGGGCCGGACTTGATAACTTCAAGGCGGTAGGCCGTGCTGGCGTGGGAGGCGTCAGGCAAAGGGTCGCCGCCCTGGCAGACCAGGTGGAAGCCGTAGCTTTTCCTGAGGTTGCAGGTGCGGAACCCGATTTCGCTTGGATTACGCCTGAAATACGAGACGTGCAGGGCGTTGATGTCGCCGTGGTGATACTGCTGGTAAGCGCCGCTGCGCGGCGCCAGGGCCGGGTCAAAAAGGTCCTCCCCCTTGCGCCCCCCGGCGGCCACCCAGAACATGGCCAGGCCAGAGTCGGTCATCGGGCGAAAATCCCAGCTGACGGCAATATGGTCCGGGAAAGTATCCGGGCACCAGAAAAGGAAGTTGCCGTGCCGGTGCTGTTCCTCGCTGCGCTCGAAAGCGTTTTTCATCTGCATGCGGCCGCGGGGAAAGGCCAGGTCAATATCCCCCTCGGCGCGGAAGGCGCTTATGTCGCCGGTCCCGGCGAGCGGGTTTTCATATATCAAATCGCCTTTGATGAAATTCATGACTATATTTCCAGGCTGTACGTCCAATCTTTCCCGGCGCGGCCTGCAACCACAACCAAATTCGAAATCCAAATATCGAAATCCGAAACAAATTATAAATTCGAATATTTAAAGTTCAGAAACTATTTGGTTTTGAATTTTGGATATTCGAGTTTGTTTCGAATTTCGGATTTCGTGATTCGAATTTAAAATATCAGGAAAAATGTTCTCCGCAAAAGTGTGTCACATCCTAACGAAACACTCTAAGTTCCTTCCAGCGCGCGCTTCACATCCACCATGAACAACTGCGAGCCCTGGCCCCGGTCCATGTTGAAAAGGATGGCGCTGCCGTCGCGGCTCCAGGCCGGATGGCACTGGGTCTGCCAGACCTTGACGGCGCCTTCCTCGACGCGCCGCAGGGCATCCATGACCGTTTCGCCCTTGGCGCGGCGATCGATGGACTTGAAGGACGCATAGCCGCTCTCTCCGGCTGTGTCGCATTCCATAAGCAGGATTTCGCGGCCAGTGGCGGGATCGCAGAGTATCATGCGGTTGCCGCGCGGCCCGGCGGCGTCCGTGCAAAGCCAGCGCCCGTCCGGGCTGTATGAAGGATGCCCGGAGCCGCGGGCGGCCGGGACGTATTCCACCAGTCCGCGGCCGTCGCCCCGGTATAACCCGAAGCGCATCACACCGTTGAAATCAGTCAGGTTGGCAACAATCCGGTCCTCGCACGGATGCCAGTTGGGATGGTGCACAATCCCGCCCACATAAACGGGGTTGCTGCCATCCGTTCCCACGGTCATCAGGCAGCGTATTTTCGGCTCGTTGCCGTCGCGGTCCCAGAAAGTGTTGGTGATGTTGCAGAACAAACGCGGCCGGCGCGGGTGAGCCACAATCCTCTTGGCATACAGGTGCCATGAGGCCGCTTGTTCCGCGCGGGGTATCAGCTCGGCGGCTTGCTCGATTGAAAGGAGCGTTTTTCTCTCGCCGGTTTCCAGGTTGATGCGCAATAGGCCCTTGTCGTGCCGGGGCGCGACGGCATCACCCGGAAAGAGCAGTTTCAAGGAAGTGCCCGCGTAGGCCCAGCGGCCGTCGGGCGAGCAGAAGATTTCGGACGAAAATTCGTCGGCGGGCAGGATTTTTGGAGAGGACCCATCCGGGTTTACGGTCACCAGGGCCAGTCCGGAATCGTCGCTGGAAACATAAAAAATGCGGTTAAGGGCGTCCTGCCACTGCTGGAAAGCGACCGTGTGCGCATTCCAATCCCGCGAATGACCGGCAACCGATATTTTGCCGGTTTGCGTGTCCATGACGCAGATTTCCGCCTCGGGGTCCTTGCGGTTGTAGCGCGCCAGCAATAGCAGCCGGCCATCGGGCGACCAGGGACAGAAACAATAGTAGGCGTGCTTGTGCTCGTCCGGGCCGGAGGTGACCTGGTAAACCGCCTTGCCCATCTCCGGAACCGGCTTGGCCAGGCGCGCCAGTGCATCGGCCGCAGAATGAGTATTATTGCTCATGATTATTGCTTTCACTTTTGTAAGGCGGCGATCGGCAAGCGCGTGGCGCCGATATGCTCCTTGCTGATGCTGTAAACCAGCCAGAGGCTTTGTCCGACCACGGCCGGAACGAAATACTGCGGCCCGCCGCCCGGGCCGCCCTCGTTTTTCATAGCACCGGGCGTGAAATCCTTAAGCTGCCGGTGGAGCAGGAACCAGGTCCGGTCAAACACTTTTCCATCACGGGATATGGTGATAAACATTGTCCGCCGGTTGGGAGAGTTGCACACTATAAAGGCGCGGCCATCATGCAGTTCGCCGGCGGCGGGATTGACGGCCCCGTAAAGATTGGTGCGTCGTGCCGGCGGATAGAAGGAAGCCTCATCCGGCTTCTCGATGGCGTAATAAAACGGCTGGACCCGCGGCTTCTGGTTTTCGCGGACCGCCACCCATTTGCCGTCGGGCCGCTTGAATTCCGTCCCGTGGGCCAGGCCGTTGAGGCCGTCCTGGGCCAGGCGGCGGGTGCCGGGACGGTAGGCGGGCGCGCGGTGAAAGCCCTTGCGTTCGCCGTTCAGGACAAGCTCCCGGAAATCGCGCGGCGCGGCCGACAGCAAGGGAGCGTCGCGGTACGGCGGAATCAACGGCTCGAGGGGCAAGCTCAATTCGGGCGTCATCGCGAGGTTTTCCGGCAGATCGTTTTCCCGGTAAATGGGCGAAACAGGCTGGAACCTGCTGCCGCGCACATCCCATTCCTGGTAAAATTGGAAGCCAAGGTCCCATTCCACCCATCCCCTGAAACCCGGCCCGGGCCCCAGGGCGAATTCAGCTGCCGGTATGAGCCGACCGCCGCCGGGCGCGCCTTCCCAGATCCCGAATCCCGGGTTGGAAGTAACACCATGCTTGGCCACAAGGTATCCGCAGAAAAACAAACGTCCCCCGATTATAAAGAAATCTCCCCTCGCCGCGGCGCCGCGGACCGCATCGTTGTCGCTCGGATACTTGCGCCGCCTTACCGGTACTGGCGCCGGCGCAACTTCCAGCAGGGTTTCCGGCCCGCCCCAGTCAACCTCACCGAGATCATTGATAATTTTTCCTGCCCGTCCCAGGATACGGACGCCGGGTCCGCCTTCATCCAGGGCATGATTGCGCCACAAAGCGATTATGCGGTCGCGGAAGGCAGCGACACGGACAGAATGGTTCCAGGTGCCGTGCTGCAGGCTTTCATAAGTTCCCGTGCCGCCATCGTCCAGGGGCGCCTTGCTCTTCAGGGCATGCATCAGTTCGAAGTGCTCAGCTCTTTCCAGGTGCGGCATGCCCAAATCTTCCCTGTTCGGGTCAAAACCGGACGGAGGCATCCATTTAAGCGGCGCCTCCGGGTCGGCCGGGTATTTCGCAAACAATCCGGCTGCATCAAGCTTAACCGGCGGCGGCAGGATGGACGTAAAGTCGCCCCGCCGCAATTCCTCCGGCCCGCCCAGTGCCAGCACCGCACCGCCCATGCCGTTCATCAAGCGCACCGCCAGCACGTTCCTGCCGCGCCAGAGCTTAACC
>JBAYWJ010000248.1:0-5738 GCA_041674125.1 Kiritimatiellia bacterium
CGCTGGATAAGGATCGCCTGCTGGGCGTCTTTCTGGCCGAAGACGGTTACGTCCGGCAGGATAATGTTGAAGAGTTTCCCCACGACTGTCAAAACTCCGCTGAAATGTCCCGGGCGCGATGCCCCGCACAATCGTTTCGACAAGTCGTTTTCATCAACGAACACACTGAAACCGGATGGATACATATCCCGAACCGAAGGATTGAAAACAATATCAACGCCGTTACGCCGGCAGAGATCGCTGTCGCGCTCCAAATCGCGGGGATATTTGGCCAGGTCTTCCTGCGGCCCGAACTGGCGCGGGTTGACGAAAATACTTAAAACCACAACATCCGCCGCGCGGCGCGCGATCTCGACCAAAGAAAGGTGACCTGCGTGCAGGAACCCCATGGTCGGCACCAGGCCGATGGTTCGCCCCTGCCGGCGCAGCGCCAGCGCCGCCTGCTGCATTTCCACCGGAGAATTGATGATTTGCATGGGTTTATACAGAAGCCAGTAGACAGCAGTCAGAAGTCAGTAGTTCGGAATCGGAAAGCAAAATCAAAAATTCTGACTACTGACTTCTGTGTTCTATCTTATCTCTGCCCCATTCTGTCTACTGTCTACTGACTACTGCTTTAATAGCAATGTTCTTTTGCGGGGAACTTTCCTTCTTCAACCTCCAACTTGAATTTTCCGACGGCCCCCTTCACCTGCGCCGCCAGGTCGGCGTAGCGCTTGACGAACCGCGGCGACACATTGCCGGCAAATCCGAGAATGTCGGATATCACGAGGATCTGCCCGTCGCAGTTGGGTCCCGCCCCTATCCCGATTGTGGGGATGGCAAGTTCCGCCGTGATTTTGCGGGCCGCCTGCGGCGGCATGCACTCCAGCACCAGCGCGAACGCCCCGGCCTTCTCGAGGGCGACGGCATCCCGGATAAGCCGCGCAATTTCCTTGCGGCCGCGCCCCGACACCCGGTAGCCGCCGATCGAACGCACGCTCTGGGGGGTGAGGCCGATGTGGCCCATGACGGGCATGCCGTTTTCGGCAAGGGTCCTGACAAGCTCGGCGCGGAAAGCGCCTCCCTCTATTTTAACCGCCCCGGCCCCGGCGGCCTTGATGAACTGCCCTGCATTCTTAATGCCATCTGCGACCGAAATTTGGTATGAAAGGAAGGGCATGTCGGCCACCACGAGTGAGTTTTTCGCCCCGCGCGCTACCGCGGCGGTATGGATGAGCATCTCCTCCATGGTGACCGGCAGTGTGTTTTCATAGCCCAGGGCCACCATGCCGAGCGAGTCCCCCACCAGGATGAGCGGCAGGCCGCACTCATCCAGCAGTTTTGCCGTGACAAAATCATAGGCCGTCAGGCAGGCAAATGGGCCTTTGTTTTTCAAGGCCTTTATCTTGGACGCAGTCCATTTTGTGGCGTTCATGGTTCTTCCACCAAGGCAGGTTTAGCACGCAACCCGAAATAAGAACAACCATTCATTTCAGCTGTTCTAAACATCCCGGTAGATGACACAGTCGTAATAAAACCTAGGTTTTTATATAATATTCCAACCGCCCTCTTCAAGCAAAATCCGGGGCGGGGCAAAAGGCGGCGGGCGCAAACAGGCCGGGCGGGAATCCGCAGGCAGACCGGCGACGGGGCGAGGATAGTCAATCCTGCGGGCGGCTGAAATAATGCCGGGTTTCGCCGGAGATGACCGGTGCAAGCACCACCAGCGATATCAGGTTGGGAATGGCCATGAGGCCGTTGGCAATGTCGGCAAAAGCCCATACCGCCGGGAGCGTGGCGACCGACCCGACCATGACGGCAACGATCCAGAGGTAGCGATACGGTTTCACCGCGCGCAGGCCGAACAGGTATTCCACGGCCTTCTCGCCGTAATAAGACCATCCCAGTATGGTTGAAAAAACGAACGTGACCAGGCCGATTGTCAAAACAAAAGGACCGATGTACGGCAGTTCGGCAAAAGCGGTTTTCGTCAGGACCGCGCCCGAAACGCCTTGCGCCCAGTCCCCGGAGCTGACAATGACAATCCCGGTTATGGCGCAAATGACCACGGTATCCCAGAAGGTGCCCGTGCAGGACACCAGGGCCTGGCGGACGGCCGTTTTGGTCTGCGCGGCCGCGGCCACGATCGGCGCGGAACCAAGGCCCGACTCGTTGGAGAAAAGACCGCGCGCCACCCCGTAGCGCACGGCCTCCTTCATCCCGGCGCCGAGGAAACCGCCTATGGCCGCCTGGCCGCTGAATGCGGATGTGAAAATAAGCGCCAGGGCGTCCGGGACTGCCCTGAAATTGATTGCCAGGATCACCAGGCATCCGACCACATAAAAGACGGCCATGAACGGCACCAGGGCGCTGCAGGTGCGCGCAATAGATTTGATCCCCCCCAGGATGACCGCGGCCGCAAGGACCGTCATCACGGAGCCGCTGAGCCAGGGCGAGATATGCAAAACATCCTTGAGCAATACCGCGATCGAATTGGCCTGCACCGTGTTGCCGATCCCGAAGGCGGCGATCGCCGTGAATGCCGCGAACAGAATGCCGAGCCATTTTTTGCCCATGCCGCGCTCAAGGGTGTACATCGGGCCGCCGGCCATGGTGCCATCGGCCGTGGTAATGCGGTATTTCACAGCCAGCAGCGCCTCGCCATACTTGGTGGCGATGCCGAAAACCCCGGTCAGCCACATCCACAAAACCGCCCCCGGGCCTCCGGAGGCGACGGCCGTAGCCACGCCGACGATGTTCCCGGTACCGATCGTGGCGGCCAGGGCGGTCATGAGGGATGCGAACTGGCTCACGTCCCCCTCCCCTTCCTTCTTCATGCTGAAGGAAATTTTTATGGCCCGGCCGATGTGTTTCTGGATAAACTTCAGGCGGAAGGTGAGGTACAGATGCGTGCCCAGGAGGAGGATGATCAGCGGCCAGCTCCAGACAAGGTCCGAGGCCCTGTTCAGAAATGTTTCAATCACGTGCATATATTAATAAACCGGATATCCTGGTAATGAGGCCGGCGCCAGCGGCGTCATTTGCGCCCGGAACGGCGCGGTGGCCTGAAAAGGCTCATTTCTATGACATCGCATATAATGTGCCCGGCCAGGATGTGCGCCTCCTGGACGCGCGGGGTGTCGCCGGAAGGAAATGCCAGGCAATAATCGCAGAGGCGCTCCATCGCGGAAGGCCTGCAGCCTGTGAATCCTACGGTCGTAATCTTCTTTTTGCGGCATTCTTTGAGGGCGTTGATCACGTTTACCGAGCGGCCCGAGGTTGAAATGCCGATGAACATGTCGCCCTTTTTGCCGAGCGCCGCAACCTGCCGGGCGAAAATATTGTCGAACGATGAATCGTTCGCAATGGAGGTCATGACGGAAGTGTCGGTCGAAAGGGCTATGGCCGCCAGCGGAGGGCGGTCGAAACGGAAGCGGTTCACGAGCTCGCCGGCCAGGTGCTGGGAGTCGGCGGCGCTGCCGCCGTTGCCCGCAAGCATCACCTTGCCCCCGCGCCGGAAGGTGTGCACGGCTGCCCGCGCCACGCGCTCGATTTTTGCCAGGAAGGACCTGTCCGCCAGCATTTCCCTTTTAACGCCTATGGAGTCGCCGATTGCGCCGGAAATAAATGCTTCGATGTTCATTTTATATCCTTGGTTTGCGCGAAATCGTAATCATGAAATCCCATGTTGTCAATCAGATCATTGCCGCGACTTGAACACGTACATTATTTGCATGCCCATTATGGACCTCTTAAAAAATGCGACGGTATTCCATCATCTTGCCGGTAGCCCATTATGGCCGGATGCCGCCACCAGGAAAGAATTGCTGAAAAAGCTGAACTTGCCCTCCGCAATTATGTTCAGCATGGCCCGCTTCTCGCTGAAAAGCCGGTAGCGGTCGCGGTCGTAATTAGGCGCGTTTTTCAGCACATGGCTCACGCCGGGGAGGAAGCGGTCGCTGAATACCTCCTCGGGCAGCTTGTAATCCGGATAAGGATAATAAAAATCCAGGCGTCCGAAGCCCGATGATTCCAGGAGCTCCTCCAATTCATCGCGCGACCAGGTCTCGGCCGGCGAATCCGGGCGGTATCCCTCGATGCTTTCAAAGGAGCGGCCGGAATGGTCTTCGCGCGCGCCGGCAAAATATTTCAGCCCGAACTTGTTTTCAACCGCAACCAGCAGGGCGCCGCCGGGCGCCAGGAGCGAAGCGCACCTGGCCAGCAGGCAGCGGGCTGGCGCGGGGCCCTTCACGAAAGAGCGTGCGTATTCCAGGACGCCAACCAAGGTCACGCAATCATACTTCGATCCAAGTTCAAGGTCGCTTATGTTCCCGGCCATGACTTCGATGTTGACCGATTTTGAATAGCGGGCCGCGATAATCCGGCTGCGCCGTAGCGAAAGCTCAACCGCGGTGACTTTCGCGGTCCTTTCGGCAAAGAGACCCGTCAGCGCGCCGCAGCCGGCCCCGACCTCGAGGAGCGACGAATCTTTCTTGAACGGGAACCATTCAAGCAGGTTGCGCCGCTCCGGCGAAAGGTGATACAGCACCGGCCAGCGCTTGTCTTGCCGGAGCATTGCGGCGGGATCGCCGCCGCTTTCGAAGAGCGCGAGCAGTTCGTCTTCTACCGCGCCGTCGGAATAGAGGTCTTCGCCGTTGTGATGCCCTGTGATCAGTTTCGCCATGTTGTTCTTGTCAGACTTCTCTCGCCCGCTCATAAAATTCGCTCGAGCACACAAAGTTCACAGATGGCAAATGCGGCATGAAAATTGTATCGCCACGATGTAATTTTTATGCCGCGCCTCCATGCTTTCAGCATTCTCTGTGCGCTCTGTGAGATAATCTCCCGTCATTCGCCGCTCCGGGCAACAGTTACCCTGCTGCCCAGATCATACAACCCCACCATCGGAACGGAAGAAGAAACCTCGAACAATATCGCGTCGTAGAGGCGGTGGTAGACCTCCAGGCCTTCTGCTCCGTGGCCGACGCAGCCGAGCGAAAGCGCGTATTTGCCGGACTGCATGTTGAGAATCTGCTCGAAGCGCACTTCGGCCCTCTCCCCTTTGCGAAAACTCCCCGGGACAAGCTTTTTGAACTCGGTGTTCGTGCCGGTAACTTCCAGCCCCTTCAAATCCTTGATGGTGAATGCGAATACCGGATCGGAAATGTCTTCCAGGAAGCTGACCTTCATGGTGATGGTGAATTCTTTCCCGTTTTCGAGCAATCCGGTCTCGCGCCCCTTGTCATCCCTGATGGCGCAGGCCACAATCTGCGCCTTGCGGCTGCCGTATGAAAGCGCGTCGCCGGCCGGGGCGGCCCCGGCCTCGGGGACAAAGGCCGCCGAACCGGCCATGATCTGCTTGTATTCATCCACCGCCTGCTTGGGGTCGGCATCCGCCACCAGGCGGCCCTTTTCGAGCACTATGGCCCGGTCGCAGTAGCGGATGACGGTATCCAGGGCATGGGTGACGAAAATGACGGTCTTGCCTTCTTCGCGGAATGAGGCGATCTTGCGGAAGCACCTGGCCTGGAAATTCATGTCGCCCACGGCCAGGGCTTCATCAACGAGCAGGATGTCCGGATCAACGCTGATGGCGACGGCAAAAGCGAGGCGCACGAACATGCCGGAGGAATATGTCCGCACCGGCTGGTCGAGGTAGTCGCCGATGCCTGCGAAAGCGACGATTGCCTCAAGGCGCGCCTCGATTTCGCGGCGGGTGTATCCCATGATCATGCCGCTGAAGAAAATATTTTCCA
>JBAYWJ010000249.1:0-5681 GCA_041674125.1 Kiritimatiellia bacterium
CTGGTAGTAGGAGTGGCCCTGGGTTTCCAGCAGCACCTGGACGTAATCGCCGTTGAACATGGCTGAATCATCATTGTTCGTCGTGGCGATGTTCAGTTTCTGCATGTCGCGCTCGCTGCAGTGGATGCCGAAATAGACCGCCTGGCCGCCCCAGATGATCCGCCAGGAGGTGCCGCAGAAGGGGCGCCGGCCGGTTTCGGTCTCGGACATGCCGTAAGCGTAGGTGCTCCAGGCGCGAGGGCCCTCATTCCAGTTATTTTCGTCCAGGCGTCCGTCAATCGTGATATCTTTGTCGGTGGCGGGCCAGATATGGCGGGCGCGGGGGGCGTCCTTGCGGTCCATGGAGAGCCGGAGGCGGATGTCATCGAGCGGCCTGACGTAATTTTTTATCAGGTCAATCCTTTGCCCGTAGATGGTGGCGCCGGCCGCCCGGCGGGCTTCCTCGAGCAGGGAGAGCGCCCGGTCGATGGGCTCAAGCTTTGTCTGCATGGAAGGCCAGTTTGTTTCGGAATATTCTACGAAGGCCTTCATTGTTTTCGCGGCCGGCCCGTAATAGAGGCGGTAATATTCGTCCAGCATCTTGTCCACGTCCTGGCCGGCGTCCCAGTAATAGCGCGCGGTGACGTAAACGTTCAGGTGATTAAACTCAGGGGCGGCCATGTCCCCGGCCCCGCGTCCCTGGCTCAATTCGATAAATTCCCCCTGCGATATGCCCTTCAGCGCGCGCAGGTCCGCGGCGATGACGTGCGGGAAATAAATCGGCAGGCCGCCCTGGCCGTAAGTGCTGTAAAGATAATGGTTGTAAGTATGCAAATTGCCCGGCGTAATTTTTTCGAGGTACCCATTGCGGGTTGCCATGGCCTGCGTGTGAACGTTAGGGTCATTAAAGCGCACCCGCGCGTCAACTATTCCGACCATCACGTTCGGGCTGAACCTGGCTACGTTGGTGGGCGGCAGGGTATAGGCGCCGTAGGCGCCGCAGATCACCTTTTTGTCCGGATGCGTTTTGTAAAGCTCACTGGCCACGCGGTCAACGAATCCCCAGACATAATCTGAGGCAATCCCCCGCGGGCCGCGTTCCGGGGTTTCCTTGCCCTTGCACAAATCGCAGTGGCACATCCTGAAACCGTCGTTCGGCCAGACCGATATAAACTGCATCTCGGGATAAATTTCGAAAACCTTGCGGGCGAATTTAACGGTATATGCTTCGAGTTCCGGGGATGAAAAACACGACCCGAAATAGTGGTCGTTCGGATCCGGGGTTTTCTTGTCGCAGAAGAATTCCGGGCGGGCCTTCTTGACTTCATCCCTGCCGTTGACAAGGTTGAGCCCGTGCGGCCCGGGGATGTCCATGATGGGATCCAGGCCGATGCGCAGCCGGTACATGATGGCGTTGCGCGTGCCCCCGTACCAGGGCGGCGAATAGTCCCCCAGGTTTCGGTAGGGGAAGTCGGGCTTGACGGTCTTGTCCAGTACCGGCAGCGCTATGGATTTGCTTTCAGGCATAACCTCGCCCAGGTCGCCGGGCATGTACCAGCGCGCGCCCAGGGAGCGCAAAAATTCGTAAACGGCGTAGAGCGACCCGCGCTCGTCGTAATCCCACAGGCCAACCGCCGGGCTGTAGGACTTGAAGACGGGCCCGACCGGAAGGCCCCATTTCTCGCCGGTGCGCTCGTCCCATTCTTTCATCACCCTCGCCCAGTCATGGTGGCCCGCGGGGGAGAATAGGGGCGGGGTAAAATCCCTGTCATGGCCGAGCAACACGAGGTAATCCCCGCCTGACACCATCTTGAACGCGCCGTATTTCAGCTTGTCAGCGGTGATGTTGAGCTTGTCGGTGTAAGGGCTTTTGCCCACGTAGATGTGGTTGGGAACATTCGTGCCCGGCGCCGTCGCAACCGCCAGCCGCGCGCCGCTTATTTTCTCAAGGTGGCTTTGCAGCTCGATGGCCGCCAGCTTGACTGCCCGGGGCGGATTTTCGGCGATCACGATATCGGCGCAGGGCTTCCCGTTTTTGACCAGGCCGGGCTGGCCAAAATTCAATCCGCCGCACCCGGAAAGCGCGCAGGCCGACAAAAGGGCGCCACACAAACACGCTAATATTTTATGTTGCATCTTTATTCTCCTTGTACATTTGCCGGCCCGCCACTTTCTGAAGCGCAGGTGGATATCCGGCATGATGCTTTTAAAGCTAAGCAATGCCGTTTGCCATGGTTTTCTGTGCTTTCGTTAATCAGGCCGGGGAAAATTTCACGGCGTACAGGTCCGCGTTAAACAGTTCAAAATGCAGCTGCACCTGCCTGCCGCGCAGCCGGCGCAGGTCGCCCTTCCAGGCCAGGGGAACGTCGATGTGATCGCCCCTGACGGCCGCGCAGTCTTCCAGGGTAAAGCCGCGATAAACAGGCACCGGGTGGTCCGGGGTCATAACCGTGCTGTCCGGCGTTCCGCCGTCCGCCGCCAATATCGCGCAGCGCACGTGCCCGGAGTAACCCGTGCGCGCGTTCAGCCGGATGCTGTCGGCTTCAAGTTTGAAATCAAGGGTAAAGAATTCGCCGCGGTCTTTGGCGGAAAGAGACATGAACCCGTCTTCGCGCGACACGGCGCGCAGGAGCTTGCCCGGGGTCCGTTTGCCGTGATGATTGTGGCCTTCGGCATAGGCCGAAAAGTAGCTGGACCATTCGCCGGGGGCCGTGGGCAGGATGCCCGTGCAGGCGTAGTGGCACTTATAAGACGCGGAGTTCGAAGTCCCGCCGCCGATCCAGGGCTCGCGCGCCATGGGCCGGTGCCACGTCTTCCCGTCACGGCTCACCGCCAGGTGAATGTTGACGATGTCCAGCGTGCGCTGGTATACGGAATAGCGCATGAGATGGGCGTTCACCGCCCCGGGCCAGCGCATATATCCGCTTGTATAAAAATCCCAATCCGGCGGATCGAGCGGACTGGATTCAAAGACGGGCTCGGAGGGCGGGAAATGGCGGAAGTCCTCCGATTCCGAGCGGTTGATTCCCCGGCGCCCGAGCTGATTGTCTCTCTGGCGGGTGTAGAGGACGTATTTCCCCTGGTCCTGGTCGTATGACCCGACGTTAACGGTGTCGCAGCGATTCTTGATGATCGGCTGGTCCTTGGGGAATTGCGTCCAGGTCAGCCCGTCCGGCGATACTGCCCCGAAAAGGGCGAATGGATCAACATGTTCATTGGAGCTTACCATCTTGTACCGTTCGGCGGGCGGCGCGCCCGGATCGATGAACACCTCGTGCCCCTGTTCGCGCCCGCCCCATGAATCCAGGGCCACCAGGTTCGTGACCGTTGACCCGGCGTGCGCCTTCAGGCCAAGGGCCGGCTTGGTCCAGCGCACGCCGTCCTGCGACTCGGCATAGGCCAGGGCGACATCGTTGGGATTCAACACGGCGTGATACCACCACCGGAACCGGCCCTGGTCCGCCAGCAGCGTTCCGCCAGCAATTTGGAACTCCCAGGGCTGGTCCGCCACCAGCACGGGCGCTTCTTCGACACGCGGTTTATGCGCCCGGAATTCGATGCCGTAAGGCATCAGGAAGCCGTGCGGCAGGCTCCTGCCGCCCTGGTCCGTGCCGTATCCGGGCCAGATGCTCCTCCAGTCAATGAAGACCCATTTCCCTTCGCCCATCGCGTAATTTTGCAAGATGCTCCTCTGCTTTATGTTATTTGACAATCAGCTCGCCGTGTTTCAATCCTTCATCCGTGATTTTGAGCTGGTCGGTGTACTTGCTCTTGACCACGTAGATCTTTACCGGTATATCCTTGCCCGCTTCATTGGTTATCGCCAGCCTGGCGCCGGAAATTATTTCAACATAGGCCTGCAGTTCCTTCGCGGCCAGCTTCGCCATGCGCTCTGGCTTGCCGGAGATGATGATTTCAGCCCCGGGCCGGCCGTCCTTGACGATAAATTCTTCCCCGAAAGCAGGCCTGGCAGACATACAGCCGCAAGCAGCCGCCGCAAACAATGCCGCGCAGATAAAATATGATAAACCGTTTTTAGCTCTCATGGTTGAATATTCTCTCCTTTGTCTAATGCTGGAAGCCGTAATCAAAACCAACCACGGATTACACTGATTACACGGATTACTGTTTCTGCTTCATTCGCATCAAATAGTTCCCTGTCAGTGACATCCGCGGTCAACTTCTTGTTATTTCGGTTGTTTCTGAATTTAAGAAACTATCCAGGCGCGCTAATGCTTCACTTGGCGTCGGCCTGGAGCGCTTTCAATCTCTTTTCATATGCCTCTTTATACGAGGCGGGAATATCTTTGACCGCCGCTGCCTCGTTTAACTTGGCAATGGCTTCAGCTTTTTTGCCCTGGCCGGCCAGTATGTCCGCGTGGGCGGCAAGGAGGAGGCAAATATTGCCTCCCGTATATTTTTTAATGTCCGCTTTACCCAAAACCTGGAGCGCCTCGTCATATTTTCCCTGTTTTCCGAGAATGTCCGCCGATGATAAGACCGCGGTTAACGAATAGTGATAACCGGATCCATCCCGCATCATTTTAACCGGTTGGGCATAGGCCTCCAGGGCCTTTTGGTCGTCTTTCAAATTGCCACGGTAATTATTGCCCAGGGTCAGCCACGCGATCCCCAAAGTGTGCTCGTCGGCGATATAGTCCACCGCTTTTTTCAAGTCGGCTTCCGCCGACTTTCCGTCTTTAAGCTGGTAATAGGCTGTACCCCGGCTGAACAATCCATCGCCGACCAGGCTTTCCGGCCAATCATCAATTTTCTCATCCTTGAATTCCGCGATCAGCCCGGTGTATTGCCCTTTTTCCCGCATGAGGTTCATCCGGCATTTCTTTGATGCCGCCGGCAGGGGAATTTGCTTTGCAAGCTCCATGGCGCGGTCGTATTGCTTAAGGCGATTTGCGCACAGGGCCGCCTGTTCGAGCGCGTCCGCTTTCTGGAAATCGGAAAAAGGACCTTCCGCCATCTTGATGAAAAGAACTAAAGCCGCTTCATTCGTTCCGCCACTGACCAGCTTCATGGCCGCTTTCCGGTCGGAGAGGTAGTCAGCCCGGGCGGCGGCAAAACAAGACAGTGCGATTCCAACCACAAAAATTGTTTTTAACATAACACAAGGACTCAGTCTTGATTGGAGAAGGCCTGACCTCAGGCCGCATAAGACGCCCGCCTGCAATGCCATGCGTAGCATTGAGGGCAGGGGCGGCCTGCCCGAGCTCAGCCAGGGAGGTCGTCCCGGCTCCATGCAAATCAGATGGCTGAGGGGATTAAACATAACATTCCTCCTGATGCTTCAATTACCACCTGTCGGACAGCACGCCGAACTTTACCGGCACGTGGAACGAATTTGTTCCCGTGGGCGACCAGGCCGAGCGCTCCGTCTCGCTGCTCCTGGCCCTCTGGCGGCAGACGTTGAAGGCCCACGGATACAATTCGCAGGGAGGCCGGCCCTCAACCGATTTCATGGGATCAACTCCGCCTTCGATCGCGTCGCCGACGGGCACGCGCATTTCCACGCACCAGGATTTTTCGCCCTTGAAAACGGCCACGTTGGCGCTTGATGACCAGGCCGGGTTTGAGCCGCCTTTCAGGTCGGCGTCAAACACCGCCCCGGCCGGGTTAACCGCGATCTGGTAGTAGGAGTGGCCCTGGGTTTCCAGCAGCACCTGGACGTAATCGCCGTTGAACATGGC
>JBAYWJ010000250.1:0-5656 GCA_041674125.1 Kiritimatiellia bacterium
AAAAGGTATTTCATAAGTTTGTTTTTCCAGCGGCCAGGACAGCCCGCAGATATTCGCAGTTTAAAACCTTTTCCATCAGGCTCTGTTCCGTGTAGTAGTAATGGTTGCTAGCTTCGAACCCGATGCGCGAATCCTTGCGGACGATTTCCAGGAGCGTTTTTGCCAGGTTGATTTCCTCGCCAATGATTTTTTTCATTTGACGCAGCCGGCCGGCGCCTTTAGCGCCATTCCGGAGCCGGATGAATTTTATCTGCAGATGCGTGGTGCGGAAGTGGCAGCTGGCGGCTTCTGCAACGCGCCAGAGGTCTCCGAAAGCAGGCTTGAATTTTTCCGGGATGTTGCGCCCGGCCTTGCGCAGCACTTCGAGCCCATCCTGCCACCCTTCGCTCAGTATGCGGAATTCCTCCTCGAACACGTCCGGCGGGAAGAGTATGCCGCGCCAGGCCTTAAGGTCGTCGTAGGGAAAACCGACCATGGTGGCGCGGTAGCCGGTGGGTTTGGCGTAAAGCGGGTTCATCGGGCCGTAGTTCTGCGGGCCGGTGTAAAGCATGGATGCGCCGTGCGTCGGGAAATGCTCAAAGGCCTCGCTAAAAATTTTCCAGGCTTTCAGCACTGGTTTGGCCGCCGGGCCGAATTGCCTCTTGGCCAGGTCTTCCGGCTCCATCCTGGCCAGCAACAGGTTTCCGCCCGGGTAGCCGCCCAGGGTCCAGCCGGCCATCAGGCCCGAGACGCCGCGTTTTTCCAGGTTGCGCAAATGCTCCTTGACCAGGAAGGGCACCGGCAGGTAGGGCACGGCCGAGCACTCCCAGGTGTTGTTCATCTGGATTTTGGCCAGGCGTTCCATCTTGCGCGTTTTGGCAATCTGCCAGAGTTCCTCGGCCTGGAATCCCGGGCCGACCTTCGACATGGCGTATTCAGCCACGCGCCCGCGCACGCCGCCGGTTTCGGTCTGCAGCCAGTTCTCGCTGTGGCACATCATCTTGATGTCCGGCTGCAGCTGCAGCGCCGCGCTGGCGGCCCAGTCCGGGTTCCAGGCCCAGTCCCAGGAGATGACCGCCGCCGAGGGCTTGGCACGGTGCGCGCCCTCTGCAATCGCATTATTTACATCAGCCACCAGGTCAGATTTCGTCCGGTTGACGCAGCGCGGGCAGGGTGGAAAATCATCGCTGTAGGCCTTCGACTGGCAGTGGGTCAGGTTCTCCGACATGGTGATCGTAAAAACACCGGCCAGGCCGGGCGCTTTGCGGAAAAGATCGGATACGCCGTTGCTTAAGGCCTTGAGCACGGCCGGCGTCGAGATGCACATGGCGTGCAGGTTGGAATGCCGGGAATAATTGCCGCGCCATTCCGGGCGCTTTGCATAAAACTCCGGCGGCATGGCGCGCGGCTCGTTGAGGTAGAGGTAAACGCCGATGCCGTATTTTTTTGCCCTTGCGACCAGGCGGTTGAGGTTGGCGATTCTTTCCCGGTGGCCTTGCGAATAGCCGGTTTTGCCGAACCAGGGCACGAGGGTGTAAAGCACTCCCTGCAGCCACACGCCGTTCACGCCGTTGGCGGCGAGGTCGGAAAGGAGTCCGTCGGGATAGGGATCGAGCTCGGGGTCAAGCAAGGGATCACCGTAAACCGCTGAATACGAATATACGAAATTCAGCTTGAACGGCCCGGGTTTTGACCTGGCGGCCTTAAGGGGCTTCAGCCGCCCGTAGTGTGCAATGAACTCGAAAGGCTTTTCCGCGGGCGGCGCGTTGAGCTGGCCGAAGTGCTTTAATATCAGCGCCCTTATTTTTTCTGTTTGCTTCTTTTCAGAGGCGTTCAGGGGCGACCAGACGACTGGATCGGCGGCGGGCTTGAAGCCGCCCAGCTTGTTCCAGAGAAAGTCATCCTCCTTGAGCGCGTAGGCCATCTGCGCCGGGGTGCGGTCAACCAGCTGCAGGAGCTGCGGATAGGGCAGCAGGTGCCAGTTCTGGCGGATGAGGGTGATATAGCCGCGCTTGAGCCAGAGGCGTTCCGTGCCGTCATCAGAGGCCGCCTTGAGTCCCAATTCCCCTGCCGCATCGGCGATGTTAGCTTCAGTGGTTTTCAAAACACGCGCCAGGCGCGCGTCAGTGAGGAGCCCCCAGTTGCGCCAGAGCACCGCCTGCCAGCGGGTCGGAAAATGGGGAAGGGGCATGGCAGGTTTCTGGTTTCCAAGCGGCAGTCCGGTTTCGGGACAGTTTGACATGGTTTTCCTTTCTATTATTGATTCACATGTTTTTGTGCAGGGGCCTTCATAAGAACGTCAATTTCTGCAGTTCTCTCGAACCGCCACTACATCTGATTCAGTCTTAGTTGTAGCGGCCGTTCGCAAGAACGGCAAAGGAAGCAGTTCTCGCCGACTCGAACAGCCGCTACATTTAATCAACAGCAATCTTGCAATTCTGTCCTGGCCGCAGTGCTACATAGCAGGCGGGTATGACAGTTATTTATTATATTCGATCTGAACAATTTCATTGCCTGGTATTACCGGCCGCATGCACGATCACCGGCCGCCAGATTCCGGCGTTGCCCATGGTCTTGTGGACCCGCACGGCCAGGATGTTTTTTTCGCCGTAATTTACATCTTCCGGCTTTATCTCCGCGACGAAAGCCTTGTCCCACAGTTCTGCGATCTGCCGGCCCTCGGACTCGATCGTGCGCTCCCTGGCCAGCTTACCGTTCAGGTACACCCAGGCCTGGCCGTCCACGCTGCCGAACAGGATCCTGACGGGCTTGCCCTTCCATTCCGCCGGAACGTTTAAGGCCGTCCGGTACCAGCCGTAGCCGAGATAATCGCCCGCATCCGTCTCTTTCCAGAAGGCCGGCACGGCAATCGGCATCCAGCCGGAATCGTCCAAGTCCTGCTTTTCCCAGCCTTCCTTGACCCCCTTATCGGCCGGGTCGATCTTGAAAACCCACGGTCCGATCGGCGCCGGCAGGGGGTTCGGCACGGTTTTCCATTCGGGCGGGATTTCAAAAACCGTCTTGTACAGTTTTTCGCGCGCCTCCCGGGCCGGGTTTTTCGGGGAGGAGTCGCCGGCGGCCGTGCCCTCGGCGTTGTCGAAGATTATTTCCGCCAGCGCCTCGCGGTCGGCGCTGTCTTTCGTGCTGCCGCCGGCCGACCAGATCGAGCGCTCGACGCGGTCCTGCTCGCCCAAGTGCGTCCGCGCCACGTTGCCCTTCCAGGAGGCGCCCGGGGCCGGCGGATCCACGCCGAGGGTCCTGAAGGGAATTTTCAGGAGCGCCAGCCAGAGTTTTTTCCCGGGCTCCAGGCGCGTCTCGTAGGTCCAGTCGCCCTTCCAGGTCGCGTCATCCTTGCGGTAGCGCGGGTCGAGCTGGTCGGTGATGAAGCCGTTGGCGGCCGAGTAGGTGGGCGCGGGAAGCGGGTTGACGATGAAGCGCAGGAATTTCTCGCGCTGGCCGAAGGGATCGATGGCGATATCGAGCGTTTCCTGCTTCAGCCGGTCCTGCTCCTTTTCGGCCAGGGGCGGGAAGTTCGTGGCGGCGCCGGAGAGCTCGCACTCAATACGCAGGTAAAAGTTATCGCGGTCGTAAAGGGCGCGGAAGCAGGTCTTGCGCTCCAGGCTCCCCTGGCTCCCCGGCATGTTCCCGAGGCTTTCCGGCGCGGCCATGTTCCACCCGGCCGAGTCCATGGTGACCGGGCTGTTGGTGGGCTTGGCAACCAGGCGCTTGGCGCCCGGAAGCGGGGCGCTGCGCATGGCCTTGGTGTCCCAGCAGAGCGGGCTGGCCTTGTAAGGCGCCCAGTCCGAGAGCGAAACGGCATGGTGGCTGTGGCCGCTGAAGATAGGCATTTCCGGCCAGCCGGGGATTTTACAGCGCATGAACTTGAACTTGTCTTTGCTGAACATGGGGTCGAGGAAGGCGTTCCACTCATCCACCGCGTCCAGGAGGTGAGCGCGCGTTTCCTCGTCCGGCTTGACCCGGTAGGCGTTGTGGAGGTGGGCCACGGTGGCGATGTGGCGGACGTAATTGAATTCAAGGCGCACCAGCGCCAGGCGGCGCTTGACTTTGTCGGAAACGGCCATCTTTTCGGCCTTGGCAAGGTGGGTTTCAAGCTCGGAAAGGACATCCGGCGAATACATGAAAGCGATCAGCTTCAGGGGATCGCTTTCAACATAGCGGCGTGTGCGCCCGTAGGGGTCCTCGTAGGAGCGGGGCATGTCCTCGGTGAAGCGGATGGCGTGGTCGAGCGTTTCGTAAAAGCGCCGCATGGGAATGGAGGCTTCGCGGAAAGCGCCCTCGTAAAATTCGTCGAGGATGTCCTTGACCTGGAGGTTTTCCGGGTCGTCCCAGGTCCGCCCGAAGGTGTAGTAAGAGGGCCCTTCGAGGCCGAAGGTGTGGAAGGAGGCGTCCAGGTGAAAGCCGTGGACGCCGAAAGCGTGCATGCTCTTCGCCACGTCGTTTATCTTGGATGGCGTTGTGGAGGGCAGGTAGGCGAGGGTGTTGTAGGTTCCCCACAGGTACAGGTAGCCGGCGTAGCCGGCCGGCACCTTGCATTCGCCCCAGGCCTTGAGGTGCTCCGGCCACATGCGGCAGAGCATGATGATCGCGTTGGGCGGGAATTCCTTGAAGGTTTCCGGCGGCATCCAGGTGTGGCCGTAGGAAAGCAGGAAAACCTTCGTGCCGGTACGGTCCTTGTTGAGGCGCTTTGCAAGGTCGCGGTGCAGGATCCATATTTTTTCGCTCCAGTTCTTTCCGGTGTTGTAAAGCTTGTCGCATTCCTCGCACTGGCACGGCTGGAAGCCGTCGGGCTGGCCGAGCGAAATGATTTTATAGCCCATGTCGGCCTGTTCCAGCATGTGCTTGTAAATAAGTTCACGGACGTCCGGGTTCGAGATGCAGTAATGCTGGAGCCACGGGCGGTTCTGCCATTCCGGGTGGCCGGTCCTGATGTTGCAGGAGCGCTGGCCGTTTATCATGGCGAAATATTCCGGGTGGTTTTCCCTGTATTTCGATGCGGGTATGGCGTCATCCCAGGTGTGCGCGCCGTATGTGATGTCAAAGGGCGGGAAAAAGTTGTTGGCGATGCTGAAAAAATCAAGGCCGGCAGAAAAGGTAATGAAGAAAGGCACAAGGGGGGGCTTGGTCACATCCAGGTCCTTCGGCACCGTAATGACGGGCATTCTCAGAAATTCAATCCCGGTTTCGCCGGGATAGAGAAAGCGCGTTCCGGCATATTGCTTTAAAAATTCCGTGACGCCTTTCACCGTACCCATGCGGGGCAGCCCGTTGATGCCCCGCCAGCCGTTTGTAGGCGGCTTGACTGTCCAGGGCTCGTCGCAGCCGGCGATGACAAGGTTGCTGCCGATGGCCTTGTGCGTGAAAGTCCAGTCGGCGTATTTCCGCACATCCACTCCGCTGGCGCGGGCGAACTTGGTGTCGCCCAGGTAGATCGCTGGCCGGGTCGTGTCAAGGGCGCTTTCATTGGCAACCGTCATGTTCGTGAACCCGTTGGCGGCAAAGGCTGCCCGGATGAGGTTGGCGGTGTTGGTCATCATCAAGCCTATCCTGGCATCAGGGAAACAGTCCGGCATGATGATTTGGTAGTCCGACTTGCCGCGGCCGGCCAGTACGATCTGGTCGGGGGAGGCGGTAACAAGTTCGTCAATTGCATTTTCAA
>JBAYWJ010000251.1:0-5641 GCA_041674125.1 Kiritimatiellia bacterium
CAGCGTTTTAAATGGATTTACTGTATGCAATGGCAACTTGACCGGAAGCGGTTATGTCAATTACAACGCGCCCGGCATTGAATGTCCTAACCAAGTCGGAACATGGAGTCCATACGTGCCGGGCGGTGCAAATCCAAAAATTTATAATTGCATAATCAAAGATAACATAAATGGTCTGAACGGCGGCGGCACTCATGGTAGAGGAATCTTTTATAATTGTATATTTACAGGCAACACTTCAACCGCTGGAGGCGGGGCTGCCTGTGGCGGTGTTTTCTATAACTGCGTAGCCGTAAACAATTCCTCTGGATTAAGATATGGTTATCAGTATAATTGTATCATCAGGGATAATCCTGGAGGTAACATTATATCGCCAGTTACAACGATGAATTCATGTTCGCCAGGACTATCCGGCAATAATAACATTACTGATGATCCGCTGTTTGTATCTTCATCCGATTTCAGGTTGCAGGCCGGCTCGCCATGCATCAATAAAGGAACCAACTTTCCATGGATGTCTGACCCGGGCGACTTGGGCAGCAAAGACTTGGACGGCAATTCCAGGATTGTTAATGGTGTTGTTGATATTGGGGCTTACGAATACAATGATAGTCCTCCCATCCCTGCCGCGCCAGTTGATGTTTTGGCCAGTGACGGAACCTACACGGACAAGGTGGCGGTGAGCTGGACGGCCTCCAGCGGGGCGACGGGATACCAGGTATACCGGCACACGGAGAACAACACCAACAGCGCGGAGAAGATAGCCTCCACCGTGTCTACATCGTATGATGATACTGTTGTCGAAGAGGACACGACGTATTATTACTGGATCAAGGCGACCAACGGGGCGGGAGCCAGCGCGTTCACCGCCTACGATACGGGATACCGGGCGCCCTCGGTGAATGTTCTTAATCCCCCGGCGGGCGTGACTGCGAGCGACGGCACCTATTCCAACAAGGTGGCCGTTTCATGGAGCACGGTGGCCGGGGCACTGAACTACGAGCTCTGGCGGAACACGAGCAACCAGTCGGCTTCGGCAACCTTGTTGGCCCAGACGACGAACAGCCTGTCTTATGACGACTGTGGCGTATCGGCCGGGGTGACGTATTATTACTGGGTCAAGGCGAAAAATGACGAGGCGACGAGCGAGTTCAGCAGTCCTGACAGCGGGTACGTGAGCTATACTCCGCCGACGCCCGCCGGTAGCGCCGACCTGTATCTGAGCGACCTTGTATTCCTGCCAAACACCCTGACCAACCTGCAGCACCCGGGGGCTGTGTGTGCCACCCTGCTGAACCAGGGGCCGAATAACATGGCCAGCCCCGATACACGGATAGCGCTGGACGTGTATCTTTCGGCCAACGCGGTCTTCGGGGATGCGGACGACATCAGCATGGGGGATTGTGCGAGCGACCAGGCCCTGGCGGCGGGAAGCTATGCATCACTGGTGGTGCCTTCCGGGGAGCGCGTAAAGCTGACCGTGCCCGGGGCGGTGACGGGCGGGGCGTACAACGTTTTTGCGCGTGTGCGGCACGCGTATCCTTCCGGCCTGACGGATCCGGATGAGAGCAACAACCACGCGATGCGCTCCAGCCCCGTGACGATCTACGTGGCGGACACCAACAACCCCGTGCCTCCGCCGGATACCGGCTATCACCTGATCAACGACTACGACGGGGACGGCAAATCGGATTTGGCGGTGTACCGGGAGTCGAACGGTAAATGGGATGTGATGATTTCGGGGAGCGGCTACCAGGCGGCAAGCATAGTGTTTGGAGGGCCCGGGCACGAGCCTGTCCTGGCCGACTACGATGGGGACGGCAAGTCGGACCCGGCGGTGTACCGGGAGAGCAGCGGGAAGTGGCAGGTAATGCTGTCGAAGCTGGGCTACGCGGTGCAGGTAATTGACTTTGGCGGTTCAGGGTATGCGCCGGTTCCCGCGGACTATGACGGGGACGGCCTGGCGGATCCGATCGTGTACCGGGAGTCATCCGGGGAGTGGATAATCCTGCCGTCCGCGGGCGGGTATGTTGCGCTCCTGGTTAATCTGGGCGGGAACGGTTATAAGGCAGTGCCTGCGGATTACGACGGGGACGGCAAGTCGGATATTGCAGTGTACCGGCGCTCAACGGGGGACTGGTATTTCAGGCTTTCGACGCTGGATTATTTCACGATGAACCTGCAGTTTGGCGGCTCCGGGCGCCTGCCGGTGCCGGCCGACTTTGACGGGGATGGGAAGGCCGATCCGGCGGTGTACAAGGAGACGAGCGGGGAGTGGAGCGTGATGATGACGCGGTTCAGCTACATGACGGCGCAGGCGGTGCACGGGGGCAACGGCTACGCGGCGGTGCCTGCGGATTACGATGGGGACGGGAAGGGGGATGTGGTGGTGTATGGCGAGCAGGGCGGAATCTTGAAGGTGCTGCTGTCCGGCAGCGGTTATGCCTTGACGGTGGTCGAGGGCATCGGCGGCCCCGGCTATGAGCCCGTGGGAGTTGTGAAATAGAGAATATTGCGGCACAAAATAGAACGAATAATGAAGGTAAAAATGTGTCGGCCCATAGTGTTAGAAAAAATATAAACGTAAATTACAAATCAGGGGTTCATGTAAACCATGGCAAATAGGCCTGTTCCGGGGCGGCTCGCATGCGCCATGGCAGCTTGGCAGTCCCATAGATTCACTTCGCAATTCCGGAAAATGAGACAAGATTTATTCAGATGTAAATCCAAGCAACATAATAATACGATTGGTAAAAAAATCGGGAATTGAGTTGATATGAAAGTTGTCTTTGTGGACTTGTCGGACAGATTATCGGATTCGCACGGTATAGGTTCCCTTATAGCAGTTCTGAAGAATACCGGCGTTATTCCAGAATATATAAATAGTAAGAACTGGAATAAAATATGCAAGGAAATAGATCGTTTTGCTTTTGACTTGATACTTTACTCTGCATTTTCCTGTGAAGTCGAAGAATATTCTAGATTCGACAGGTTTTTAAAATCGCGCTTTAAAATTACAAATAATCGCTGTCAATTAGTGTCGTTAATAGGCGGGCCGGGGCCAACATATGATCCTTTTTTTATGACAAGCGGAACAACGATAGATGCTGCCTGCATTGGGGAGGGCGAGCTGGCTTTATGCGATTTCATAGCTTCAACTTTTAAAGATGGAAGAAATATTGTCCTAAACGGCAGGGGCGCCGACGGGCATGCTTTTCGAAAAGCAATGTTCGTTGATCTAGATAGTCTCCCATTCCCAGACAGAGAATTGATTTATAACAGGAACCACTTGTTGAGGGATATGCCGTCAAAACAGTTTCTCGCAGGGCGAGGCTGCCCATACGATTGCAGCTACTGTTTCAATGGAACTTTGAAAGAAATGTTCAGCGGGTGCGGCCCTTATGTTAGAAAGAAAAGTGTTGAATATTTGCTTGAAGAAATCAGATATGTAAAGACTCGATATGGGCTGAAGCGGGTAGTCTTTTCTGATGACACATTCGTGCTTGGGGAAAAGTGGCTCACCGAATTTTGCGAGAGGTTTCCAAAAGAGATCGGACTCAGATATAATTGTTCAGTACGACCGAACCTGGTAACAGGCGATCTTGTACGGATGCTGAAGGAATCCGGTTGCGCCGAAGTGATGTGGAGTATTGAGACCGGAAACGAAAATTACCGCAAAACAATACTGCAACGAAATATATCTGACAAAGATATAAGTTCCGCGGCAGATTTGATGCATAAACATGGATTGTCATTCAGGTTAGGTAATATGATCGGGCTCCCTGGCGAGTCGATCAAAGACATGTATGACACCATCAGGATGAACATTAATGCTAAGCCGAGACTCGGATATACGGCGATTTTCATGCCTTATCCGGGACTTAAGTTGACACAATACGCTATAGAAAACGGCTATTATGATTCTGCGTCACAATTGCCTGACAATCCTTTTGTATGTACACTGTTGAATTATTCGGCGAAAGACAAGAGTCGGATAATTAGAATTGCAAATCTATTTCCTTTTCTTGTGCGATGGCCATTCTTGTTAAGATTCAAGAATGTTTTGGAGCAAACACCGTTTTGGTTGGTGCGGCTTGTTTTCAAGTTCTACTTTTCGAAACAGCTTTCAAAAGGATACTTTGAGAAAGTGAATTTGCTGTTTTCTATAAGAATGGTTATTCGACTCTTTAAGCGTTGTATTTGACAGGAGTGCCAAGTGGAAACTCCGAAGAAACCTTTAATCAAAAGCCGTTTTTTTCGCATATGAAATAAAGCGGCCGCTTCTTTACCTCGTCAAAGATCCTTCCGATATACTGGCCGATTACACCCAGGCTGATCAGTTGGAGACCGCCAATCAACAACACGGCCACCATGATCGTGGCCCAGCCGGGGACGGGGCCGCTTGGGTCGCGCAGCTTGTTGATGATAATGCTGAGCGCTTCAAGAACCCCAAGCAGGGCGATTACAATGCCGGAGCCGGTCACCCACATCAGGGGCGAGCTGGAAAAAGAAGTGATCGCGTCCCATGCCAGGATCAATGACTTCCATACCGGATACTTGGTTGTCCCGGCCTTGCGCGCTTCGCGCTTGTAGGTCACGGCGCATTGCTTAAATCCCACCCAGCTCGTCAGGCCGCGCATGAAGCGATGGCGCTCGCGGATTCCCTTCAGGGCTTCCAGCACCTTCCTGTCAACCAGCCGGAAATCGCCGGTATTGGCCGGCACATCGAAGTCAACCATGCGCCGGAATATCTTGTAAAACAAAGCGGCCAGGCCCTTTTTCAGCCAGGTCTCCCCGGCCCTTTGCTCGCGCACGGCGTAGACCACCTCGAAGCCTTCCATCCATTTATTGATCAGGAGCGGTATGATTTCCGGCGGATCCTGGAGGTCGGCGTCAATGATGACCACCGCGTCCCCGCCGGCGTGGTCCATGCCCGCGGTAATGGCAATCTGGTGGCCGAAATTCCTGGAAAGCCTGATCAGCTTGACGCGAGTGTCCACGCGCGCTTTTTCCATCAAAATAGCCGCCGAGTTGTCCGCGCTGCCGTCATCAACGAATATGAACTCGGTTTCACCCGGAAAATCTTTAAGGGACTCAACAAGCCTTTGATGCATCGCCGGAAGGACTTCCTGCTCGTTGTAAAAAGGGACGACGATGGAAACGCTGCCAGGTTTAGAAGGTGTCATTTCTTTCTCCGGGTTTTTGCTTTCAGGATGATTTGCGAGGCTGCTTGCAGGTCGCGGGCGACGGCATCGGGCCGGCTGCTTGAGAGGTCGAAAAACCGCTCAACCTGTTCGATTTTAAGGTCGGCGACCAGGATGCTGCGGCAGCCGGCGGCCTTGCCGGCCTGGATATCGTTGAGGCCGTCTCCGACCATCCAGCTCGATGGCAGGTCTATAGAGTGTTTGCGGGCGGCCTGCAATATGAGCCCGGGCTTGGGCTTACGGCATTGGCATTTGCGCGCAAAGGGGTTTTTGCGCATTCCCGGCCCGGGATGGTGCGGGCAGTAATAGAGCGCGTCCCATTGCGCGCCCTGTTCGGCCAGGAGCGCGGAGAGCCTGCGGTTGATGGCTTTGAGCCTTTTGGCGGTAAGGGTTCCCTTTGCTATGCCGGGCTGGTTGTTTACCACGATCACTAGAAA
>JBAYWJ010000252.1:0-5619 GCA_041674125.1 Kiritimatiellia bacterium
CCAACGCCGGCCATGCCCTCGTCTGTTACGGCGACACTACCCGCGGCCGGTCCCGGCATGCGGCCAACCCATCCTCCGCCACCTGGCAGGCCGAAGTCAACGCTGCCACCGGCAATTACGTCGTCCAGGCTTGCAGGACCGGCGACGGCAAAATCCTGGGCATGTGGTTTGCGGGCGGTGCTTATACATATTATTTTTCATGGCATGATGGCAATTCCTGGTCGGCCGAGCAGGTTCTTGAAAACAATGCCTCGGTCCGGTCGACGCCATACAAGGAACCGTTCATGATTGCCCCCCAGCTTTGCCGCCGGCCGGTCAGCCTCTATAACGTCGGCAGCACCGGCCGCTGGGATACGGTGGTGGCCTGGGCCACCAATTCCGGCGGTCCCGGCCGCCGGGGCATACCCGCCTCCGACATCAACGTTTTTTTCGATGCCAACAGCGTCAGCAACTGCGTCCTGACAAAACCCGCCGCGGTCAATTCGCTCAATACGACCGGCTACACCAACACTCTTTCAATTGGCACCAACAACCTCGGCGTGGCCGGGAACCTGGTCCACGGGGGCGGCACCATCACCATCGGCAGTTCGGCGGGTGCCGGCCTGGATGTGGAGGGCAGCATCACCAACGCGGCCGTCCTGACCTGCGCTGGCGCTTCGAAGATTTATTGCGCCGGGGACTGGGACGGATCGGACGGGATCTTCAACGCCGGATCAAGCGCCGTTGTCCTGGATGGCTCGGCGCCCTTCGACACCACCGACGACGGGCTCGGCACCGTCTCGGCCCAGGTCATGGGTGCGACCCCGGCGGGCGAGGACATGCTCAAGGCCTTTGACAACAACCTCGCCACGAAGTGGCTGGACTTTGCCACCAATAACCCGGTCACCCGCGCCAGCTGGATCCAATACCGGTATGCCGGCGGCGACGTGCGCGTGGTGGTCAATTACACCGTCTCTTCGGCCAACGATTTTCCGGAGCGCGACCCGCGGGACTGGCGTCTGCTTGGCTCGAACAACGGTGGTACCAGCTGGGATACGCTCGACACCCGCACCGGCCAGTTCTTCAGCGCTCGGTTTGAGACTCAGAGCTTCAGCTTCAGTAACTCGACTGCCTACAACATTTACCGCCTGCAGATTGACAGCGTTTACGGGCCAGGCTCGGCCAATTCCGTGCAGCTTTCCGAGCTGGAGCTCAACGAGGTGACCGGCCACGGCCAGCGCGTAACCACAGGCGGTGCCTGGGATCCGGCCGCGACCAATAACAACTGGAAAAACAACTGGTCCACGCTGGAAGTCAAAAACGTCTCCACCGGCGGCGTGGTTTTCCTGGATGGCTTCAAGGCCGCGCAGCTGGTCGCCACCCAGTCCATCGGCTCGGTCCTTTACTTCGCGCCCCAGCTTGGGGTCACCAATGTCTACAAAATAACCGATTCGAACGGGCTTAAGCTTTCGGGCGGACCGGCGCCCTCCAACTTCATCAAGTTGAGGCGTTACGGCGGCGGGGTGGGCGACCGCTGGGAGATATACCCCTCGGACCCGGGCGGGGCCTGGGCGGTTAATTACGTGAATGTGGCCGACTCGGTCAATTCCGCCTCCAACGCGATCATGCCGGTGAGCTACACCGACGGCGGCAACACCCTTAACTGGTTTGCGCCCACTTGCGTTGCGCTGGGCTGGTTCCGGGCCATCGGGCGCAATAACAGCGTAACCATCCGCTGGAAAACAGAAGCCGAAATCAACACCGCCGGCTTCAACCTCTATCGCAGTTCCGCGCCGGACGGTGCCTATGTTAAAGTCAACCCGAATTTTATCTGGGGCCTGGGCACCTCCAGCCGCGGCAGGGAATACAAGTTCGTGGATGACAACGTGGTCAACGGAATGACCTATTACTACAAGCTAGAAGAGGTGGAGTTCAGCGGCCGCACGGCATTGCACGGGCCGGTGGCGGCCCATCCCGGCCTGGACAGCGATGGCGACGGCCTGACCGACGACTGGGAGAATATTTACGGATTGAATCCGGCCCTGAACGACGCCGCCGCAGACCCGGATGGCGACGGTCAAACCAACTACCAGGAATTCCTGGCCGATACCAATCCTTTTATTTGCGAGGGCGAGGATGGCGGCGGCTGGAGTATTGACCCGGAAGGCGTCCCCGGTGGAGACACCGGCATCTACAAGCTGACCGTGATAACCAACGGCATTTACCGGATCACGGCCGGTTACCTCGAAAACAGCGCCGGGGTAACCAACCTGAGTGAATGGGCCATGGACAGCATAAGGGTCTATAACCAGGGCGTGGAAATTCCATTGCATGTAAAAGACGACGGTGCCGCCGGGTTCGGGACAAACGATTATTTTGAATTTTACGGCGCCGGCCTCGACACGCGTTTTACCGATGCCAATATCTACTGGCTCTACCATGCCACCAATGCCGCCGGCAGCGCCCTGCGGATGGCCGGCGTCGCCGGCGCGGGCGAAAATCCACTGGCCTCGGTCGGTTATACGGAGCGCTTTGAAAGGAACGAAACATACCAGGATGAATTGCCGGACGAAACACCGGATGACGACCACTGGTTTTTCAGCGACATGCTCGTTGCTACCAACAGCCCGTCGGATCCGGTTGAGCTGCATCCGGTGCTCGCAGATGTTTCTGCCGAAGCAGGCACTGCCGGGATCCGGGTAGCCTTGCGCGCCATCAACTGCCTGTCGGCGCACCGGATCAGGGTGAATTTAAACGGAACCGACTTGGAAGAAGGTTATTGGGAGGGATACGGCCAGTATGTCTACTCGGCGGAAACTTCACAGACCAACCTGGTTGAGGGCACGAACACCATTACGCTGGTTTTGGCGGGCGACACCGGTGCCGCGCTCGAGCAGGTCCTGGTCAACTGGGCTGAAATTGATTACCTTAAATCCCTGCGGGCTTCCGGGAACATGCTCATGTTCCCGTCGGCCGAGCCGGAGGGGGTCTACATCTGTGATGGGTTTTCAACCAACGACCTTCAGGTATTCCGCGTGGCGGGCGCGACCAATGTTGCCATCATAACCAATACAGTGGTGTCCGGCGCCGGCCCCTTTACGGTCGAGTTTGCGGATACTCTGGCCGCAGGGGAAACCAATATTACCTTCGCAGTTCTCGCGCCGTCGGCCGCCCTGGTTCCGGCGGCCATTGCCGAAGACGCCTCCGCGGGCCTGCGCAGCACCTTGAACGGCGCCGATTACATCATCATCGCGCATGACGCCTTCACCAATGCGGTCCGGCCCCTGGCGGATTTCCGCTCCGCGCAGGGCCTGAGGGTAAAGGCGGTCGGGATCCAGGATGTCTACGACGATTTCAGCTTCGGGATAGCCACGCCTTATGCCATTCGCGATTTCATGATTTATGCCCGCGCCAACTGGCGCAAGCCCGCGCCTGCCTTCCTGCTCCTGGCGGGAGACGCCAGCTATGATTACCGGAATTACGAGGATATGGGGTCGGTGAATTTTGTCCCGGCCAAGCTGGTTCACGACTCCAATTCCCTCGAGGCCCCTTCCGACAACTGGTTCGTTGCCCTGGACGGCGGCGACGATTATCTGCCGGACATGTACGTGGGCCGCCTGCCCGCCCGGACCGCGGATGAAGCTGCCGAAATGGCGGATAAAATAATCGGCTACGAAAGCGCCGCCGTGCAGGACTGGGCGGGCAAGGTGATGCTGGCGGCCGATAACGAGGCCCAGTTCGAAGCCATCAGCGAGGCCGTTTATAATCGGCTGCCAGCCGGGTACAAGGCGCGTTGCGAAAAAATTTACCTTGCCAGCAACTCCGTTGCGACATGCCAGGCAGCCCTTACCAATGGAATCAATGCCGGGGCGCTCATCGCGCACTATGCCGGCCACGGCTCGATCCGGCTCTGGGCGGACGAATACCTCTTCCAGGTCAGTGACCTTGAAAGCCTGACCAACAGCGCCGCCCTGCCGTTTTTCGTCACGCCCACCTGCTGGAACGGGTATTTCATTTATCCTCCCGATTACGATTATGAAGGCCTGGCCGAGGAGCTGCTCAGGAAACCGGCTGGCGGCGCCTGCGCCTGTTTTTCGCCCTCCGGGCTCTCCGTGCCCCCGCACCAGAAGTTAATCGTGGAGAACCTCTTCGGGTCCATCTTCGGTGAGGGTGCTTTTGCGCTGGGCCCGGCCATGACGCGGGCCAAGTTCAAGACCCACGAAAATATTCAGGACAGCAGCCGGAACGTTGTGCAGATCTTCACGCTCTTCGGCGACCCGGCCATGCGTCTCAAGCAGTGGGCGGGCTATACCAATGAAGCCGCCGCGCCGGAGATCGTTCTCACCTTGCCGCTGGATGGCGCCCGGAACGTCGAGCCCCTGGCCGAAATCAGGATAACCTTCAGCGCGGCCATGGATGACGTCATGACCCGGGCCGCTTTTTCGGTTGAGCCGCAAATTGAAGGCACGCTGTGCTGGGAGGGGACCACACTGGTCTTCCAGCCCGAGGATAGCTACAGCCTGGCGACGGTCTACACCGTTACAATCAACTCCAATGCCTGCGACCTGGCCGGGAACAGGCTCTCTTGCGACTATTCCTTCGTCTTTGCCCGCACTTACCCGGCCGGCACCCTGGCGATTGCTGTGACGCCCTCTTCCGGCTCCTGGCGGATGGCTTCATGCCCGGTTTCCTACCATGGCGCTCTTTCGTCAACGGGCGGTCTGGCGGCAGCCGCCGCGCCCGAAGGCGCGTATGTTGTTGCCTATGGCGAGCTGCCCGGTTACACGGCGCCCTGCGCCCAGAACCAGACCGTTTACAGGGGCATCTCAACTGCGTTTGCCGGCGTTTATAACCGGCACCCGGATTTTACGGAAGGATCTGTCATAACGCAGCGTTATGGCGAAGCGGACCTTCCGGGAGGTATCGCGTTTGCGCTGCATGCTTCTGATGCAGAGGGCGAATCCCTCGCATGGAGCTTCAGGACCGCAGCCGCGCATGGGACGGCTTCGCTTGCTGGATCCGGTTCAGCGCGGATTGTTTCTTACCGGCCGCAGGAAGGCTATCGCGGCACTGACAGTTTTGCCTTGCAGGTGGCCGACCCGGCCGGAGGGACGGGAAAAATTACCGTCAATATTTTGTTCAATAATCCCCCGGGCATACATTCCATCCCTGCGCAGACCGTGGAACTCGGCAACGCGCTGACTTTTGAAGTCTCGGCGGCCGACCCTGACGGCACCGCGCCCGCCTTGAGCATGCCGGAAGGCCCTCCCGGCGCCGCTTTCTCGGATCGCGGCAACGGCTCCGGCGTTTTCACCTGGACTCCCTCCGCCGCCGGCGACCTGGGCGGGCACACCGCGCGCTTTTCGGCCAGCGACGGGCATCTCTCCGGCACAACCGTTGTTTCCATTGATGTGACAAGTTTTGCCGTTACAAGTCCGGCCGCCGGGGATGTCGCGCGCCACGGCGGCGATTTGTGCGTGGCCTGGTCCGGCGCGCGCGCGCTGGGGACCGTGGCGGTGGATTTGTGGCGCGGCACCAATTTTGTTCTAAACCTGACCAGCGGCCTGCCGTCGCCATCCAGCCGGATGACCTGGCATTACACCGTGCCGGTCAGCCTTCGCCCTGGCCGCGAGTACCTCG
>JBAYWJ010000253.1:0-5572 GCA_041674125.1 Kiritimatiellia bacterium
AAATCCGTCAGCACTGTCGGCAGCAGGTAACCGATCGACGAGAGCTTGACCGACCAGAGCGCCAGACTTTCATAATACACCCCTGGATCCGCTTTGGCATCGCCATCAAAGTCCGCCGCGTATGCCGTCGCGCCCGCCCCGCCCAGGAACCCGGCGAGCGGCACCAGACCGTAGTTGCCGCTCGAAAGCTTGATCTTCCAGTTCCCGTTCGTGTTGCAGATCGCCGCGTCCGCTTTGGAATCCCCGTCAAAGTCCGCCGCCACGGGCATGGCGGCAACCGCTATTTCTCCGGTCGACATCATGCCGAACTGGGCGGAAACCGAGCTTTGAAAAGTGAATTCCAGCCGGGTTTCATAACCGGAATCACCGACGCCGTCGCTGTTGTAATCATACACCACGTTTGTCCCGCCCTCGATCCGTATAAAAGAGGCCGCGACCTGTGTCACGTCATCCACCGGCACGCCGTTGGTGTTGAAATGCTGCACGAACCCCGCCAGAGCGTTGGTTGCGTCATTCGCGTTTGTGATCCCGTACTGGTTCAGCAGCAGGGAGTCCGACATGAACATCTTGACATAGCTGTTGGTACCGGTGTGGCCGGAGACGTTCAAGCCCACCCTGATTCGCGCATCGGCGCCCGTGTTGGTGGGAGCGACATCGCGGTAATGCGCGCTGGTGCACATAATCACCCCGGTCGGCATTGCGGCCGTGCCGACGGGATCGAAGAGCGGCGCAAAGCCCACGTGCGCCCCGAGCGGGCTGGCATACCCGCTGCGCCAGGGCGAGCAGCTGGTGATATCAATGACAAGGACGCCCGGCCCCTCGACGTTGTTCGTGTCATAGGGCGACCAGACCCAGCGCTTTACTTCGCCCATGCCCATGAAGCCGTGCGGGCGGGCGTGGAGGGAAACGTCGAAACGGAACGGAGTGCCGGAGGGTTTGTAGGCCGAGGTGTCCGTATAGGCGATCTCGATTTCCTCCTCCGTCATTTCGGGCGTTATGGTCGGATTGGCATTGAGCAGATTGCACCCGAGCACGTCCAGCCCGGTCGGATCCTCTACCATGCCTATGTCATTGAGCTTGACCTTGGAAAGATCCGCGTTCTCCCATGCGCCGTTGGGATCGTAAGGCGCGGCCAGGAATTTAATGCCGTTGACCGTTCCGGATACGGCGCGCGTAACCGTGACCGTGGTTGAAGCCGTGGCAAAACCGATGGGAATATTATTAAAATAATCGAGGGCAATCACCTCGAGCGCGAAGTTCCCCGTGAAATAGGGCACCCAAGTATCGTCGCTCCAGGCCGGGCCGGTAATGTTGCCGCCCGGAAAATAACGCCGGTACAGGCCGTCCGCGGAGGCCGCGTTGAACATGCAATAGCCTGAGCCGGTCAAGCCGGAAATATTGGCGGTCACCGTGACCGGCCCGGAAGCGCTGTTCGTTCCCGCCACCGTGATGGCGTCTATTGATATGGCGCTCGCGTTGATGGCGGCTGCCGTTGACAACGCTGCGATCACACCCGCTAATCTTTTCATCGCGACCTCCCCCATATGTTCATTCAGCCGCCCGTTGGTTATGCATGCACCTTGCCGCAGGACAAAAATCATTACAATTGTTTTGGATTATAGAAAATATCCCTGAAAAAGCAAATATATTATTGTTTTTTTATCGGCACTGCCGGGCCAGGCTTGAATATCACGTTCTGCCGCCCGGGCCGGCCTTGTGCATCATCCAATAGACGCCCGCAAAAACGAGCGCGGCCCCGGCCGCGAACCAGGCGTCCAGCTTTTCCTGCAGGCAGAAAAACGAGCCGCCCATGGCCAAAATGCATGAAATGTACCCCATGGCACCCAGGCGGCCGGCCTCCAAATGTTTCAGGGAGACTATCCAGAGTATGTTTCCAAGGCCGGACACAATTATGCCGGCGTAGACGGCGTATGCCCAGAAGCGCCAGTCGCCGAAATGCTGCCACGGATATGGAAAGAACAAGGAGAGAAGCATCAGCAGGACGGCCCCGATTATCATGCTGGCTGCGCCGGATACCAGACCCCCGGAAGCATCAACCAGCCGCCGCCCGAGGACGGTGAAAACCGCCCAGCAAAAAGCCGATGCCAGCGCGAGCAGGTCTCCGCCCCAGCTTGTTACGGCCATGAAGAGATCGCCCTTGCTTCGGCTGAATATCGCAAGCAAAATGCCTGCAAAGCCTGCCAGCATCCCGAGCCACTGCTTCCGGCCCATGGGCTCGCGCATGAAAAGATAGGCCAGAAAAACCGTAAGGATGGGCGACGTGTTGGCAAAAAGGCTGCTGCGGGCCGCAGTGGTGTATTTCAGCGAGGCCATCAGCAGCAGCCCCTCGCCCACGATACCGCTCAGCGCCAGGCCGAGCATGGGCCAGAAACGGCTCGTAAAGGCATGGGCCAGCGGCTTGCCGCTGCCGCTGAACACGGCGTAGAGCGCAAAGGCCGGGGCTGCCAGCGCAAACCTGATGAAAGTGAAGGCCACCGGATCGGCGTCATACTGCCCGAACACCAGGCGCCCGATTATGTAAAAGCTGGCGAATATTACAGATGCCAGCAGCCCAAGCAGGAAGCCGATCCATTCTTTGCCTTTGAACATTGCATTCAGCCTCAAAGCCAGACCCTGAACCTGGCGGTTTCGCCGGCCTTGAGGACCAGCCCCAGCGGCCATCCCGCGCGGCCGGCTCCCTTTATCTGGAAGCTGCGCAGCGCAAGGCTTCCGGAACGGACGCTCAAATCAACCCGCATGAACCTGCCCGCCGGGTGCTGGCGGCACTCGCCCCAGGCCAGGCCCGTGGACCAGAACCAGGGGCCGCGGCCCGCGGCGAATTCCATGCTCTTCTCCACGGCCGAGTATCGGAAGCCGGTCAAGGCGTTCACCGCCGCCCAGCTGGCCATGGCCCGCGCGTAGTGGTGGCCGCACTCGGCCTCGTCAAACGGGTTGCGCTTCCGGCCGTCATAGCGCGCGCGAACGTCGCCAATGCAGCGCAAGCCGTTTTTAACCTGGCCCTCGTAAAGCATGCCGGCCGCGGCCGCGTACTCGAAGCCGGTCATGACCTCGGTAAAGTACGGGAAGGGATTTGCCGGCCGCCCGCGCGGGTAGCTGGCCATGAGCAGGGCCGACTCATCCCCGAGCGCGAAAGAGCGCAGGCAGTTGAAATGGCCCCGGAATGATTTTTTCCTGTTGTGCTTCATTATGCTTGCAAGCGTCCGGCGGACATTCCCGGGGCGGTGCAGGTATCCCAGCCCGCACAGGTGCGCCATGAGCTGGCCGATGAGCTGGTCGACCAGGCAGCCCCGGCCAAGCTGGTAATCCGGGCGGCGGAAATCCTTTGCCCCCATCCCGACCAGCAGGCACGGCGCCACGGAATCTTTCCCCGCCGGGGGCCGGATTGATGCTCGTAATATTCGCCGTTGAAGAGGCGCCCGTCCATCCATTTTGACCCGCGCATGAAGAGGCGACGGCACTTTTCCGCAAAGCCGAAGTCCCTCAGGTGAAACGCCATTTCTGAGGCGGCGCGCAAAGCGCCAAGGTACCAGCCCTGCATCTGGGGGTTGGGCCCGAAATATTCCACGTCCATCGTGTTGTGCTGGCAGCCTTCCATCACGCCGTCCGCATCGGCATCCCATCCGCCCTTGATCCAGCAGAAAGCCAGGGCCTTCCTGACCTTGGGCCAAAGCTTTCGCAGGAAAAGATCGTCGCCCGAGAGCTGCCACTCGCGGTAAACCTTCATGATACAGCCCATCTGGCCGTCGGCGGCGGCCTTGCCGAATTCGCGCGCCCGGCTGACGGGCAGGTTGACGCGGAAGGACATCTTGCCGCGCCGGTCCGTCGCCAGCAGGAACTCGGTCTCGCGCATGTTTTTCGCGATCTCCCCGAAAAGGAATGGCGTGGCCTGGTCGTAATTCCAAACGTGGGTGCAGGAGCCGTGGCAGCAGCCCTGCGAGTCGCAGCAGCCTTCCCACCCGAAAAACCTGCCGTCGGCGGTGCGGAAAGTGGTCTGCGAGCGCAGCGCCGTCAGGTTGCACAGCGCCGCCTCCTTTACCGCAACCGGCAGGTCCTGGGCGCAGAAAGACCGCGCGAATTCAACCGTCTTTGCTTCCAGCTCCGGCAGGCGCGCCGCTGTCCGGACAGCGGCATCCCACGCATCCCGGAAGACGGTCGCATAATGGTTTCCAATCCAGTCTTCCCGGCGGTCAGAGCAATAGCATCCGTTCTTTTCCTTGACCGAAGGCGTCCAGCTGTAGCGGTTGGGAAAGTGCCAGGTGACCAGGAAAGTTATGGATGCGGTGCCGCCCGGTGCTATGCTCACGCCCGCCGCAAGGGATGCAACCGGGTTGACCTCGCCCCTGTTGGGCCGCCTCGGGTCGAGGCGGCCGTCGGCGGAAAAATCCTCCCAGAAATCCAGCATCGCCGACCCCCACCCCTTGTCCTGCCAGGCAATCCGGCTGGAAACATTTTTGGAGGCGGTGGTCGCCAGCGCAACCGTGCCCCATCTTTCCGCTCTCCGATCCCCCCCGCGAGGCGACATGAATATCCCGCGGATGCTGCCGCTTGCGCGGAATATGTTGCGGTTAAGGTAAGGGGGCGGATTTTTGCCACTGTCGTCGGCGACCATGAAAGCGGGAAGCGAACCGCAGACCGAAGCCGTAACCTGTTCCCTGCCGGGATTGTGCAGCCGGAACCTGATCACGGCCGCCGGAAGGCTGCTGTCTGCCACATTGCCCGGAATAAAAGGATTAAAGGCCTGGATAGTTACTCGCAGCGGCACCTCACGGTCGGCCAGAAAAACCTGCCCGAGCGGATACGCCGCGGCAAAAGAGCAATGCTCAAAGCGCGGCAGGCCGTGGTTCAACCCCTTCGCGCCGACCGAGCCATCATACATTTCCTCCGGGTATTCCCCCTCGAGAAGGCGCGTGACCGGCTTAGCCCTGCCCTTCCTGGCATAAAGCAAAAATGACGGGCCGTAACGATGGTATGCCGGCACGAATCCCTTGGCCGGCCGGTTCATGATTTCCCAGTCGCGCAAATCGCCGCGGCCGCCGAGTGAAACCGTGCCGGTGCCGATGCCGCCGAGGGGCAGGGCAATGCGGCGCAGGTGTTCGCAATCGTATTTTTTGAGGAACGGCCAGGGAGCGGTTTTTTTTTCTTTTCTCATTGTTTTTTATCATCCTGGAATAATATTCGGCTGGTATAACAAATCGCCGTCCGCACCGTTTAACCGGGCGCCTAGCGGCGCATGCGGTCGGCCATGGCGCGCTCCGCTTCGCGCTTGTCGGTTTCTTCGCGCAGGCGCGCGCGCTTGTCCGGCGCCTGGCGGCCGCGGCACAGCCCCAGCTGAACCTTGATTAGGCCGCGGCCGTTCACGTAGAGCGCCAGCGGCACCAGGGTCATTCCCTTGCGCGCAAGGCTTCCGGCCAGCTGCGTAATCTCGCGCCTGTGCAGCAGCAGGCGGCGCGGGCGGCACGGGTCGTGGTTGAACTGGTGGCCGAACTCGTAGGGCTTTATGTGAACGTCGTTCAGGAAAATCTGCCCGCCCTCGATGTTGGCGAAGCCCGCG
>JBAYWJ010000254.1:0-5570 GCA_041674125.1 Kiritimatiellia bacterium
CGGCATCCTCGTGCTGGACGAGGCCGACCGCATGCTGGACATGGGCTTCCTGCCGCAGATCGAGCGCATCCTTAGAGCCGTCCCGCGCCAGCGGCAGACGATGCTCTTCTCGGCCACTATCCCGCCCGAGATCATCAGGATCGCATCGCGCCACATGCAGACCCCCGTCCAGACCGAGATCGCCCCCTCCGGTACGGCGGCCGAACTGGTTTCGCAGGAAATGTTCATTGTGCGGCACGAGATGAAAGGAAACCTGCTCAATGAGCTGCTCAGGCAGTATGCCGGCGCAGTGCTTTTGTTCGTGCGGACAAAGCGGTCCGCCGCGAAGGTGACAAGGCTCCTCCAAACTTCGGGTCAATCCGTCGCGGAAATCCACGCCGACCGTTCCCTGGCCCAGCGCAAAGAAGCGTTGCGCGGCTTTAAAGCCGGCCAATATCGCATCCTCGTGGCGACTGATATCGCCGCGCGGGGCATTGACGTGACCGGGATAGAACTGGTGGTAAATTACGACTTGCCCGACGATCCTGAAAATTACGTCCACCGCATAGGGCGCACCGGCCGGGCAGGCAAGGAAGGCCGCGCCGTTTCGTTCGCCACGCCCGAGCAGGGGCAGGACGTGCGCCGCATTGAAAAGATTATCAGGACGACGATTCCACTCTCATCCCATCCCAATATCCCGGCGGAAAAGTTTTATGTTTCGCATGGGGTCAAGACCCGTTCTTTCCGTCCTTCACGCCGCCTGTGGCGGCGGGGTACGCGGCTGGGGTGAGGTTCTGCAATGTCCGCTGAAGCCTGGCAACCAATTTCGAAAATAAAGTTCACGACCTTTTCAGCCGGCGTGCTCGTGATAGTGCTGGCCCTGGTCAAGTCCGGGTCGCAGGGCGTCTTCCTGCTTGACGGCGCTAACCTCCTTTTCCACGAGGCCGGCCACATTTTTTTCGGCCTGCTCGGCCCGGCGATGGAGCTCTACGGCGGCACGCTCGGCCAGTTCGTCTTCCCCCTGGTGCTGGTTGTGAGTTTCTGGCGCCAGGGCCTGGCCGTCTCTTTCGCCGCCGGCTGGGTCTGGTTTTTCGAGAATTTTTTTTCAGTGGCGCATTACATGGCCGACGCGCGCGCGCAGGAGCTGCCGCTGGTCGGGGGCGGAGACCATGACTGGTTCAATATTTTTTCACGCTGGAACGCGCTGGATTATGACGCGACCATTGCGGCGGTTGTGCGCGTGTGCGCCTGGGCCGGAATCGGCCTGGCCTGGGCTTGGCTGGCCTGGATGACTTTCAGGAAGGATAATCTGGACCGGCTGCGGGAGGAATCGCTCCCGTGAAACCATGGCAGCGCCTCCTGCTCGTAGTCGGTCTCTCGCAGTTCCTGGCGCACCTGGCTTTTTCGTTTGCCGTTCCGTTCGCACCTTTTTATCTCCAGCAGCTTGGGGTGACCGAGCCCGGCCGCCTTAAATTCTGGGTGGCCCTGTTCGCGGCCGCAACCCCCCTGACGATGGCCGTCAGCGCGCCCGTCTGGGGCGCCATCGGCGACCGCTACGGGCGGCGCGTGATGCTCCTGAGAGCCAACTTCGGCGGCATGCTCGTGCTGATGCTGATGAGCCTGGCCCCGAACGCGCAGTTCCTGGTCGCCATGCGGCTCCTGCAGGGCATCTTGTCGGGCTCGGCCAGCGCCGCCCAGACTTTTGTTTCCGTCAATTGCCCGCCGCGGCGCAGCGGCACGGTGCTGGGCATTCTGAGCGCCGCGATGTTTTCAGGTAACATGGCCGGCGCCTTCCTGGGCGGCCTTTTTGCCGAGTGGCTCGGATACCGGATGGCTTTTGCGGCTTCCGGCGTTTTCATGCTGCTTGCCGCCATGCTGGTGCTCGTGGGCACCCGCGAGGATTTTCACCCGGCGACTGGGACAGCAGGGGTTGATGGCCTGGATGACCGCGTGCGCGTGGCCTGGACGAAAATCGGGCCTGCCCTGCCTATCCTGGGGCTGATGGCGGCCATGGGGTTCGTGCGCCTGTTTGATTATTCCTGGCTGCCGCTGCTCATCCAGGAAATGCACGGCTCGATTCAGGGCGCCTCCTTCCGCACCGGCTCCCTGGCCGCGGTCGGTGGCATCGCCGGGTTCCTGGCAGGACCTATCCTCGGGCGCCTGGCCGACCGGATCGCGCCGCCGCGCATCGGCAAGTATTCGTCCTTCGGAGCCGCGATCATGACGATCGTGATGGGCCTTTCGCAAGGTTTTTTCCAGCTTTTTGCCGGCCGCTTCGGGGCGGCCTTCTGCGCCGGCGGGCTCGACCCGGTCTTTCATATCTGGCTGGCCAAGACCACCCCGGCTGACTCGCGCGGGCTCATCTTCGGGTGGGCGCTGACGGCCAAGTCGCTGGGCTGGATGGCGGCCCCGCTGGTCAGCGGGCTGGTGGCCTGGCACTGGGGACTGCGGACGGTTTTTTTCGTTAACGCCGGCTTTTATTTTCTGCTGATCCCTGCCATCGCCCTGATCGTGCGGCACCTGCCGCCAGCCTCACCGGCGATAACAGGCAAGGCTAACGATATTGTCAGTAATGCCCAGCTAAAAGGAGACAGGAATCAATGAGATGGCCAGTGTCTGAAAGCTTTGAGAAAAAACTGCCGCGGCCGGGAATGCCAGGCTCGTTTTGGGAACATCGCGGCGACAGGTATCACTGCGGGGTCGATATCTACGCCCCTGCCGGAAGCCCGGTGTGCGCGGCCGAGGAGGGGAAGGTTATCGCGGTGGGCATATTCACCTCGCCGGAAAAGGTGGTTTACTGGAACACGACTTACTATGTTCTGATCAGGGACAGCCACACCGGCCTCATTGGCCGCTGGGCGGAGTTGGGCGGCGTGGAGGTAAAACCCGGCCAGATTGTCAAGGAGCGGCAGGTGATCGGGCGGGTCGGGCAGGTGCTTAATCCCGATAAAATTAGTGAAGCGTCGCCGGAATATATCCGATGCCTCAAGCAAAAAGGGCGCATGAGCATGCTGCACTTCGAATTATATGCTGCCGCGGCTGTTCCGGAAGAAATAGGCGCCTACCTCAGCAATGCGCCCCCGGGCGTTTACCCCGCCCACCTTTTGGATCCTTCCGGCTATTTCGGCTGAGGCTTGCCGTCCCCCATCGCTGTTGCCGGTTAAAATACCTGCATCTTATCGTTTCCGTTACCACTTGGATTTAATACCTCGTTTTATTCTGGGCCGGGATGTTATGTGAATTCATGCTTGATCTGGCCGGGGCGCGGCAATATGCTGCCCTTGTTTGCGCGGGCCCGATGCGGTTTTGCCCGGGCAATGGGTTAACCAATGGAGGTGTGGGATGAAATTGATGCCTGTTTTGATTGCCATGGCCGTTTTATTGTCAAGGGCGGGCGTTGGCCTGGCCGGCCCGGATATACCCGATCTGCGGGGAACCTGGGAAGTCAAGGGCGAGGGCGGGCTCATTGTCAAGGGCGATGCGCCCGGCGATAAAACTCATCACCGCAGCGAGTTCAGCACCATTACGGCGGAAGCGGCCATCACCAACCAGCAGGGCAGGGTGTTGCACGGCACATTCAAGTCCCAGCGCGCCACGGAGCGTTTCGTGGCCGTGATCGGGATTGACAACAAAAGCTTCCACTACGCCGACGAGGATGGATTCATCGAAGGCGAGATCGTTGACAAGGACCGGATCAATATTGTTTACCGCCACGTGACAGCCAAAGATATCGTTGTGGCCAACGGCACCTGGATGCGTAAAAAAGAGAGCCGGTTATCCGGCCGTTCTCCATAATAGCTGCGAGCGGTTATGCTCCCGCGGAATATACGATCATTTCATTCTGAATATGCTGCTTGGTGGGGGTGTTAGGGGACATTGCCCTTGAATGCTCCCCGTTTATTTGAAATATTCCATACCGGCCGTTGAATATGGCCGCAAGCGCGCAAGGAGAAAACAATGGAAATCAAGAAGTTCATCATCATCGGCGAAAACATCCACTGCACCCGCGTGTTCAAGCGGGAGGGCAACATGGTCGGCGCCGCCCCCGACGGCCGGCCGGCGGTGATTTACAGCGAAGGCGGCGTGAAGAAATTCATGCCGGTGCCCGACTGCGTCCTCAAGGGCGGCGACTGGGAAAGCGGCAAGGTCAAGCACTGCGTCGCCGCCATCTGGCAGGGCATGCACGGGCAGGGCGCCGACCGCGAGGCCGGGCTCGATTACCTGCGCTTCATGGCCGTTAAGCAGGAGAAAGCCGGGGCGACTTACCTGGATGTTAACGTGGATGAGTTCAGCAACAACCTCGATGAGCGCCTCAAGGCCATGCGGTGGACGGCGGAAACGGTGCAAAAGTTTTCCAAGCTGCCGCTCAGCATCGATTCCTCCAACGTGGAGATCATGCGCGCCGGCCTGAAGGCCTGCGATCCCAAGCGCGGGAAGCCCGTAGTCAATTCCATCTCACTGGAGCGCCTGGCCCTGCTCGACCCGGTCGCCGAGCACAAGGCGGCCGTGGTGGCCTCCGCCGCCGGCGAAAAGGGCCTGCCGGCCACGGTCGAGGAGCGCATCGCCAACTTTGACAAGCTCATCCCCAAGCTCCTGGCCGCCGGCGTGAAGTACCCGGCCATGCACCTCGACCCGCTCGTCTACACCATCTCCACCGACCCCTTGAACGGGAAGATGTTCCTGGAGGCGGTCGCCGCCGCCCGCAGGAAGTACGGCGCGGAAATCCACGTCATCGGCGGGCTCAGCAATGTTTCCTTCGGCATGCCCTGCCGCAAGCTCATCAACCAGGTCTTCACCGCGCTTTCCGTGGAAGCCGGCGGCGACGGCGGCATCGTGGATCCTTCCCAGATCAACGCCGATATCCTCCGCGCCCTGGACACGGAAGGGGAACCCTATAAGCTGGCAAAGGCGCTTCTGACCGGCGAGGACGAATACGGCGCGAATTTTATCGCAGCCAGCCGGGAGAAACGTATTTCCTGAATTTCATGAAAGTTTCATCCGCCATGACTAATCCGTCAGTGGCTGGCCGGGCCGGATGAAAAGATGGCGGGACAAGCTGTCCCGCCCTGCCTGCAGACACTTGAAACTTTTTAAAGAATTTGATGTGGGTAGGGACGGACAGCCTTGTCCGTCCGAATGACAAAAAATCTGGATCAAAGATGAAAACAAAACCATCAACGGATGCCCTTGCGCTTGGCCCCCTGAAATTTTCTTCCCGCCTCCTTCTCGGCACCGGCAAGTATTCCGATCCCGCCACCATGGCCGCGGCCGTGAAGGCCTCGGGCGCCGGGATCGTCACGGTGGCCCTGCGCCGGGTCAACCTGAAAATGCCCGCCGATGATCTCCTGGCGCCATTGCTAAAAATAAAAGGCCTGACCATCATGCCCAACACCTCCGGCGCGCGCGACGCGCGCGAGGCCGTCCAGGCCGCCCATATCGCCCGTGAGCTCAGCGGCAGCAGGCTGATCAAGGTGGAAATTCATCCCAATCCCCAGCACCTCATGCCCGACCCGGTTGAAACCCTGGCGGCGGCAAAAATCCTGGCCAAGGAAGGTTTCCTGGTGATGCCCTACATGCCGGCCGACCCGGTC